>NZ_BMFT01000003.1 GCF_014639155.1 Paenibacillus segetis
GATTGTGCTCATTTTGAAACTGACGAGAATATAATTCTCTATTTTTTTGAATTTCACTTTCGTGAATTTCACTCACTCGTTGTTCAGTTTTCAAAGATCAACTTCGTTTCCGTTGCCTGTCCATTACCTCAGCAGCAACTCTTATATCTTACTACATCCAACACCGTTTTGCAAGCTTTATTTTTCCTGGTATTTCGTAGTGGTTAGCTACAAAAGCTTGTGTTTAACGGGCGGATTTATAATATAACACGTGGGTGTTAGTTTGGCAAGCACTTTTTAAAGCTTTATTGTTTATTAAGCGTTCTGCCTTTTTCCACGTTGAGTAGATATCAATGTCTTTCAACGCGGAATGATAATATATCATATCTTACGGACTTGTTCAAGCGTTTAAGGATCAAAAATTTGAAAACAAAAAAAGAAAGCAGGACTATTCCCGCTTTCTTTAAATAGACTAGTTGTTGATCCACGGATTACGACGTCTAGAGTTTTGACGATTTTTCTTAAGTCCTCCATTACCTGAGGATCTACCTTCTTTTTTTATACCACTCTTTGAAGTTGAGTTTGATGAAATTTTGACTTCTTTTTTCGTTTTAAGTTTAGATGAAGGTTTCTCTGATTTAACTTGATCTGTTAATTCCTCACTTAATTCTAACTTTTCACGATCTGAATCAGGCATTCCTTTCATCTGATTCATTCCACCAACACCGCTCAAGGACATATTTTGTGAATTTGGCTGGCCCCAGCTTCCAACTCCACCATAGTTCATAGGGGAGTTCATTGTTGCGTTATTAGCTTGCGCATACATATAGGGATGAATAGGCTCACAACATGAATAAGATGGTTGATAATATACCTGAGGTTCACAATACGAAGGTAACTGCTGATTCGGCGACCAAAAGCCCTGATTTGGGCTAACATTAGACATTGGCAATTGATTATTTGCACTATATGGATTTTGAGCATAATAAGGCTGGAATGGAAACCCTGTAGGTTCGCAATTATCCATCATTCCAGGAGCTGAATTAGAAGGGAAACCAGAGACCCCCGGATACTCCCCATGAACAAATGGTTGACTCATAAATGAATTTTCTTGTTGAGTTTGTGGGATATCATAGAAAGAAGTCACATTCTCGGAAGACATTTGATATTGAATGAATAAGTTATTGTTAGGTTGTGTCCCCCAATCCGAACATCCACAATTCGTTGGATAGACTGGAGCTGGAAGCGTCATAGGCTGTTGATTCATCTGATACATGAAATCAGGAAATTGAGGTTCTGGGAAATATGGAAGTTCCTCCATTTTTATCGGTTCAACAAAATTAGGAGCTGGCGCAAAGTTCTCCGACTTCATATCCGGTTTCATTTCTGGTTTCATTTCTGGTTTCATTTCTGGTTTCATTTCTGGTTTCATTTCTGGTTTCATTTCTGGTTTCATTTCTGGTTTGATCTCTGGTTTGATATTCGGCTTATTTTCCGGTTTAACTTCGGGTTTAATATTCGGTTTGTTCTCTGGTTTTACTTCCGGTTTTACTTCTGGTTTTACTTCCGGCTTTACTTCTGGCTTTACTTCAGGTTTTACTTCTGGCTTTACTTCAGGTTTAACTTCGGGTTTGACATTCGGTTTATTCTCTGGTTTGACTTCAGGTTTGACATTTGGCTTGTTTTCTGGCTTAACTTCCGGTTTGACCTCTGGTTTAGTTTCTGGTTTGATCCCTGTATTTTTCTTATTGGGATTCTCATGCATAGATGCCCCGCCGTGTTGATTGGACGAGTTCCCTTGCCCCATAGAGGAAGTGGAAGGAATATTCACAACATCCCCCACCTTAAGTACATTAGGATCACTAAGCTGTGGATTCGCTGCAATTAGAGACTGTAATGGGAGTCCATAAGCATTAGCGAGCTTCCACAGTGTATCCCCCTGCTTTACTACATGTTTGTGGGTCATACCTTCGTTACCACCAATAGATACCGCAGCTGAAGGAATTTTTACCTTCATCCCAATGCTTAGCTGGTCAGGATTTGTGATTTGCGGATTGGCGTCAATTAATTTCTGTAGAGGAACATTATACTTTTTTGATAAATCGAACAATGTATCCCCTGATTTCACAATGTGTATTTTCACGTGCGGAAGACCTCCTAGATTTCTTCTCCGGACCATGATCTTCGCCCGGGGCCCAATTAATACATCCTATGCAGAAGCCCGGTTTTTGACATCCCAAAAAACAAAAAAATCCTACCCACCTCTTATATAGAGATGAGTAGGATTATTCCAATCAACAAATTACCAAACCTTTAGTCCGTCCTTATCAACCACACTGCGGAATTCTTCAAGGAGCTTCAATGTGATAGGACCAGCATGTCCCTCACCAATAATACGCCCGTCCACTTCACGCACAGCAATAACTTCAGCCGCCGTTCCCGTTAGGAATACCTCATCAGCAATATAAACATCGTGCAAGCTGAACGGCTCTTCCTTAAGTTTGTATCCTTTTTCGTTGCAGATATCGATAATGGCCTGACGCGTGATTCCTTCAAGAGCACCCAAATAACAAGGAGGTGTCGTAATAACTCCGTTCTTAATGATAAAAATATTATCGCCGGAGCCCTCTGTAACATAACCTTGGGAGTTGAGCATGATCGCCTCACCCGCACCAGATAGGTTAGATTGAATCTTCACCAAGATATTGTTCAAATAGTTGAGTGATTTGATCTTAGGATTAAGTGCATCAGGAAGATTACGTTTTGTCGATACAGAAACCGTCTTCAGACCTGTTTTGTATGCTTCTTCCGAGTAAATCGCCAATTGTTCCACAATAATGATAACAGAGGCTTTGGGACACCGATTTGGATCGAGGCCTAAATTACCTGCACCACGTGACACAACAAGACGGATATATCCATCCCGCAATTCATTACGGCGGAGAGTCTCAACTAGCGCATCTTCCATCTCTTGATATGTCAAGGGAATGTTCAACATAATTGATTTTGCTGAATCATATAACCGATCAAGATGCTCCTTGCATTTAAAAATATTACCGTTATAAATCCGAATACCTTCAAAAATACCGTCACCATATAAAAAACCGTGGTCATAAACCGAAACTACTGCATTTTCCTTGGTCACATACTGACCGTTTAAATATATCCATTGTTCTGCCATTATTAATGCACCTCCGAAATATTATTTACTCAAAGAATAACTAGGATAACTTCCCAAAATACGCACCTGACATCCTAGCGCTTCGATTTCTTCCATAGCGGATTGTAGTAATACTGATTCCAGTGAAGCGAGCACATCCATATAAAAGTAATAGCTACCCAACCGTTTTTTGGTCGGCCGAGACTCAATTCGCGATAAGTTCAGCTTACGCCACGCAAATGCAGACACAACCTGATGAAGCGCGCCCGGAAAATCCTCAGGTAAAGTCACCAATATACTCGTCTTGTCTTGAACTGAACTGATAGGTAGACGAAGTGGCTCTGGACCAATCAGAACAAAACGAGTGTAGTTGTTATCGTGATCCGTAACTTTACTCGCAAGAATATCTAGTCCATGTCGCTTGGCACCCAGCGTTGTACCGATAGCAGCCAAACCTTCATCTGGATGGTGCTTAACCCACTCTACTGCTTCAGATGTACTTCCCACATGTTCCAGCTCAGCATGAGGCATATGCAGCCGTAAAAATTGCATACACTGCGCCATCGCAACAGGATGTGATAATACTTTGGTCACTTTGGAGAAATCGATATCGCCATCAGGAGATAATAATTCTGCCTGTCTGCCGATTAAATTTTGAATTGAAGGGTATACCCATTCAACCTGCATTGGAATATCAACTTCATGTACCAACCAATCCATATGAAGACTAACGGAGCCTTCGATCGTATTCTCTATGGGTATCACACTGTATTGACTCTTTCCACTTGCAGTTGCTAAAAAGACATCAGAAATCTGTTTAAAATGCAACAGTTCTACTGGTTCATCCCCAAACAAATGAAGAAGAGCCTCATGAGACACTGTCCCCTCTGGTAATACCGCTATCGTCTTCATGCACTAACTTCCCCTTTAATGATCTCCAAGAACGATTTATCCTCTTCTATAGTAAGCTTCGTCGCCCCTAATGTGCAAGGTTTTAACCAGAGCATTTCTGCGACAATCCCTTGCTCGTTAAGTACACCCAAGAGAAATTGTTCCAATGTGGCTTCTGTTTGTTTGCGCCGATCAACCAGCGCTAACAATGTTGGTCCAGCACCACTTAGAGCAACTCCTAATGCGCCATGTGCAGTCGCTTCCTCCAAAATCCGGGCCATTCCCGGAATAAGAGAAGAACGATAGGGTTGATGAAGGCGATCCTGCATAGCGAATGGAATAAGATCCAACCTATTTGAAGCAAGGGCTGCCTGAAGCAGTGATGTTCTACTCACATTATATACTGCATCCCTGAGACTCACTGCTTCAGGAAGTACTTCGCGCGCTTTCGCCGTAGATAGTTGAAAATCTGGAATGGCAACCAATACATCCAACTCCGTAGGTGGTTCAATACGTAAATATTCTGCATGACTGCCATCCCAAACAGCCGTTATAATCCCACCAAATAATGAAGCACCGACGTTATCAGGATGCCCTTCTAGTGCCGTTGCCATATCAAACAATCGCGATTCATCAAGCGGCGAACCAATCAAACAATTTGCAGCGAAGAGTGCCCCAACGATAGCCGAAGCACTGCTCCCGAGTCCACGTGTTAGCGGTATATCGCTATACATTGATATCTCAAGTTCCGGTACCATCACACCCGCTTCACGGAAGACAGACTGGGCGACCTCATATATTAAATTACTTTTATCCAGCGGGATTCCAGCCATCTGGTCCCCATACAAATGAAATACCGTTTTCTCAGCTGGTTTCATTTCGATCCAAGCATAGAGCGATAACGCCATGCCCAGCGTATCAAAACCCGGCCCTAGATTTGCCGTGCTAGCAGGCACTTTTACCCGAACACCTTCATTTACAATCATAATTGATCTCCTTGCAGCTGGTGATAGTTTAACCTTCTACGCGATATACACTCTTAACACGTTTAATAACTTCCAATGTCTCAAAATGCTTTAGCACCTTATCCATGCTAGCCTTACTTGCGTTATGAGTAACAATAATAATCTCAGCGTCCGATGTGTAAGCATTTGGTGATTGTACCACCGATTCCAAACTAACATCATACTCCGCAAACACCTGAGTTATTTTTGCAAGTACACCCGCTTTATCCGCTACGTTAAGTAACAGGAAGTTCTTATATGCAATTGCCTCGTCACTTTTTAGCTTTTTAGCCTTATAAGGTACGATTGCTTTCAGACCATTGACACCTAACTTTAAATTTTTAACTACAGCAACCAGATCGGCTACTACAGATGTAGCTGTCGGCATTTCGCCGGCACCAGCGCCATAGAACATCGTCTCACCAACAGCTTCGCCATATACATAAACCGCATTATATACACCATTAACCGCAGCGATCGGATGAGTATTCTTGACCAACGTCGGCTGCACACTAATACTAAATTGATCGTCTTCCCGATCACGGTCAGCGATACCTAGTAGTTTCATTTCGTAACCTAATCTTTTGGCATAGGCAATGTCTTCCTTAGTAACAGAGGAAATACCACGAACGGTCACATCCGTTAGCTCCACGTTTGTGCGGAAACCTAGCGTACCGAGGATCGCCATCTTGCGTGCCGCATCCAAACCTTCTACATCAGAAGTAGGATCACTTTCAGCGTAACCAAGTTGTTGCGCTTCTGTGAGCACATCATCATAAGAAGCACCTTCTTGACTCATCTTACTCAAAATGAAGTTTGTAGTACCATTGACTATCCCCATAATCTTCATAATCCGATCGGAAGAGAATCCTTCAATCAGCGTACGAATGATCGGAATTCCTCCTGCCACACTCGCTTCATAAAATACATCGCACTGTTTCTCTTGAGCTTTGGCCAAGATCTCCGATCCATAGAGCGCCATTAGATCCTTATTCGCCGTAACGACATGCTTCCCACGTTCAAGCGCCTCAAGGATATAATCTTTGGTCGATTCAATGCCACCCATCACTTCAACAACGACATCAATCTCGGGATCACGTATAATTTCCCAAGGATCCTCCGTCAATTTACTCCGATCGATATCGATATTACGTTTCTTATCTATACTTTTGACCGCTACTCGTTCAATAATTATAGGGGAGCCTACCTGACTACTCAGGTCCTCTTGATGTCCTTCCACAATACGAATCACACCGGTACCTACTGTTCCGAGTCCCAATAAACCTACCTTTACGGGTTTCACTTGTTCTCGCCCTCCAATATCCCCTACGGGGTATCATATTTAATATTTCGATCTAGCCTTGCCCTACAATATGAGTCCGCTTTACACCCGGAATGCCTTGCAACGTTTCAATCATTTCATCCAACTCTTCACTAAGACGTGAAGTTTCTACGGAAATCACAACATTTGCCCTTCCTTGAAGCGGGATACTCTGATTGATTGTAAGCACATTTCCACCAAATCCAGCGATCAGCGCAAGTACTTTGGATAAAATACCTGAACGGTGCTCCAAATCAAAAGAGACCGTAACAATCCGTTCACGCTCCATTTGATTAAGGAGATGAATTCCGTCTTTATACTTATAAAACGCACTGCGGCTGAGCCCTACCTGCATTACCGCTTCATTAACGGTCTTGGCATCACCGCTTGCCAGTAGTTGCTTAACTTGAAGCGTCTTAATTACTGCTTCCGGTAAAATATCCTCACGTACTAGGTAATAACGCTCTTTCACAATCGTCCTCTCCTTAGAGACTGTTGTTTTCCTATAGTGGACATTATATCGGAAATAACACTTTCAGGCAACCTATTTCAGGTAGTACAATTGCGGATTTTTGCTGAATTACGGCAGATTTCTGTATTTTCCTTGCTCTGAATAGCAAGAAAGAGCACCTTTAGGTGCTCTCTAGAAGTAATAACACAGCGAGTACTATTTAGTAATAGCTACTACCTTCAACGAACTCAAATTCAAAGTCGCCAATTTGTACAATAGTGCCATCCTTTGCTCCACGGTTACGTAGTTCCTCATCCACGCCCATGTGACGAAGTGTTCGGGCCAGCTTCAGAATTGCATCGTGAGAATTGAGTTGCATCCGTTTCATCATCCGCTCAATCTTCACGCTCTCCACAATAAAGGTATCATTCTCGCGTCTGATCGTGAAACCTTCGTCTTCACTCTGGTTCAATGTATATATCTTGCGTTCGTTAATCTCAGTTACTTCTTCGATGGCTGGAGCTTCTGGAATTTCATCCAATAGGTCAGCCGCTCGATACAACAGTTCCTGTACCCCTTGTCTGGTTAACGAGGAAATAGGGAGAATTTCAAGATCAGGACGAACCTCGCTTACTTGCTCGCGAAACTTCGCCAGATTTTCTTCGGATTCGGGCATATCCATCTTATTCGCTGCGACAATCTGCGGACGATTCTCAAGGTCGGCATTATACTGTCTCAATTCAGCATTGATCTTCTGCCAATCATCAAAAGGATCTCGTCCTTCTGAACCCGACATATCAACAACATGGATAATGACACGAGTCCGCTCTACATGGCGTAGGAACTCATGTCCAAGTCCAACACCTTCATGCGCACCTTCGATAAGCCCAGGTAAATCAGCCATAACGAAGCTTCGTCCTTCACTAACATCTACCACACCAAGATTAGGTGTTATTGTTGTAAAATGATACGCTCCGATCTTCGGCTGAGCCGCGGATACGACCGATAACAAGGTTGATTTACCCACACTCGGGAAACCAACCAATCCAACATCGGCCATGACCTTCAGTTCCAGCACGATCCAGCGTTCTTGGCCTTCTTCACCATGTTCAGCTAGTTCCGGCGCCGTATTATTTGCTGTCGCAAAACGGGTATTACCACGACCACCACGACCACCTTTGGCCACTACGATTTGTTGCCCATGACGTGTTAAATCAGCAAGAACCTCTTGCGTATCATCATCAATAATGATTGTTCCCGGGGGTATCCGTACAATCATATTTTCGGCGTTAGCACCATGTTGGCTTTTGTTCCGGCCTTTCACGCCGCGCTCACCCTTGAAATGGCGTTGATAACGGAAATCCATCAATGTCCGCAGACCCTCGTCCACACGGAATATCACATCTCCGCCCTTTCCTCCATCACCACCAGCCGGACCACCTTCTGGAACGTATTTCTCACGGCGGAATGCGACGATACCATCGCCACCGTCACCGCCCTTTACATAAATCTTCGCTTTATCTACAAACATTCATTCACCTCATTTATATTTCCGCACGGCATTCGAAGCCGCATAGATGACAGCTTCGGATCAACCTGCTCGGCTATCACTCTTTTGCCTGACATTAATTCATCGATATGTCGTTCCAGTGTCGTCTCCATTTTCCCAGACGGACCTTCACGATCAAACCGAACTAGTACTTCATCACTTTCTCGGTATAACGACATTCTCAATTGTGGTACTTCGCCCCATGTCGAACGGTCCACAAATTGAAAAGCACGTACGGTTTCAATAATGGCCTCAGTCAACTTCTCAGCGTCGTCACTTGAGAGTAAATTACCTAAATTCAAATTATCTTCAATATCAACTACGAGCTCAACAGAGCCATTCATCTCACGGAAGGACTGTAAATAAAAAACTAATGACGGTATACCCAATCCGGAAATTTTACTATCCACCGCCATCCGTCCCTTTATTCTTTCCACACAACTAGCCAGTTTATCAATCTTGCCTAATTGAATGTATCCATACAATATTTGCAGATCATTCATCCAGTCATGTCGATGATGACTCAGCGTTGAAGTTGCCGTTCTTTGAACCGACTCCAGTAGAACCTTACGTTCGTGCGCTGCCTGCCGCTGGATGTACCCTACATATCCAAAAAGTACGACCAGCATGCAAATACATAGAATAAGGTCCACAAGCGGCGATTGAACGAAGTAAATAATCACCATACAAACAAACGATAATGTTAAGACGATGGCAGGCATCGTAAACCGATGTTTCATGACTTTCCCCGTTCCTCTACCAAATTGGTTGAACCCCTTACCCCTACATCATTACTCAGTATATCACAATCCTTGTCAGAAAGACGCGACAAAGTGAATAGTCTTTCATCAGTTATTTCCGTTCATAATGAACTAGGGTCGATTAAAATTCAATCAAGCGACATATATCAAAAAAGAAGCCCCCAGCACTGAAGTGCCGGGGGCTTCTAACGCCTCACTAGGTCAGTAAAGCTATTAAGCTTCGACTGCAGCCGCTACCGGAGCGGTATCCACAGGGTAGACGCTCACTTTCTTGCGATCACGACCCCAACGTTCGAATTTCACAACGCCATCGATTTTCGCGTACAGTGTGTCGTCTTTACCGATGCCCACGTTAGTACCTGGGTGAATTTTCGTTCCGCGTTGACGGAAGAGAATGCTGCCACCAGTAACGACTTGGCCATCTGCACGTTTTGCACCCAGACGTTTGGATTCACTATCACGACCATTTCGAGTGGAACCTACGCCCTTCTTGGATGCAAATAACTGAAGATCCAATTGTAACATTATTGTCTACCTCCTTCTTCAAGTAATGATATCTTGTATCTTAATATATTTCCCATATGATCCTTCGATACCTTCAAGCATAACGACCATAGAAGCAAGAAGCAGTTGGACTTGATTCATTACCTCTGTCTGGATCACGACCGAGGAAGGAAGACTCGCGTTCAAGAACCCGTTCTCCATCTCGGAATCCATGATGATTCCAGTAAGTGCCTCAATCGAGTTGACCGTACCTACGGTAACAGCCGACACGCCAGCACACACAATATCTTGTCCAGCCTTGGCATAATTAGCATGACCTTCTACTTCAAACCCCTCGATACCGTTATCCTGTCGGCGCAATATGGAGACGACAATCATGATGTCACCTTCTTACGCTTGGATTTTCTCGATGGTCACTTTTGTGTATGGTTGACGATGACCTTGCTTTTTGTGGTAGTTCTTCTTAGGTTTGTATTTGTAAACGACAACCTTTTTACCTTTACCGTGTTTCTCGACTTTCGCCGTTACACTAGCGCCGGATACCAATGGAGCTCCCGCTACCAAACCTTCACCTTTCGATACGGCCAATACACGGTCGAACGTCACGCTTGCGCCGTCCTCTGCGTCCAATTTTTCGATGAAAAGAACATCGCCTTCTTGAACACGGTATTGTTTACCGCCAGTTTCGATAATTGCGTACATTTGCTTGCACCTCCTCATGTCTCAGACTCGCCTAATTCAGGTGTCGCCTATAAATAGGACGATCTTTCAATACCCGATCGGAGCGGTTACAGCATGTGCACAAGCATTACTTATGACACATACCCTAATATACTATCATGGGATCTCCGGAAAATCAACTCATTCCGTTAATTTTCCCCTTACCATTGCCTCTAGATGTTGGAAACGCTTCTGCAACCGCAACGGTACTCTCTTCCCTCATTCTTTTCCTTGTCATTTCGAGCAGACCAAGCTTCGTCCATCCAAGAATATGATGCTGCGTTCGATCCCCACGCATGCAATGCTCTAACTTATCTAACACATGGGCTCGATGGCTATCGCTTTCCATATCAATGAAATCAACAATAATAATTCCTCCCGTATCCCGAAGCCGAATTAATCTGGCCATCTCCTGAGCAGCTTCCAGATTCGTCTGAAATACGGTGTCTTCCAAATTCTCTCCACCTATGAACTTTCCTGTATTAACATCGATAACAGTTAATGCCTCCGTCTGGTCCCATACGAGGTATCCCCCACCAGGAAGCCAAACTTTCCGTCCAAAATCCCGATCCAATTGTTGTTTAACACCATAAGAATCAAACAATGGAACCTCACCGTTGTAAACAACTACACGTGGTGTCCGCCCTGGAAACATTGAATTTAAAAATACAGAAGCTTCATCAGCCCGTTCTGGGCAATCCATAATAATCTCGTCCGTTTCAGGACTATAGGCATCACGCATTAGGCGCTGGACCATACTAAGGTCATGATGCAAGGCTGTAGGAGCAAAACCTCTTTCACCTTTTTCCTTAATCAATGCCCATTGATCTCGCAACAATGTTAGGTCTTCCGCAATAGCTTTCCGCTCTTCATGCTCTGCTACTGTTCGCAATATAAGCCCTTCCTCATCGGTGCGAAGCTCCTCGCCTATTTCTTTCAGACGGCACCGCTCATCTTCATGCCCGATCTTCTTGGAAACGGCCACATAACCGGCAGAAGGCATATACACCAACCAACGTCCAGGAAGCGAGTAATGGGTCGACACTCTAGCTCCCTTATTACCAATCGCATCCTTAATTACCTGAACGATCAGTTCTAGCCCTGGCCTAAGCAAGTCGGCAATAGACGGTTTCGGCTTAGGTTGCTTCTCCAAATTTGGATGTAACAAGTCATCGATATAGAGAAATGCATTCTTTTTTTGACCGATATCTATAAATGCAGCTTGCATTCCAGGAATCACATTCACAACTTTTCCTTTAAAAAAACTACCTACCAGTCCTCTTTTCTGAGAACGCTCCGCGGCGTATTCCACCAGTCTCTCATCTTCAAGCAGCACCATTTCAGTGGAGCCGGACTCGCAGTGAACAATCATCCGTTTCATGATCTCACCCTTCGTTAACGTTCTATCAGATACATTGTCCCCTTCATTATAACATGCGCATTGCTTCAAGCTCCTGGCTTGCCTCGCAAATATGCGGAGATCACCCGCTGTTCTGGGACAACAGCCTCAATGTTTCCTAAATGATTCATCACATAAATAAAGTGATACTTTTCCCTTTTAAATAGACGCAAAATATTATCCAAAGGTTTCGCTTTATCGGCCAATATCGGCTGTACAATACTTCCATTAATGAGATGTCTTGTAAATGCTTGTTCTCTACTCATCAGAAACCGTAAGAAGCGATAAGGAATATTGCGATAATCCATCCAATTAGAGTACAACAGGAACAAACCCACAAGTAACAAATTAAATTGGAGTATTCCCTGAGTAAGTAGAAGAGGTAGAATCGAATATACGATCACTAAGAAACTAAATAACAGACTGATCCGAATCGACCAGAGGAGTGTGGCATGATAAGGAAGGGCAATACTGCAAAGAGATTGACTAATCTTCCCCCCATCAAGTGGCAAAATCGGGAGTAAATTAAACAACGCAATAAGTATATTGGCTTCTACAAAATAAAGCAGAAACGGCCCGTCCCAGAGTCCAAACAAATGAAGCACCCAAGCTATGAAAATCAGCATAATATTCTGAAATGGTCCCGCAAGCGCTATGACAATCTCTCGCCCAGCAGACAAGTATCCCGTATCTTCCATTACCGCAACTCCGCCAAAAGGAAGCATCTGAATCGAATAGACGGTTACCCCAAATCCCCGTGCAGCCACAACGTGACCCAGTTCATGTATAAATACAATAACAAAAAGAGTGATTAGCTCCAGAAAATGTCCCGTCATAATCGAAGTCAACATAATGATGACGAAAAATGGATGAAAGGAGAACGAAACACCTCTAAACTTAATCAAACGGGATCACATCCGTAGGGTCGATATAACGATCATCCTTTTTCAAAGCAAAATACAAAGTTGATGTTGAAGAGCTAGATGAAGGCACAAGACTTCCAATGAGCTCACCCGTTTCTACCCAATCCCCTTTCTGTACAAAGGGTTGCTCCAAATGTCCGTATAAGGAGGTATACCCTCCAGCATGCTGGATTGTAACAGTCTTTCCAGTGAATGCATCTTGAGTAACTTCTAGGACCCGTCCTGTTTCTACATTTTGAACTCCAACTCCACTAGATGAAATCTCCGCTGGGGTAATTTCAACCCCTTTTAAACTAAGAGCAAAAGGAGAAGCAATGACCCCATTTAATGGGATTACGAACCCCCCCGATGATCCTACCTTTAGACCTTTATCTTGGCTTTGCTTAAAAATTGGAATAAAGGAGGGAGCCCCTCCGAAAGTCTTCTCATACCATGTCTCCACGGCTCCAAAATCAATCTCATGGGTCAGAGACTGTGCAACAAATGTACGAACAGGGAGAGACCACGAGGGCTCGTACTTTTCAATACCTATGAAACCGAAGAATAAGGCGGCACTAATGACCAGTCTGATAAAAAGTGCTCTCCAAAAGGAGGACCTTCTACTATGAAAGTTCTCTGGTCGTTCAGATTTGGAGCTAGATCCATAGGCATCTTGCCAACGTCCTTGACCACGTTTCCATAGTAGCTCAGGATCTGCTTCCTCACCTTTCGTAAGGTTAGATTGTCCCATGAAACTACCATGATTAGTATTGTTAACTCCCACTTTCTCACGCCCTCGCTCAGGAGAAGCAAATGATATTACATCACCCGCTGTTAACTGTTTTATCCGCTCTTCTCTTCGCTTCTTCACATTTGACTTCACATCCATTTTTCTCATTCCTCCCCGGTAACCGAAGGCATGTTCAGGGATACCCCCATCACTGTTACGACTACTCCCCCGATAATGCTATGGTAAAGTTTATGAGAGGCTTGGCCGGTTTATGAACAAGCTCTGCTGGGCAAAACGCAAAAAAACCGATGCACAAGGCATCGGTTCTTAATCAAGCAAAAGACTGGTCAAGTCATTAACAGTCTAATATCACATTCCAAAAAACTTCTTGAATCGTTTAAATACACCTGGCTTCTGATCCAACAGCATCAATGGTACCGTATCGCCTAGGATTCGACGAGCGATATTTCGATAAGCAATAGCAGCTTTGGAGTCTGGGTTCATGACTGTTGGTTCTCCACTGTTAGCTGCTTTAATTACGAGTTCATCATCTGGGACAATTCCGATGAGATCAATGTTTAGCACCTGAAGAATACCTTCAATATCAAGCATATCTCCTGATTTCATCATATTGACTCTAATCCGATTCACAACCAGCTTCGGTGACGCAATATGTGAACTCTCAAGCAATCCGATAACTCGGTCTGCGTCACGGACGGCAGCATGCTCTGGCGTAGTAACGACAATCGCTTGATCAGCCCCCGCAATTGCATTCTTGAATCCTTGCTCAATTCCCGCTGGACAATCGATAATGACATATTCATATTCTTTTTTGAGCTCAAGGATGATGTCTTTGACCTGTTCTGGAGAAATTGAATTTTTATCCTTCGTTTGTGCAGCAGGTAACATATATAGTTCATCGAATCGTTTATCCTTGACAAGGGCCTGATTTAGACGGCAGCGTCCTTCAGCTACATCTATCAAATCATAGATAATGCGGTTCTCTAGTCCCATAACCACATCCAGATTACGAAGTCCAATATCTGTGTCTACTAGACAAACCTTTTTGCCAAGCAGCGCAAGCGCTGTGCCGATATTGGCTGAGGTAGTTGTTTTGCCTACGCCCCCCTTGCCTGAAGTGACAACGATAGCTTCTCCCATTAGTTACACCCCTTTAAACACGTTAAAATCCGGACGTACCCGGGTAATACTCGTGATTTTATCAATCTGCATTTTCCCATCTCGTAAACAAGCAAACTCCATACTGGTTTCCCGATTCTCCCACTCGTCTGGAGGCCGACTAATCGTCTCAGCGATTCGTAGTTGTGTTGGTGCCAAATAAGAGGCCGCTATTATTGCGTCCTCATTGCCATCTACTCCAGCGTGTGCCATTCCCCGTAAGGCCCCAAGAATAAAGATATCTCCTGTACAAGTAATCGTTCCTCCAGGGTTCACATCTCCCAGAAAGAGCAGATTTCCTTCATGGTGAAGAACTTGGCCCGAACGAACAATGCCACTGAGTGTCATGATGGCCCCTTCGGCAACTTTATCTCCGTCCAAAGTGGGTGATTCTACAGAGCGAACAAGCAAATTACCTCTTTGCTTTAATATATCGAGTATCATTTCCTTCTGCTCTTCCGATATCATTCTCGTACCTAACTTCACATCTACATGAATGATTGGACCAGTCAGAATGTTCTGATGGCTATACTCTAATTTATAACGTAGTTCCTCCAGAAGACTTTCGAATTCGCATCTGTCATCTAATAAGAAAACCAGGCCATCTTTGATGCCCTTGATCGTAACGTGGTTGGATTTAACCGTCATAGCCTGTACCTCCCTCTTATTCAATTCGAGCAGGAGTACCCTAGTTCCTGCTTTCTTGTGAGGAAATGTCCAAAGAGATTAAGCGTTATCCTCCGAGGATCGACGCTTCGCAATGATCTCCAGCTGACGACGGAGCGGAACATAGATAATTAGCGCAAAGATAAAATGAGCAAACATGTTCGGAATAATGTGATTCATCAACGCCCATGTGAAGGGTTGATGAGTAAGTTCGAACAACGAATAGGTTCCAAATAAAATAGAATCCAGTAAAATGCTTCCAATCAGCACCACGATCATCATCATAGGCATCGGGGCCCGCCCTCGCTGAGAACGGAATATTAGCCCGAGTATATAGCAGGAGAAACCCATAGCAAAAGAATAGGCCCCAATCAATGCGCCATAATAGACGACATCCTGTAGCAGTCCAAACATCAAGCCAAGCATGAGCGCCGAATGTCGATTATCATACACCGCATAAAACAAAATCACTATATAAACTAAATTTGGAACGACACGAGTTTGCCACGCCCCAGGAATCAACCAAGGAATGATTGTTCCCTCGATAATAAAGAGTAGAAACAACAAGGAGATAAGTATGAATTTACGTCTACTTACAGCCCTCATTATTCCTCAACCTCTGGTGTAAACACCACAAATAGTTCCTTCCAATCCATGAAACTTGCCGCTGGTTCCACTGATGCCGTATAAGTAAGACCATATTCGCCAACCTGAATATCCGTGACCTTACCGATGATCATCCCGCGTGGGAATACCCCACCAATACCCGATGAGACGATCGTATCACCTTCTGATATGGACGAACGATCTTCAATTTTGGTCATCAGAAAGACATTTTTATTCGGGTCATAAGTCTCAATCATTCCAAAGACTTTATTCTCTTTACCTTGAGCTGTTGCGGCGATGGCATTGGAGTTAGGATCCTTTCCATCCATTGACGTGATCAGCTTCACTGTTGAGGTGAAATTACTCACGTGACTTATAACACCTACTAAACCTTCAGCGGAATGGACCGCCATACCTTCTTTAACACCCTCACGAAGACCGATATTCACGACAATTGTCCGGTTAATGGGATCATCGCTGATGCTTACAACTTGAGCTATCGTCCATTTATAATCATATTGAGTCTTCTGGGCTTCTGTAAAATCAAGCAAGCCCTGAAGTCGTTTGTTCTCCTGGTCAATCCCGTTATATATAGCTTTATCCCTGGCATAGTGGGCTAATGCGATCTTCAATTGTTCGTTCTCTTCCTGAATCGAATGTAAGTTAGAGATGTCTTCAAATAAACCCGCTACATAACTAGCGGGCTTGTAAAACACGTTTTGCACAAAGCCAACCGTGTCTTTAACAAATTTCTCCGGCCAGGATAAATTCGATCGTGGTCCAAGTGTAATACCCATAACAGAAATAAATAGAATCAGTCCGATCAGCAAAATAAACAATCTTTTGTTGCCAAGTAGCTTAGACAGTTTAAGCACCCTCCAACCTTACAGTTTTTCTCCACAAATCATTCAATTAAAAAATACATATAAAACAAGAGAAAAACGGCATGGCCGTCCAACAGGACGGCGCCGCTTTATCATAAGGGTGTCTTCTTCCACGGTGAACTATCGTTTGGAACGAAGTGCTGAACTACCTTTCGATTTAAACAAGTGAATGTTATCGAGTGCACGTCCTGTACCGATGGCCACACAATCCAGAGGATTATCCGCCACAACAACAGGCATACCTGTTTCACCAGACAATAGTTTATCTAGGTTACGAAGAAGTGCCCCGCCACCAGTTAACACAATGCCTCGATCCATAATGTCAGCAGCCAATTCAGGAGGACATTTCTCCAACGTTACTTTAACAGCATCAACAATAGCTCCTACGGTATCATTTAACGCCTCAGAGATTTCATCAGATGTGATGGTAATCGTCTTAGGAAGACCCGTAACTAGATCCCGTCCACGAATTTCAAGCGTTTCAACCTGTTCTAACGCTAGCGCAGAACCGATCTCCATTTTCATCTGTTCGGATGTTCTTTCACCGATCATTAGATTATATTGTCGTTTGATATATTGGATGATCGAATCATCCATTTCATCGCCGGCTACTCGTACAGATTTGCTTGTTACGATACCACCTAAGGAAATCACAGCTACTTCAGTCGTCCCGCCACCAATATCAACAACCATACTTCCTGTTGGCTCCCATACCGGTAAATCTGCTCCAATCGCTGCAGCAAATGGCTCTTCAATTGTATAAGCTTCGCGTGCTCCAGCCTGCTTCGTCGCATCCTCTACAGCACGTTGTTCTACGGCTGTAATGCCCGATGGCACACATACCATAACGTTTGGATGACGTTGAAATATCGAACGCTGCTTTTGAGCTTGACGAATAAAATACTTAATCATCGTTGCTGTCGTATCGAAATCGGCGATTACACCATCCTTCATTGGACGGATCGCACGAATATTACCAGGTGTTCTTCCAATCATTTTCTTAGCAGATTCCCCAACAGCCACAATACTTTTCGTATCTGTGTTAATAGCTACTACTGAAGGTTCTCTTACAATAATCCCTTTACCTCGGGTATATACCAGCGTATTCGCTGTCCCCAAATCAATCCCTAAGTCTTTCGTACCAAACATGATGTAATCTCCCTTTCCTTCTGTATCTACGCTATTATATTACATCAAGCCCTGCTCCTTCAAACTTACAAACTCTCCGTCACCGATCACGATGTGATCAAGTACATCAATCCCCACAATTTGGCCAGCCTCGCAAAGACGGCGCGTCATCGCGATATCTTCTGGACTCGGTGTTGGGTCCCCGCTAGGGTGGTTGTGGGCACAAATGACAGAAGCACTACTGCATTTGATCGCAGCGCGAAATACTTCACGCGGATGAACGATCGATGCATTTAGACTCCCTATGGAAAGTGTCTCTTGAGCAATGAGATGATTTTTAGTATTCAAAAATAGACAAACAAAGTGTTCTTTCTGCAAATAACGGAGTTGCTCCATGAGCATATCCGCAACATCTCGTGGACTATGAACAGTTCCGGTATCGGGAAGACGTGTCTTTGCCAACCTTTGGCCGAGTTCAATCCCCGCCTTCAATTGTACAGCTTTTGCCGGACCTATTCCTTTCAGCTTGGTCAGTTCCTCCAGGCTAAAATCTATCAAACCACGAATCCCGCCGATTCCGATCAATATGCGTTGGGCCATATGAATGGCTGATTCATGACGCGTTCCTGTCCTTAATAAAATCGCGAGTAATTCAGCGTGACTGAGTGCTCCAGCCCCGTATTGGATCATCCGTTCTCTCGGACGCTCCTCATGGGGAATGTCACGCAACATAAATAGTGAAGAATCCAATGCAATCCCTCTTTCCGAATGTTTTTGCGAAGCCATAGGTAACGACTTAATAAGCAAATTCATTTCGGAAGGATATGCTTTATCTCTTCCTTACCTGGTAATTCTACAGAATACGAATTCCAAAATGGACTAACATATCGCTTAACAACGACAATGGTAACCCGACTACATTGAAGTAACAACCCTCAATTCCTGTGACTATCGATGCGCCAAGACCTTGTATTGCATATGCTCCAGCTTTATCGAGTCCTTCTCCACTTCCCGCATAATTTAAAATTTCTTGCTCGGAAAGGGCCTTCATCGTAACAGTTGTAGCGCGATACTCTACCTGTGACGTTCCATTCAGTCCATCAATACAAGCCACCCCAGTGAATACTAAATGGCTTCTCCCCTGTAATAAACGAAGCATAGACGCCGCTTCTTCTACATCATGGGGTTTACCTAGAACCAATCCATCTCTAACAACAATCGTATCGCTCCCAATAATAACAGCATTACGCTTGGATAAATCCAATGACTCGTATACAGCGGTTGCTTTACGTTTTGCTAGCTCCGTTACAATCTTATCCGGTGTCCAATGATCCGGGGTAGACTCGTCTGCATGACTTGGCATAATATCAAACGGAATTTGTAGAGAAGATAATAATTCAGCTCTGCGGGGTGAGGTTGAGGCAAGAATAATTTTGCGTACAGATGTTGTTTCCAAGACGTAGGACGCTCCTCATGTTTACAAATACTAATTTAAAATGACTAATTAGCGAATAGAATCCTATAACAATGTCATCCTCGCCATTTTTTGACACTTTATTATTATAAGGTTAATTCACCGCCAATACAAACACAAAAAAGGCAGGGGGAAGTATTTCCAATTCCCTGCCTTCTAGCACACACTGAATCTTAATTATTTCCCATAGTAACTAGTTTTTGCTCAGCTAGAATAAACCGCATCATCTGATTCTGAACTTCCCACAGTAGCGTCTTGGCCTCTTTCTTATTGTATCCTGCCATTGCCTCCACTGCGCTATTCATCGCCTTCTCCATTTCATTAATTTCCTGCTCACTCTCTTGAGATAGCTTACCCTGAATCGCAGCAGCGCTTTCTGTCCAAAGCTGGTGTCTTTGACCAAGCTCCTGAATCTCATCAACCTTCTGAGTTTCAGTTGTCAATTGGCTCAATAACGATGCTGAGGAGGAACTCAGTAAACTCACAAGATCAGCACTTTGTGACAAGTACCGCTCTAACGATTGCGTGTCGCCGCTGTATTCTAACTGGGCAACTTGCGGCAAAGCGATCTCATGTAATATCAAATTGACTCCCACTGCTTTGAGTGCTCCACTTAATAGCTTGGCCTGTTCACGATCAGGCGACACCCCAGCGTAAACTCTCTTCTCATCAACCGTATCTCTGGCCGCAGCAATTCCTGAAGCTTGTAATTCCTCCTGGGCCAACTGTACACCTTGCGCTGTGCTGAATACGCCATATTGAAGAAAATAATAAGTTTGTTCAGGTAGAGCCATGTTCACAACTAGAGGAACATCAACTTTCTCTCCCTCATCAATTTTGCCGAGTACAGGGATGTCAACGGACTGACCTGCTTGATTCTGGCTAGGTACGCCGATTCCAGGAATAGGAAATGACAAATCTTTATTAAATATGGATAACACCACGAATCCAAACATTAAACCAGTCACAATAGCTCCAGTAAGTGATCCACCCAGCTTCCACCAAGAGGTACGTCTAGGATGATAACGATAATTTTCTACATAAAAGTCATCCTTGAACTCCTTATCCTCACTTCCATGATCACCACGCTGATAATCATCATACCAATCAACTTCTACCTGTGGATCATTTTCCACTGATGCCTGATGTTGCTGTTCGTTATTCCATTCGTCTTGAGGGAATACAGTCATACCTGCTCCTGTATGATCGGTAAACGGGTCCCCCCACTGATCTATCGTTTCCATGGCATGATAGGAAGCTGACGTCTGTATTGACTTGGGGTAGAGGTCCTCTATATGTTCGGGAATTTGACTGTACTCGTTAGCAGTCTCAACTGGTGGCATACTTCCCAATTCTCGCCCTTGCCCGTCAAACCTAAATGTCATCTTGGCCTTGTTCACGATCCGCACACTCCTTGTCCATTCTTCTAGAAATACAATATGAACAACGGGCAACTTATATGCCATTTACAAAAAAAAGCGATCCTTCCCTCAATTTAACTTGGGGAAAGGATCGCTTATATTTTGTTTATATCAATCTAATTTAAAAGCTCTTTAGCAAGTTGATACCCAACTTTGTAAATATCCCCAGCTCCCATGGTAATAACCAGGTCGCCAGACTTCAGTCGGCCTTGGAGATCAGCAATAACGTCATCTTTTGTAGGGAGGTATCTTGCACCCGCGTTGCTATTCTCCTTAATTAAATCCACCAGTTTCGAAGAGGTAATTCCCTCGATCTGTTTTTCTCCGGCAGGGGAATAAATATCCGTAATAATCACTTCATCCGCCTCACTAAATGCGCGACTAAATGCATCCAGCAAGAAGAATGTCCGCGTATAACGCTGCGGTTGGAACACAGCGATAATGCGTTTTCCCGTTGATTTAGCTGCAGTGATCGTTGCCTCAATTTCTGTTGGGTGGTGAGCATAATCATCAATGATTAGAATACCATCACGTTCCCCAAGCACTTGAAAGCGTCGTTTAGCTCCATGGAAATGGCCTATAGCTTCAGCAATCTCTGAAAATGGAATTCCTGCTTCGAGACACACAATAACCGTAGCCATTGCGTTGTATACATTATGTCTCCCTGGTACGGACAAAGCCACTTCTCCGAGTTCCTCTTCACCATGCATCATAGTGAAGGTAACACAACGATCACCTAGTACGATATTCTTAGCCGAGAAATCACAAGAACTATCAATACCGTATGTGAGCGCCTTACAATGCAGCTTAGGCAACAATTCTTGAATATTGCTGTCATCACCACAAAGAACTGCTTTACCCTCAGGCTTAATTTGATTAAGAAATTGGACATATGCTTCTTTCAGACGACCAAAGTCCCCATCGTAATTCTCCAAATGGTCGGCTTCGATATTCGTGACAACGCCCAGCGAAGGGTGATACTGCAAGAAAGAGCCATCACTCTCATCTGCTTCTGCCACAACACATTGTCCTTGTCCCGCCTTCGCATTCGTTCCAAGATCCAAAACTTCGCCACCGATGATGTAGGTTGGATCAACACCACAATGCTCCATCACAAGTGCGATCATGGAAGAGGTTGTTGTCTTCCCGTGCGCGCCAGCAACAGCAACTCCCGTGCGTTCATTTAATAACCTAGCTAACATTTGGGATCGATGTATAACCGGAATTCCTCGCTCTTCCGCCTCTACTCGCTCTACGTTGTCCTTCGGCAATGCTGTTGAGTATACAACCAAATCCGCTCCGTGAACGTGTTCGGCAGTATGGCCGATATAGATTTTTGCCCCTTTAGCAGCTAATTTCTCTGTCAGTTCTTGAGCAGCTACATCCGAGCCAGTCACAGTATAGCCCATCTCCAACATAACGCGGGCGATAGCGCTCATTCCGTATCCACCGATACCGATAAAATGTACATGTTGTTCCGTAATATTCAACAAAATAGTCACCAGCCTTTTTCAGAATCGGTTTGATGCAAAAGGGTTGCTCGCACGTCCGAAATCATATACAACGTGCCCGTCACTACCCCAAGATCTTCCCGTTCCGTCCGTGACTCCAGCAGCGAAAGGGCCTTTCTCCAGTCACGTTCCACGATGATCTCTAAATCTTTCTTACCATAACTCTCCCGTAGTTCTTCTACAAGATCGTATAACGCCTGTGCATCCATTTTCCTACGAAAATCAGGCTCGGTCAGAATAAGTGTATCCACTATTGGTAATATATGCTTCAAGTAGGCGCGATGATGCTTATTGGCTAGCATTCCCATCATCAAATTCAGCTTACGATAACGATATGTTTCTGGAATGCTCTTAACAAGCGACTCTGCCCCTTCTGGATTGTGTGCACCATCAAGCACGATACGTGGTTGTTCCGATACCTGCTCCATACGTCCTGCCCAGAATGTGCTACGAAAACCATCCAGCAATTCCTTCTCGTCCAATACAAAAGCCATATACTGTCTGAGCACTTCCAGAACCATCATAACTCCAGCGGCATTCTTACATTGATGCTCACCTTGCATTGTGATTTCTAAATCAATATCACGAAAAGGTCCGTGGAAGGTTAGCTTTTGCAATCTATCATTTGTTTGAACACGATCGAAATGAAACTGTTCTCCCAGTAGATATAATGTTGAGTTCTGCTTGTCCGCAGTATCTTTCAATACAGCGATAGCCTCGGGCTGCTGGACACAACTGATAACCGGAACGCCGGGTTTAATAATTCCGGCTTTCTCACTAGCAATCAATTCAATCGTGTCACCAAGTACGTCCGTATGATCCATTCCGATATTGGTAATCAAGGAAATAATCGGCGTCACAATATTAGTTACATCCATTCTACCCCCGAGCCCAGTCTCCCATACCACTACATCGGGATAACAAACCTCCGCGAAATATAAAATCGCGATCGCCGTACTAACCTCAAACATCGTAGGAGAACCTTGCTCACTATCAGCGATCTCTCTTACAAAGGGAGCGATCCGATTCGATAGCTTAAGTAGCGTGCCCTCCGGGATATCCTCCAGATTATATTGGAATCGGTTGGTGAATTTCGTGATGTAAGGGGAGGTAAACGTTCCTACGCTATAACCACATTCTAGCAAGGTCTTGCTTAAAAAGGCACAGGAAGAGCCTTTACCATTCGTTCCTGCGACATGAATGAACTTAAGCTTCCGATGTGGATTCCCCAAACGTTCCAGCAGAATTTCAATTCTCTCAAGTCCAGGTCTGATTCCAAACGGAATCAGACCATTAATCCATTCTACTGCTTCTTTATAGCTGTTTAGTAACGGAGTACTATCCTTTTCTGTACTTTCCCCCATGTAATTCACCTTCAATAGATATTTGAAATACGCAAGCTTAGCTTCTCAATTCCTCAATACGAGCGAGTACTTTATCACGCTTATCTGCGTAATCTGCCATTTTAGCCTTCTCTTCTTCAATAACCTTGGCAGGTGCTTTGGCAACAAAACCTTGATTAGCGAGTTTTTTCTCCACTCGTTCTACTTCTTTGTTTAAATTTTCAAGTTCTTTCTCCAAACGTGCAATTTCCTGGCTAATGTCAATCAAACCAGACAGAGGCAAGTATAATTCAGCCCCTGTTACGACTGCTGTCATTGCCTTATCCGGAGCAGCGATAGTAAGCGATGCGTCATATTCTGAAGTGTTGCAGAATCGGCGAATATAGTGACCATTACGTCCAAGAATATCAAGTAATTCTTCAGATCCCGGCTTCACTAATAGCTCGATTTTTTTACTCATCGGTACATTTACTTCAGCACGAATGTTCCGTACGGAGCGAATGATGTCGATTAGAAGATTCATCTCTTGAACAGCATCCGGTGCTTCTAGTGATGAATCATACTGCGGCCATTCTGCCAACGTAATGGTGTCGCCGTGATGCGGCAAATGCTGCCATATTTCCTCGGAAATAAACGGCATAAACGGATGGATCAAGCGCAACGTACGATCGAGTACATAAGCAAGGACAGATTGAGTTTTCTTCTTAGCATCAAGATCTTCTCCATAGAAGGACAACTTAGCGAATTCAATGTACCAATCACAGAGATCATCCCAAATAAAGTTATACAATACACGTCCGGTTTCACCAAATTCATAAGCATCGATTAGACGAGTAATTTCACCTGCTGTCTCATTGAAGCGATGTAAAATCCAACGATCTGCGGTAGAAAGATCACCACTGATGTCAATGTCGTCGTATGTCACACCTTCCAAATTCATAAGCGCAAAGCGAGATGCATTCCATATTTTATTGGCAAAGTTACGCGCTTGCTCTACACGCTCCCAGCGGAAACGAAGATCTTGACCAGGTGTACTGCCCGTCGAAATCATATAGCGCATGGCATCTGCGCCGTATTTCTCAATAACCTCCAGCGGATCAACACCATTACCCAGAGACTTGGACATTTTCTTACCTTCACTATCACGAACAAGACCATGCATCAATACATCTTTGAACGGAATTTGCTCAGTAAATTCAAGCGCTGTAAAGATCATACGGGCTACCCAGAAATAAATGATGTCGTATCCTGTAACGAGGACATCTGTTGGGAAATACCGTTTGAAGTCTTCCTTACTCTCATCTGGCCATCCGAGGGTAGAAAACGGCCATAGAGCCGAACTAAACCAGGTATCCAGAACATCGTTATCCTGTATCAAATCATCCTTGCCTAATTTTGCACGAGCCTCTTCCTCGCTATGAGCTACAACCATTTCTCCGGTTGATTCACTATACCAGGCTGGAATACGATGGCCCCACCATAATTGACGGGAAATACACCAATCGCGAACATTCTCGATCCATTGCAAATATACCTTATCAAACCGTTCTGGTATGAAGTTAACACCTTTGCCACTTTTTTGTGCTGCAATAGCAGCCTCAGCTAGCGGCTTCATTTTTACAAACCATTGCGTTGACAAATAGGGCTCTACAACAGCGCCTGACCGTTCACTGTGGCCCACTTGATGCACATGATCTTCAATTTTAATCAGAACTCCCATGTCCTGAAGATCCTTTACAATCAACTTACGACATTCACTACGATCTAAGCCTTGATATTTACCAGCAGCTCCGTTCATCGTTCCGCTTTCATCCATTACGGTGATTTGAGGAAGATCATGTCGAAGTCCCACTTCAAAGTCATTTGGATCATGCGCCGGAGTAATCTTAACCGCGCCACTACCAAATTCCTTTTCTACATACTCGTCACCAATAATCGGAATCTCCCGCTCTATGATTGGCAGAATTAGTGATTTGCCAATGAGGTGGGAATAACGTTCGTCCTCAGGGTGTACAGCCACAGCCGTATCTCCCAGCATCGTTTCTGGACGTGTGGTAGCTACGGTAATAAAGCCGCTTCCGTCCTTGAGTGGATATTGAAGATGATACAGATGGCCGTTAACCTCTTTGTACTCAACTTCGATATCTGAAATTGCTGTACGAGCTGCAGGATCCCAGTTAATGATGTACTTGCCCCGATAAATAAGCCCTTTCTCGTATAACTTAACGAACACTTCACGAACCGCTTGTGAGAGACCTTCGTCAAGTGTAAACCGCTCACGCGAATAATCGAGAGACAAGCCCATTTTGGCCCATTGCTCACGAATCGTATTAGCGTATTGATCTTTCCATTCCCATACTTTCTCTAGGAACTTCTCACGCCCTAGATCATAGCGTGTCAGACCTTGTTCCCGTAATTTCTGCTCTACTTTTGTTTGCGTCGCAATCCCCGCATGGTCTGAACCAGGGAGCCAAAGTGCGTCATAACCTTGCATTCTTTTGGTCCGGATCAGAATATCCTGCAACGTAAAGTCCATCGCATGCCCAATATGGAGCATACCCGTTACGTTTGGCGGTGGAATAACGATCGTGTAGGGTTTCGCATCTGGTCTTTGGCCGGCTTTAAAAAACTCACCTTCCATCCAATAATGATACCATTTCTGCTCGGCCGCTTTAGGATCATACGTTGTTGGCATATCCGCCGATGAATGTTGCTCTTGATTTTCTGTCATTATTAATCAACCTCCGTTACATTTAAGCATTACCATAGCAAAATAAGCTTATCCTGAGAAAGGGTGTCTCCGCATTGCTTCACAAAGGCAGAAAACACAAAAAGCCCCTCGTCTCAAAGGACGAAAGGCTTTACTTTCGCGGTACCACCTTTGTTTCACGCATCATTTCCGCCTTCTACAAGGATAACGGATTTTGATTCGTGACACTCATATGCAGATAACGGCTGCTTGCCGGCCCATTCTAACATTTATAGCTCAAACAGGCGACTCCCGGGCGACTTCGATCAGCTATTTCCTACGGAATCTTTCAGCGACACAATTCCGCTCTCTGAAGGGTTTACTGCCTACTCTTCCCGTTCCAAGTCTTTCAAAGTTTATCTATAACATCATAACTTGGAAAGGCTTTTGAGTCAATATAACGACCTGCGAACGTGTTGTTGTTCTGC
The DNA here is from genome assembly GCF_014639155.1 of Paenibacillus segetis. Lineage (NCBI taxonomy): Bacteria > Bacillati > Bacillota > Bacilli > Caryophanales > Paenibacillaceae > Paenibacillus > Paenibacillus segetis. The sequence goes on from NZ_BMFT01000003.1 coordinate 26,761, forward strand.
GATCATGTTTCGAGTGAGACAAAGAGCCTGTCCCCCCTGTCCCAATAAAAAAACCTGCGCATATGTTGCGCAGGAGGATACTTATTATGGAATGTAAAGCACTTGACCTTCTGATAAATTCTGTTCAGGCAAACGGTTATAAAGTTGAAGCTCACGTAAGCTAAGATGGTATCGTTGTGCGATATCATCCAGTGTTTCTTCTCGTTGTACGATAACAAGCTTTACTTTACGGAAAGGAGTCTTCTCATCTACATTACCAATAAATAGGTTTTTCCAGTATACTTCCTCGGTATCCCTAGGTTCTGTCGTAGATTCAGATTGCTCCTCTACCTTTTCTGGTACAGTATTTACTTCCTCAACTATACGTTTGCTAGGTAAAAACTTAGTTATACCAAAACTATTTTCCTGTTCGGCTTCACTATTCTTCTTACTTCCTAGTGCAATTTTCATTTCTTTCTTTTCTTCTTGCTGCAATACAGCAACAGCTTCCAAGTCCGCATGTACATCTTCTGACACTTCTAGATCTACCTCGGCGTCCACGGGAACAACATCCTCGGTCTCCATATCAACAGAGCTTAACTCTGCCTCCGAGATTTCCGCAACTTCTGTTGCTTCAGCAGAATCATTCACCCGAGGGGTAGTTTCGACTGGCGAAAAAACCTCCTGCTTAAACCAGACATTACTCCCAGATTCTTGAGCATACTCTGGTACTGCGGTTACTTCTACCAGCTCCGAAGTATCATATTCCTTGTCCGCCCATAATGTCGGTGACAATAAAGCAGAGGAATCCTCCGTCCACGACAAAACTTCTGCCTGCTCGTCCGGATCCCGATCCTCAGAGGACTCTTCCGTAAACTCAGCAGAATCTTGATCATTCCGATTCTCCGGTACTGTATCGTGGGCGGCAACAAATTCTCTCCCCCCCCAGTCCTGAGTCTCGGTTACCAATGAGGAAGTCTCGATTCCTTGCAGGGAAAGAACGCCTGTAATATTCAAGCTACGGGCACTAAGAAGATCGATATCAAAATTCTCAATTTCCACTGCGATATCCTCCAACCGGTTCACCCGGCTGAGTGGAATGGTGATTTCCACAGGAATCCAATGCTCTAATTCGCGAGTTTCCCCCTCTCCGCGGTATAGCCCCGACAACAGCAAATGTCCGCGAAGCGCGGCATATTCTTCACCGGGAATAACCTGAATTTTCGGGTAAAGTTCAATTTCTTCCAATTCCTCAATGCCGATCACATCATCCGATAAATGAACACGTTCATAAATATCGAATCGCAATCCGTAGGATTGATCAACCAAGAGCAATTACCTCCTTTCAGCATATCCAAACATGATTTTGCATCGATACATTTTCATGATCCAAATCATCGCTCGTTTTATCTATATGCTTAAAAGAAGAGTGCATGCCTAATTTTCAGTATCCTGCTTCTATGTTTTTGAGGCTAGTAATTGCCCCCGTAAAATGTTCATAGCGGTCGGCCAAGGATCCGTCACATGAATCATTTCTCCAGTCAACGGATGCCTGAAGGACAGACTCTCGCCATGAAGCGCCTGATGAGAAATTAGCGCCGTACTGCCCCCATATATATCATCTCCCAGCAGGGGATGTCCTGCATAGCTCATGTGGACACGGATCTGATGAGTTCGTCCGGTCTCAAGCTTCAGCCTGACAAGACTTGCTGAAGAATATTGCTCAGCTACTTCAACTCGTGTTACAGCGGGTTTACCCGTAGGAGATACACGGCGTCGCTGATTATGATGTCGATCCTTGCCAATAGGCTGATCGATTATTGTTAATGTAGGATCAACAATTCCTTGGACAAAAGCGACATAACGACGTCCAATTTCTTTACGAGACATCGCTTCATCTAGCTTAAGATGAGCATACTCATTTTTAGCATATAGCACCGGCCCTGACGTAAATTCGTCCAAACGATGAATATGAGCAGGGGCAACTGCTTCATTCCGTTCCGAATATAAGGCTGCTACCATATTAGCCAAGGTAGGTCTACGATCCGCACCATCCGGATGGACCTTAACTCCTACTGGCTTATGCACGACGAGACAGAAATCGTCCTCGTACAGGACAGTAAGCTCATGTGCATGAGGTTCATATTGTGATTGTTTGGGCGGAAATAGATGCAGGCGTAAGCGATCACCCGCAAGCTTAATTCCACCTTCATTCTCCAAGGTCAGCAATAGTTTTGGAGGAACTCCGAGCACATTCCTCAACCAGATTATAGCCGCTGCAAAGCGATCTCCATTCTCTGGGGGAATCAACTTACCCGGCATCAGTTCCAGCCATTCTCCACGCTTCTGGCTAGTTATACGTGGACTCACAATTTTTGCAGAGCGAGGCGATGTGCCTCAATTGTCATTTCGATATCTTCATCACTATGAACCCCAGACACAAACATACCTTCAAATTGAGATGGAGCTATGTTTATACCCTCTTCTACAATCGCGGCAAAATATTTGCGGAAGGCACCCAAGTCACTATTTTTAGCAGTATCGTAATTAATAACCTTGTCTGATGTAAAGAAAGGACAAACCATTGAACCAACTCGGTTAATCGTACATGGAATCCCACGTTCCTTGGCGTTGGCTTCTAAACCATTCGCAAGCTTAGCTGACAAATGCTCCAGTCGATCATACACTTCAGGTGTTAGCAACGACAACGTAGTGTATCCCGCCGTCATAGCTAGCGGATTACCACTCAACGTACCTGCTTGATAAATCGGTCCAGTAGGAGCAATTTGTTCCATGATTTCACGTCTGCCGCCATAAGCGCCGACAGGTAGTCCTCCACCGATCACTTTACCAAGGCAAGTTAGATCTGGCGTAATACCAAAAAGACCTTGAGCACAATTCATATGTACCCTAAATCCTGTCATGACTTCATCAAAAATTAGCAGACTGCCATACTCTGTAGTCAACCGACGAAGGCCTTCAAGAAAGCCTGGGAGAGGTGGAACAACGCCCATATTACCCGCTATTGGTTCGACAATAACCCCAGCTATCTCTTCGCCAAAACGTTCAAATGCAAGCTGGACCGATTCCAGATCATTGTAAGGAACCGCAATCGTATTCGCTGCAACACCTTCAGGAACACCAGGACTATCTGGTAGACCTAATGTGGCTACACCGGACCCTGCTTTGATCAACAAACTATCTGCATGTCCGTGGTAGGAGCCTTCAAACTTCATGATTTTATTACGTCCTGTGTACCCACGAGCAAGCCGAATCGCACTCATCGTTGCTTCTGTCCCCGAATTCACCATCCGCACAATATCGATAGACGGTACACGTTCCGCTACTAATTTAGCCATCTTCGTCTCAAGTAGCGTCGGTAGGCCAAAGCTTGTACCTCTTGATGCCGTCTCCTGTAATGCTGCTACTACCTCAGGGTGGGCATGTCCCATAATGAGAGGTCCCCAAGATCCTACATAGTCGATATATTGATTTCCATCGATATCAAATATTCGTGAACCCACACCATGCTCCGCATAAATCGGTGTTAACCCAACAGATTTAAAAGCCCTAACTGGGCTATTAACACCTCCTGGTAAATAATGCTTAGCTTCCTCAAAAGCTGTCCGCGAAAGTTCATCCTGACGTCTTCCGATTGTTTCACTCACTTCAGATCCACTCCCTATCCGAATTAATGTACTACATATTCATGCATAACCTCTTAATATTCTCTTAATTTCCACCACGCAACCAACGAGCAGCATCCTTAGCAAAGTAAGTAATAATAATATCCGCACCTGCACGTTTCATACCGAGCAGCATCTCCGTTACAATGGCTCGTTCATTAATCCACCCCTGCTGAGCCGCGGCTTTCACCATGGAGTATTCACCACTAACATTATAAGCGACAAGGGGGAGATCGAATTGATCCCGAAGCATCCTTATGATGTCCATAAATGCTAACGCAGGTTTTACCATCAGCATATCTGCTCCTTCAAGCACATCAGACTCTGCTTCCCGCAGCGCTTCCCGTGCATTTGCCGGATCCATCTGATATGTCTTACGGTCACCAAACTGCGGTGCAGAATCAGCTGCCTCACGGAATGGACCGTAAAAAGCAGACGCGTACTTCACAGAGTAAGACATAATCGGAATATGATTGTAGCCTGCTTCATCTAATCCGGCACGAATAGCTTGAACGAACCCATCCATCATATTAGAAGGAGCAATAATGTCAGCACCCGCACGTGCTTGAGATACGGCAGTACGCACAAGCAGCTCGAGGGATTCGTCATTAAGCACATCCCCGCACACATGACCATCACGCTCGAACGTATGAACCATCCCGCAATGTCCATGATCTGTGAATTCACAAAGACACGTATCGGCGACTACCAGAAGATCGGGATATAGGGACTTAATCTTACGTGTAGCCTCCTGAACAATTCCGTTATCAATAAAAGCTGGGGTACCGATACTATCTTTTCCCTCTGGAATACCAAATAACAATACGGCTGGTATCCCTAAATCTACAATTTCTTTTACTTCCTCTTCTAACGTATCTAGTGAAAAATGAAATACACCCGGCATCGAAGAGATCTCATTTTTTACTCCACTACCATAAGTCACAAAAATCGGCATAATGAAATCATCGACAGTAAGTACAGTCTCACGGACCATACCACGAATGGCAGCCGATTGACGCAACCGACGATGTCTTACAATTGGAAAAGTCATAGTTTGTAATTACCTCCTAAGTTTGATTCTCATCCCTCCCAAACCCTCCCTTACCCTAAGGGAGGGCCCCAAGGACTGCCGCCCTTTGGATACCCGCTTCGAGAACGTGGGAGGGATAGAGGCGCTCCTACTCGCTGTCCCCTGCGGGGATGCGCTGTACTTTGGTGCGTGGAAACGCTTTTCCCCCTTCGGGTACGTCTTACTTTTGGTGCTCCTGTATTACCTTTTTAAACATGATGGGGAATACTACTTCTTTCGGCGTTACCGGGCTGGAATGTGCTAGAGCCCGCTTTTCTCCCCTTCGGGGCACGCTCTACTACTTGTGCACCTGCTCGGAGAGCTGTCTCCTTCGGAGATGCGCTTCTTCTTCCTTGGACTGTTATTACGTGCACGGAGACGCTGTCCCCTTCGGGGATACGCTTCATGTTGGTTAGACGTTATTTCATATGTGAAGCAGAAATAAAGTTAATTACTACTACCCTCTACTCGAAGATGTGAGTGATGATTTTGCCCAAGTTGGATTATAGTTTGTGATAAAGCGGAGAGAGCGAAATGATTCTGAAGAAGCGAAGCGTTCGCCTTTGGCCCCCGAATTTCAACCTTTTGAATAGTTAAATCAAGAAATTTGGGGGACAACAGCGATCGTAAGAACATTTCGTTATCGCAGCTCCATCACAAGCAAATCTTTTACCTCAGCTCCATCACAATCAATCATTTTCAACTACATTTGCAGTCCTCGCCTTCCACTCACATAGAGAGTCAACAAGACTATCAATCGTAGCTTCTTCGGCCAATATGGTTACGTTGAGGCCAGCTTCCTGCGCTGTACGTGCAGTGAGGGGGCCAATGCAGGCGATCTCAGCACCACTTAAGGCTTGAGCGGGATCGGTAATTCCCATCCGTTTCAGAGCAGCTATCAAGTTGGTCACCGTTGAGGAACTTGTGAAAGTCACCGCATGAATGCCACCCTCCTCAATCAGCTTCAATAACTCGTCATCTTCTTCACCAATAGGTACGGTCTCGTACATAATAGCTTCTGTTACAGATAGTCCTTTCTCACGAAGCACCTGTGGAAGCCATGTTCGAGCTAGATCACCTCTTGGCAGAAGTACTTGTTGCCCCGCCACCATCTCATCACCGTAAGCTTCGAACATCCCTTCGGCCTGATAGCTTCCAGGTAACTCTTCAGCAACAATTCCATGCAATCTGAGCGCTTCCTTCGTTGCTGGACCAACCGCAGCAATACGTGCCTTATGTAGAGAACGAATGTCTTTTCCCAGTCTCTCCAGGTGCTTGAAGAAATACTCTACGCCATTCACGCTGGTGAAGAATACCCAGTCATATTCTGCAAGACACTCCAATGCAGTTTTGCTGTGCAACAATCGCTCTTCATTTGTGGGTATGACGGTCTCGATAACGGGAAATTCATATGGCTCTCCGCCTAAATCTTCAATCCTATTCACGAGCTCACTAGCCTGCGATCTTGCACGTGTAACGAGAATTCGTTTGCCAAAGAGTGGCATCGACTCAGCCCATTTCAATTGCTCACGTTGATTTACGACCTCACCAACTACAATGACAGCAGGGGGCTGGAAATTAGCTACTCGTACCTTTTCCTCAATGTCTTCTAGCGTTCCTGTGATTGTATCCTGCTCAGCTCGTGTACCCCAGCGTACCAATGCTACTGGGGTTTCCGGCGGTCTTCCATAGGTAATCAATTGTTTGCTTATGTAACCAATTTTTGCGACACCCATCATGAATACTAACGTTCCCGTTGCATTCGTTACCTTCTCCCAATTGATCGATACATCCAGTTTGTCTGGGCTTTCGTGACCGGTAATGATAGACAAAGATGACGCTAGATCGCGATGTGTTACGGGGATGCCCGCATAAGCTGGTACTGAAATAGCCGCTGTAATGCCTGGAACGATTTCATAAGGTATGCCGTGTTTGCGAAGCAGCTCTGCCTCTTCTCCGACACGTCCAAAGATCGTTGGATCGCCACCTTTTAATCGCACAACAACTTTGCCCGATAGAGCAAAATCAACAAGTAACTGATTGATCTCCTCTTGCTTCATCGTATGGCGGTCCGGTCTTTTTCCTACGTATACTTTCTCAGCCCCATGTTTCATCCTCTTTAAAAGACTAGGGTTAGCTAGTCGATCGTAAACAACGACATCACCTTTTTCTATGCAATCCATACCCTTGATCGTAATCAATCTTGCATCACCCGGTCCTGCACCAACTAAAAAGACTTTCCCCGTCACAGCCTTCACTCCCTAGCTTCAGCTAAAATTTCGCCCGCACCTCTAGAAATAAGCTTCCATGCCACTTCTTCCCCAAGTCGGATAGGATCATTTCCAATGAGAGTCTCCTTGAGAATGGTTCGCCCATCTGGATAACCTACCATCCCCGTTAGCATAATGCATGGAGAACTAATCATATTCGTCTCATCCTCATCATTCACCAATGTAGCGTAAGCTCCTATGGGAACTTGGCAGCCTCCATTCAGTACACTAAGAAATTTACGTTCTGCTGAAACCGTTAACTCCGTATTCTTATCGTTATATAGTGACAAAAGATGACGAACATCGTGGTCTTCCTCCCGACACTCAATTCCAAGCGCACCTTGACCGACAGCTGGAAGACACAGTTCTACCGGAAGAAAGGTAGTGATTTCATCTCCCCAACCCATTCGAAACAATCCTGCAGCCGCGAGAACAATAGCGTCGAAACCTTCCTCATTCAATTTGCGCAGCCGGGAATCTATATTTCCACGGATCGGCTCAATCACCAAATCCGGGCGGAATGCTAGTAGTTGACTGCAACGGCGCAAACTGCTTGTTCCTACCCTTGCCCCTTGCGGAAGGGTCTCCAAGCTGTAATCCTGACGTGAAATCAATGCATCACGAGGATCAACTCGCAAAGGAGTCGCACCATTCACAAGCCCTTCCTGAAGCTCAGAGGGCATATCCTTCATACTATGTACCGCTAAGTCAATCTCACCATCTAGCATCGCTTGTTCGATTTCTTTCACGAACAGTCCCTTTCCTCCAACTTTCGACAACGTTACATCCAGAATTCGATCGCCTTTCGTAATGATCTTCCGAATTTCGAAATCAAACGGTAGAGAATGCTCCTCACAAAGGCGTTTTAATGCATCGATTACATGTCCTGTTTGCGTTAGCGCCAGTTGGCTCTGTCTAGTACCTACCACAATCGTACGCTTCATCATTTTTCCCTCCGGTATTCAGTAATCCAAGAAGTGATTTCTTCTTCACTCCAAAAATGAAAATTCCCATTCCGAATATCAGTCAAGACATCCATTTCAGCCAGTAATTTGAACAAGTCATGACGCTCTGATATATCCGATACACGATGTTTGATAACCATTCTTACAATACTTAGAAAATCAATATATGTCTCATATTCTGCACCATACTGCTTCTCAATTTCTCTGCACAGATTTGTTGCCACAATCGGTCCAGCGCCCGAAGAAGATACAGCAATAATTAATTTCCCCCTACGAACGGAACTAGGTGTAATGAAAGTTCCACGCTTTCCATCCCCAGCATGATTTACTGGAATTCCAAGCTTAGTTGCCTCTACAACGACTGCCTCATTAACGATCGCCTGATCGGTTGCGGCGAATACTAACGCTGCCCCTTCCAGATCTCCCTCCATATATCCTCGTTCCAACCATGTGATCAAACCGTCCTCAAAGCAGGATTGTAACCAAGGTGATAACTTGTGACTGATTACAACTATCGTAGCTTCAGCTCCGAGCAAGCTGGACACCTTGCGCTCAGCAACTAAACCTCCACCTACAATGATAAGACGACGTCCTTCACAATTCATCATAACGGGAACATAATGAGGCATTTCATTCACTCCTCGATCCAACCGAAATTACGTAATTATCGAAATTGTATATTGTTAATAGCATACTCTACACTCGTCCAATTTTCCATGTACATGGTTCATCGTATGGCTGATTCAATTGGATATAAATAAGAAGCCCTGGGCAATCTGTTCATTTCTCTTCAGGCCACGAAGGCAATCCGAAAAACAAACAGAAGGCTCAGGGCATAAATTATTCATTCCCGTAATACACTTCAGCAAAAAAAACTTGTAAATCACCACATTATACAGAAACTGAGATCAAGGACGATGGAGTATTGTCATGGGGAGAACCTTCTTCTTCACGAACGTCTTGAGACTCCAAGGAAGCAACATTTTCTTGTTCTGAATCCGAAGCCGCATGAAGCTGCTCCTCCAAACCAAAAATTTGGGTGAAAAGCTCCAGCGCTTCAGCGCCTCCCTTTTCTCCTGCCATTTCCTTCACTCGATTAATTGGATCATGCATCATTTGGTTAACAATACTCTTCGTCAAACGCCGGATGACTTTACGCTGACGCTCATCAAGTTCAGGTAGCTTGTTAAATAGACTCTCCACTGTGCTCTCGTGAATGGAAGATGACTTTTCCTGTAGTGCCCGAATGACTGGCAAAACGCCCAATGTCTCAACCCATTCCTCAAACAATTCCATTTCTTGCGCTATCATAGTCTCTATTTTGATCGATTCAGCCCGACGCAGCTCCAGATTATTCTCCACAATCCCCTCCAAATCATCAATATCATACAGAAATACATTCTGCAATTCACTAATCGAAGGATCTATATCACGTGGTACCGCAATATCAATAATAAATAAAGGCTGATCGGGCCGTTGTTTCATGCTATTTGCTACTTGAGACGCTGTAACGACATACCCCTCTGACCCCGTAGAACTAATCAGAATATCAACATCTTGAATCCGTTGATAAGCTTCTTGTAATGTACAAGGAGTCCCATTAAATTTAGACGCAAGTTCCTGTGCGCGTCCAAAAGTACGGTTCGCAACAAGAAGCTCTTGTGCACCAGCCCCACTAAGGTGTTTAGCAGTAAGCTCGCTCATTTTACCAGCACCAAGAATTAATACTCTCTTGCCACTAAAGCTACCGAAGATGCTTTTGCCCAGCTCTACAGCCGCATAACTTACGGATACAGCATTCTCACCGATCGCCGTTTCAGAATGTGCCCTTTTACTTAGCGTAATAGCTTGCTTAAACAACTTATTAAACCAAGTACCGGTTCCTTGCTGACTTTGTGATAATAAAAAGGAGCTACGAACCTGACCCAGAATCTGTGTCTCACCAAGTACCATTGAATCTAGTCCACAAGTGACCCGAAACAAATGATCTATCGCCTGTTTATCTTCATACATATATAAATGTGAGGTGAATTCTTCGCGAGGAACCCCGAACCACTTCTCCATAAAACTTCGAATATAATATCCACACATATGGAGACGATCGACGACCACGTAGATTTCCGTACGATTACAGGTAGCAAGGATCACGCCTTCCAAGACACTCTTCGTGTGTTTCAACTCTTGCAACGCTTGTGGCATATCACTATCCGTAAAAGAAAAACGTTCCCTGACCTCCACTGGCGCCGTTCGATAGTTTAACCCAACTGCGACGATGTGCATTGGAAATTCACCTGCCTCGTAAAATGTACATGCATTATTACCTTATAAACATTGTTAATTATATCACAGTAAAATCCTATTATTTTGAGACTTCCGTGAGCTTTTTATGAACGATTTATGAATAAACCTATTTACTCCTTACTCATACCTGTCCTTTCCATACTATAAAAAAATAACCATGGAGTATCCATGGTTATTCTATCCAGCTTAATCTCTTCTTTATACGAGTTCAACTTGATTTATAACGGGCGTTACAACCTCAAGTTCTCCTAAACCGCGAATAAGTTGCTTCGCGAATGTTTTGTCCGGTTTCAATACGGACACCAGGTAATCGATCGCAAGTTGTGGATCAACAAACTCTCCACAAGTATAACAATCAATTGCAGCAAACCCTCTCTCAGGATACGTGTGAATCGAGAGGTGGCTCTCCGACAGCAATACAAGTACTGTAGCTCCTTGTGGTTCAAACTGTTTTGATTGAATGGACATCACAGTGGCTCCGCATGCTTCAGCTGCTTCCACCAAATGAGCTGTCAAAAGCTCCGCGTTGTTCAGCACATCAAAATCTACGCCCCAAGTATCAACAGCAACGTGTCTTCCGAAAGTTGAGTATTCCATCTTTCGGTTCCCCCTTCCTAGGAATAAAATGTTTGAAAAATTTCATCCGCTAGGACCTACGTCATTCACTTCTCGAGGGAAAAATCTCTCGCAACATCTCCATGTCCTGAGTGAATCCTGGTTCCTATATTCTTTTCAACGAGATTAAAAATAACATCTATCAGGGACAAATGCAACCCTTTTTTTAAAAGATTGTGATGGGAAAATTTCCAGAGAAGAGGAAACTCAACCGGTTTACTTACCTTGACCTCATGGTGCTAAAAAAACTACCTGATCATCAGGTAGTTTTCTCCATACAATATGTTCAGTTCAGTAAAACTGTGACAATCGTCTAAATCTATTCTTACGCTTCCAAAACAAAAAGTCGCCGAGTATGCTGACGTAGTTCACCGTCAATTCGTACCACTTCATTGGAATCTTGCGTGACAATTCGCAAATCGAGTAGGGCATTAATGCTTTTATGAATGGCTTCGATCTCTAGTTCCACATCGTTATTACGATAAATTCGTTGAAGCTCACCCACCGTATCTTTGTACTCATAAACTAATTTATGAGAATCACGTGAATATTCAACGATTTTGCGAACTCGACCTTCTTGATAATAATACATCATCATGAATCCATTATAAATTCTTGTGACCATACCTGAACCCTTAAAAGCGGAAAACAAGAGCCGCATGACGTTCGTTAAGTGTGGTGTTTCCAAGCGGAAAGACAATTCACAGACGTAATTACCGTCACTGCGATCAAAGGGCAGATGGACTTCTTCACCGCCGTCATCCTCCAGCACCACCACTTGCCCGCCGTTATCCAGCACTTTTACTCGCTGACGCACATGTGGATCATACACTTTGTGAATAAACTGCGACATCTGATCTTCCGACAAACGCAAACTGGCATTAACATATTCTGTGGCTAACCGCTGAGCCATAAAAATCTCCTCAATTCTTTTAGCAATCCTTTAAAAATATTATACACTACTCATTCAAGCAATTGCTCAGCGATTAATACGTGAATTCCAGCCATATTTCAGAAAAAACCGGATTAAGCCGTTCTTAGCTCTAAAAATCCCCCTGCATGCTCACTTTCCTACCGAAACTTCTCCAAATCCCTTTGTGATCCATGATCAATTTTTCATTCTTCGCTCTCTTCTAAACTCATGTCCTCACTTCGAATATGCTGGTTAATATGGCTCCAAAGTTGATCTTTACCCAGGCCTTCTTCCGATGAAAACATGATAAATCCATCGCCCGCACGCATCGCAAGCGACTCTCTAATTATTTTTAAATGCTTCGGCCAACGTGACTTAGGTATTTTGTCTGCCTTAGTCGCCACCACACATACAGGCATATCATAGTGTTTCAGCCAATCGTACATCATCTCATCGTCTTTGGAAGGTGGGTGACGCAAATCCACAATGAGCATTACTAGTCGTAGTGTTTCTCGCTCTAACAGGTATTTCTCAATCATTTCTCCCCATACCTGACGTTTTGTCTTGGATACCTTCGCATATCCGTATCCGGGAAAATCGACGAAATACAGCTCATCATTAATCCGATAATAATTAAGATGCTGTGTCTTACCTGGCGTTGAACTCGTTCGTGCTAAGTTCTTACGATTGATCATTCGGTTAATTAGCGATGATTTACCCACGTTGGAACGACCTGCCAGGGCAATCTCTGGCAAGCCATCCACAGGATATTGGTCGGGACCCACAGCGCTAATTACAAATTCTGAATTTGTTACTTTCATTCTTATAATTCCTCTCTAGTGCACTCCGGATTGATCCACAAGCGCATGTTTCAATACCTGGTCCATATGAGACACCGGCACGAAAACAACGTCTTCCTTCACACTGTCCGGGATATCCCGTAGATCACGTTCGTTATCCATCGGGAGTAGTATTTTTTTGTAGCCTGCCCGATGAGCAGCAAGCGATTTTTCTTTCAGTCCACCGATCGGCAACACTCGACCACGAAGCGTAATTTCGCCTGTCATCGCCACGTCTTTTGAGACATAACGATTTGTTAGTGCGGAGATTAGCGCCGTAGCAATCGTAATCCCTGCCGAAGGCCCATCTTTCGGAATTGCACCTTCTGGAATATGAATATGAATATCGTTCTTCTCGTGGAAATCAGTGGCAATCCCAAGCTCAGTCGCTTTGGAACGAGTATAACTAAACGCAGCCTGCGCTGATTCTTTCATAACGTCACCAAGCTTACCTGTAAGGGTCAACTTGCCTGTACCAGGTACCACCGTGACTTCAATAACCAGTGTTTCTCCGCCTACTTCAGTCCAAGCGAGACCTGTTACCGTACCAATCTGATCCTCAAGATCCGCTACCCCATGACGATACTTCGGAATACCAAGATAATCCTTCACATTCTCAGGAGAGATTACAATCTGCTCCTTACTTTCAGACACAATGCTTCTTGCAGCTTTACGGCATAATGCAGCGATCTGTTGCTCTAGATTACGGACGCCTGATTCACGAGTATACTCCCGAATCGTCCGTAATAGTGCATCCTCACCTATTTCAAGTTGCTCCGGTTCTAGACCATGCTCCTTTTTCTGCTTAGGTAGCAGGTAACGGTTAGCAATCTGTAGCTTCTCAAGTTCCGTATAGCCAGGAATATATAACATTTCCATCCGATCCAGCAAGGGACGAGGAATGTTGTGAACCGCATTAGCAGTCGTAACAAACATAACGTTCGATAAATCAAACGGTACTTCGATGAAATGATCGCTAAACGTATTATTCTGCTCGGGATCAAGCACTTCAAGTAGTGCCGAAGATGGATCCCCACGGAAATCAGAAGCCATCTTGTCGATCTCATCCAATAAAACGACAGGGTTCAATGTACCCGCACTCTTCATCCCTTGGATAATACGTCCTGGCATTGCTCCAACATAGGTGCGGCGATGACCACGGATTTCCGCCTCATCTCGTACACCACCGAGAGAGATACGGACAAATTCCCGATTCAACGAACGGGCGATGGACCGAGCAAGAGAAGTTTTACCAACCCCTGGTGGTCCAACAAGACAGAGGATAGGTCCTTTTAATTTCTTGACCAGCTTCTGGACGGCTAAGTATTCAAGCACCCGTTCCTTAGGTTCATCAAGACCATAATGATCCTCGTTCAACACCTGTTCGGCTTTAGCGAGATCAAGGTCATCTTCTGTTTTATTACTCCAAGGCAAGCTGAGCAACCAATCGACATAATTGCGGATAACGCCACCTTCAGCAGAACTTGTCGGCATTTTTTCCAGTCGATCAATTTCCTTCTCAACTTTCTCACGCACTTTGTCAGGAAAGCCTTTCTCTTCAAGCTGCGCTCGAAGCTCTTCGACTTCGCTCGCCCGACCTTCCTTCTCGCCCAGCTCTTTCTGAATCGCCTTCATTTGCTCACGCAAATAATATTCCTTCTGGGTCTTCTCCATTTGTTTCTTGACGCGTTGACTGATTTTGCGTTCAAGCTCCAACACTTCGCGCTCGTTATTCAAAATATCCAGCAGTTTCTCTAACCGCTTTCTGACATCAATCGTCTCCAATATTTCCTGTTTATCCTTGATTTTGAGCGATAGATGACTCGTAATCACATCAGCAAGACGTCCCGCTTCTTCAATATCTGACACGGCCGCCAGCGTCTCAGGAGTTACCTTCTTGGACAAATTGATATAATATTCAAATTGTGAAAGAACAGTGCGCATTAGTGCATCCACTTCAGGATCGTCGGATTCTTCCTCTGGCCGTTCCTGAGCAAACACCTCATAATATTCTTCATTCTCCAAATACTCTAATATCTCAGCACGCTCCATACCTTCTACCAGTACCCTAATCGTACCGTTGGGCAGCTTCAGCATCTGACGTACTTTTGCAACTGTCCCTATTCGGAAGATATCGTCCTGCGTTGGCTCTTCAATGTTCACTTCAGATTGAGAACATAGGAGAATTAAATTGTCATCAACCATCGCCTTTTCCAGTGCCTTCACGGATTTCTCCCGCCCTACATCTAAATGCAAAACCATGCTCGGGTAGACGAGAAGGCCGCGTAAAGGCAGCAATGGAAAACGACGGCCTTTGGATTTATGTGTTCCCATCGTTTTTGCACCCCCAAACGTTCTCGTTAAAGATCATTCCTATTTTAGCAAATGTTACATTAAAACACCAACGAAGAGCGGCTGCAAAATGCAGCCGCCCGAAGATGTAAGCAACATCGTATTCATGCTATTCAATCAAGAAACTACAAACTCCCACTTGGAGGCGGCGATTCCGCATGGAGAAATGGTGCAGGTGCTGGAGCAAACAAGTCCGCCACGACCGACAAACCAAAATCCTTCGCCGCTTCTGGACCAAATACATGCCGGAATACTTCAGTAACCGTTTCAACCGGAATGACTTTCAAACCTTCTAGACCCTCGAACAAGCTCTGCCAGTTATCCTTTGGAATGAGCACCGTGTTCGCCCCTGCCTGAAAGGCTGCTTCCACTTTGGCTACAACTCCGCCAACAGGCTTCACTTTTCCGTGAATACCCACTTCCCCTGTCATCGCGATACGACAATCGACTGGAACCTTCTTCATTGCTGAAGCAATCGCAGTGGCAATAGCAAGACCTGCTGAAGGTCCATCAATCGGTGTTCCACCAGGAAAGTTAATATGAAGATCGTACCCGGATATATCGAGCCCAATCCGCTTTAATACCGTCAACACATTCTCCACTGACCCTTTTGCCATACTTTTTCTGCGAAGTGTCCTATTTCCTCCACCGATTTCTTCTTCATCTACAACTCCGGTAATATTATAGGTCCCTTTACCTTTCTCAACCTGAACAGCTGTAGCCTCTATCTCAAGTAAAGTACCCATATTCGGCCCATATACTGCAAGACCATTAACTACGCCAATTTCTGATTGTTCAGGTACTTTTCGATCGGGCCTCGGCGTTAGCTGGCTGCTAGTCGCAACCCATTCCAAATCACAGGCTAATAAATGGTCCCGTTTCTCGGTTAATGCTAATCCCGCGGCAAGTTGCACCATATTCACGGCCTCGCGACCATTTGTTGCAAACTTCTTAATGACATCTATAGCCTCAGGACAAGGCTGAAAGCCGATTCTCTTTACAGCGTCTTCTGCAATTTGTGCAATTTCTTCAGGGAGTAGGGGTCTAAAGTAAACCTCCATACAACGAGATCGTAACGCAGGTGGAATATCTTGCGACGAGCGCGTTGTTGCACCCACAAGACGAAAGTCTGCTGGCAATCCATTCTGAAAAATATCATGAATATATGCCGGGGTTCCAGTATCCTCAGAGCTATAATAAGCACTCTCCAAATATACCTTGCGGTCCTCTAGCACCTTCAGTAGTTTGTTCATTTGAATGCTATGAAGTTCACCGATCTCATCGATAAACAAAATGCCACCATGCGCCTTTGTAACAGCTCCTGGCTTCGGTTGAGGAATACCTGCAACCCCCATAGCTCCCGCACCTTGATATATGGGATCGTGAACTGATCCAATTAACGGGTCAGCGATTCCACGTTCATCGAACCTGGCGATCGTTGCATCAATCTCCATAAACTTAGCATCGTTCTTAAATGGAGAGCTCGGATTTTTCTTAGCTTCTTCCATAACAACTCTCGCAGCCGCGGTCTTACCTACACCCGGCGGTCCATAAATAATGACATGCTGAGGATTAGCGCTACACAGTGCCGCCTTCAATGCCCGAAGTCCGTCTTTCTGGCCTACAATATCATTTAATGTAGATGGTCTTGTTCTTTCCGACAACGGTTTGGTTAAAGATACTGCACGTAGTTTGCGCAGCTTCTCCATTTCCTTGCGTGACTCTCGGTCTACCGCCGTGCGGTTCCCTTTCTGGCTACGAAGCTGATTCCAGAAATAGAGGCCGATCACCACAGCAAAAAACATTTGCACGGAGATAAGGATTACATTTATGTCCATCATATTGAGCCTCCCACACTTCGACTGATACTTGGTAGTATTGCCGTTTCACTCCATCATAAAACGCATTTTATAAAGTTCCCTCTTTTTATTTCCAAATAAGAATAAAAAAAGCCACAAACTGCACGTTATGTGCGGCTTGTGGCCCTAATCTATTTTATCTTTGTGTTGCAGCTCGATGTTCACTTCGCCCGGGAATTTCTCCTGTTGCTTCAAATACCTCGACGATATGATCGATCTCTTTCTTCAATTCAGACAACAGCTCATCTTCCGGCACTTTACGAATCATTTCTCCGTAACGGAACAATAGACCTTCACCGCGAGCACCAGCAATACCAATATCAGCTTCACGTGCCTCGCCTGGTCCATTCACCGCACATCCAAGCACCGAAACTTTGATTGGTACCTTCAGATTGGCAATGTATGCCTCCACTTCATTTGCGATGGAGAAGAGATCAATATCCAATCGTCCACAAGTCGGACAAGATACAAGCGTTGCAGCATTCGTAATTAACCCGAATGTCTTAAGCAACTCACGAGCAACTTTTACTTCTTCCACAGGGTCAGCACTGAGAGATATGCGTAGCGTTGATCCGATTCCCATGGATAAAAGAGCACCAATCCCAGCAGCACTCTTCACTGTACCAGAGAATAAAGTTCCAGCCTCTGTGATCCCCAAATGTAACGGATAAGGAATAACTTTAGCCGCCTGGGAATAAGCCTCAATTGCCATTGGTACATCAGATGCTTTCAATGAAACAATAATATCATGGAAAT
Organism: Paenibacillus segetis; assembly: GCF_014639155.1. Taxonomy (NCBI): domain Bacteria; kingdom Bacillati; phylum Bacillota; class Bacilli; order Caryophanales; family Paenibacillaceae; genus Paenibacillus; species Paenibacillus segetis. Next base: position 44,365 of record NZ_BMFT01000003.1, read on the forward strand.
CTAGCTCTTCTAGGATACCGATATGGAATAATGCGCTCTCTACCATCGCCTCTGGGGTTGGATATCCATATTTCTCAAGCAGATGATTCTCAAGCGAACCTGCATTAACACCAATACGAATCGGGATTCCCTTTTCCTTACATGCGTTAACTACAGCTTCAACTTTCTCGCGGCGGCCGATGTTACCTGGATTAATTCGAACTTTATCAATGCCGTTCTCAATGGCCAACAAGGCAAGCTTATGATTAAAATGAATATCTGCTACGAGTGGTATATGAATTTGTTTCTTGATGTCTTTGATCGCTGCAGCCGCTTCTTCGTTGTTGACCGTCACACGAACCAACTGGCAGCCCGCTTCTTCCAATCGAAGGATTTCAGCGACTGTCGCTTTCACGTCAGCCGTTTTGGTAGTACACATACTCTGAATGATCACTTCATTGCTTCCGCCAATTGTCAAATTACCAACTTTAACAGGACGTGTATCTTGTCTCAAGAATGTCATTTCAGACCTCCCCCATAACGTCAAAGCTCCACCCCTGCAAGTAAAGCCAATCAAGGGCTTAAGTCCTGCCAAGGTGGAGAATTCAACATCTATTTTGTCACGTAAAGTGCAGGCAGCTCTACGCGCTCTCTTCTTGCTTCTTATTCTTCTTTGTTTCCAGTTCAGGAGCCGTCTTCTCTATAACGACTTTCTCCGTTATAACGCAGTCGGTAATATCCTCCCGAGAAGGTACCTCATACATCACATCAAGCATTATGCCTTCAATGATCGCACGAAGACCACGAGCACCCGTATTCCGTTTAATCGCTTCACGGGCAATCGCCTCAAGAGCCTTAGGCTCAAATTCCAAGGTTACATTGTCCAGTTCAAGCAATTTCTGATATTGCTTCACCAAAGCATTCTTTGGTTCAGACAGAATCCGTACAAGTGTAAGTTCATCTAGTGGCTCTAGCGTCGAAATGACCGGCAAGCGGCCTACAAACTCAGGGATTAGTCCAAATTTGAGTAGATCTTCTGGAAGAACCATCGACAGGTGTTCGCCTGGTTTCAGATCCTTTTGTCCATCACTCATCGCATTGAAGCCAATCACTTTCTTACCAACCCGACGTTTGATCATTTGCTCTAAGCCATCAAATGCTCCACCGCAAATAAACAAAATATTCGTCGTATCGATTTGGATAAATTCTTGATGTGGATGTTTACGACCACCTTGAGGTGGTACGGATGCCACAGTGCCCTCTAGAATCTTGAGAAGAGCTTGTTGTACACCTTCACCAGATACATCACGGGTAATCGATGGATTCTCAGACTTACGGGCCACTTTATCAATTTCATCGATATAAATGATTCCGCGCTCTGCTTTTTCCACATCATAATCAGCTGCTTGAATCAGCTTCAGTAGAATGTTCTCTACATCTTCACCGACATAACCAGCTTCAGTGAGCGAAGTAGCATCTGCAATTGCAAACGGTACGTTCAAAATTTTAGCCATGGTTTGAGCTAATAGCGTTTTACCTGAACCCGTTGGACCAAGCAACAAAATGTTACTCTTTTGCAATTCAACGTCTTCAATTTTGCTTCCTGTATTTACACGCTTATAGTGATTATAAACCGCTACAGAAAGAGACTTCTTCGCCTGATCTTGCCCAATAACATATTGATCAAGAATGTCACGAATTTCTTTCGGTTTTGGAATCTCTTTGAGATCGAGCTCTTCTTCGTGTCCGAGTTCTTCTTCCACGATCTCCGTGCACAATTCAATACATTCATCACATATATAAACGCCAGGTCCGGCTACAAGCTTGCGCACTTGCTCTTGCGATTTACCGCAAAAGGAACATTTCAATTGTCCTTTTTCATCGTTAAATTTAAACATGTATACACCCCTTTATGATTTGATGGGCTTAATGATGACTTGGTCGATGATCCCGTAGTCTTTAGCCTCTTCCGCGCTCATGAAGAAGTCGCGGTCTGTATCGCGCTGAATCTTATCAAGGGGTTGACCCGTACGATCCACATATATCTGGTTCAGCTTTTGTCTCGTTTTGATGATCCAATCTGCATGGATTTTGATATCCGATGCCTGACCACTTATACCTCCGAGTGGTTGGTGAATCATCACCTCACTGTTTGGTAGTGCAAACCGCTTACCTGGCGCACCTGCCGTAAGCAGAAGCGAACCCATACTTGCAGCCATCCCCATACAAATCGTAGAAACATCAGGTTTGATATACTGCATAGTATCATATATACCCATTCCAGCAGTAACTGAACCACCAGGTGAATTGATATACAAGTGGATATCCTTCTCAGGATCTTCTGCTGCCAAAAACAACAGTTGAGCAATTACGAGATTGGCAACTTCATCGTCAATCGCGCTGCTAAGAAAGATGATGCGATCTTTGAGCAGTCTCGAATATATATCGTAAGACCGTTCTCCCCTATTTGTTTGTTCCACAACCATAGGCACCAGACTCATGTGACCAACCTCTTTTCCTATTCAAATTCTGCGCTTACAAAAGTATTCTATCATGTTCAAAGACTCATGTCATTTTTCACATGATACAGTTTATGACGCCCGGAACATAATATATACCCTTTGGCCTGTCCGAGGTACATATGGAAATATATGTATCCAAAAAAAGAGATAAATTAAGGCACGCATTATATATACGTGCCTTAACGCTATACTTGATGTTTGTGACGATTATTCAGCAGACTCAACAGCTTCAGTAGCTTCTACTTTTTCTGCTGGAACTTCCTTGCTGTTTTCGAGCAAGAACTGAATCGTCTTACGCAATGTTACATCTTCATTCAAGCTGTTCAATGAACCATTAGCAGCTAGAATGTTAAGGATATCTTCTGGAGTGCGTTTGTACGCTTCTGCCATGTCAGCTACTTCTTTGTTGATTTCTTCTTGAGTAGCTTCGATACCTTCAGCTTTAGCAATTTGCTCTAATACGAGGTTGTTACGAACACGTTTTTGAGCATCGCCTTGCATTTGACCTTGAAGATCTTCAATCGTTTGACCCGAGAAGTTAAGGAACATTTCAAGGTTCATTCCTTGGGAGTGAAGACGGTTGTCGAAATCACGCACCATGTTTTGAACTTCGCTTTGTACCATTGCTTCTGGAATTTCTACTTCAGCGTTTTCGCCTACTTTGTCAACAATAAGTCCTTCGCGAACAGAGATGCTTTCTTTCTCTTTACGGGACAACAATTGTTTCTTCAAATCTTCTTTATATTCTTCAAGTGTATCAAATTCACTAACATCTTTAGCAAACTCATCATCAAGTGCAGGAAGTTGTTTGCGTTTGATTTCATGAACTTTAACAGCGAAGACAGCTTCTTTGTTAGCCAGTTCTTCTGCATGGTAAGTTTCAGGGAAAGTTACAGTAACATCCTTGAAATCTCCGGTTGCCATACCAACTACTTGCTCTTCGAACCCAGGAATAAATGTGTTACTTCCTAGTTCCAACGAATAACGTTCTGCTTTGCCGCCTTCAAAAGGAACACCGTCAACAGAACCATCAAAGTCGATTACTACAGTATCGCCATTTTGGGATGCTTCTTCGTCGATAACAACGAGTTCAGCATGACGTTGTTGCAAGCGCTCAAGCTCTTGGCTCAATTCTTCTTCGGTAACTTCTACAGCTTGTGCTGGTACTTCGATACCTTTGTAGTCGCCAAGTGTAACTTCAGGTTTTACAGTTACTTTTGCTTTGAACTTGAAAGTTTCGCCTTTAGCAAACTGTTCAACGTCTACTTCTGGACGATCAACTGGAAAGATTTCCGTTTGATCAATAGCTTCAGAATAAACTTCAGGAAGCAAAATATCGATCGCATCTTGATACAAGCTTTCAACGCCGTAGCGAGCTTCAAAAATTGGCCGTGGTACTTTACCTTTACGGAATCCAGGTACGTTTGCTTTCTTTGCTACTTTTTGAAACGCTTTATCCAGTGCAACGGAAACGCGTTCCGCTTCCACTTCGACCTCAAGAACGCCAAGGTTCTTTTCTATTTTTTCCCAAGTTGCTTTCATTTTATGCCTTCCCCTCCAAATTTCACTATACTGAAATACTGAAACCGAATCGCGATAAAGCAGCTATCAAGGTTTCAGTATAGCTGTCCTTATAACACGATCAGAATAACCATTATATTATAATCAACAATACATCATTTTACAAGAGCAAGCACTAGAACTACCAGATTAAGTGATTCTTCTCAAAATCAGGACTTGATCCCAATCGAAATAAATTGTTTCATGGAGCGGTAAGCCTGTTCGTACCGTAGTCGCAAACTGTCCGTAATCCCGTACAAATTGCGTATTTCCTCATCACTCTGATCATCCTGAAGAGTTTCCGCAACAATCGTATGCAGAGCTGCGGCCCATACATCCAATATGGAATCTTCCTCACTAAGCATCGAACGATAATTCATCGTACCGTACACACCCATTATAAATTGGTACCATAACTCTTGAGCAAAATAAAATAAAGTCGGATTATGAATTCCTGTATGTTGCTCAATCCTCTCCAATACATCTTGTATCTGTGATGGAAAATCTGTGGGCTTCAATGGCACCTGGTCCAGTTCGATTTCAACTTCTTCGCCTCCGCGCTGAAATTTAATCAAACCCTGGGAACCTCTACGGTTCAATATTTGTAGGACGCGATACTGTAACAGTGGGTGCAAATCACTACGATTCAACCATATATGAAGGGCATCATCAATTTCCGACAAATCCACAAAGGCAAGTTGCTCCAGCGCTAGAAAGCTTTTCTCTGACATGGGCCTCTCCATGACTGCCTGCAGCAACTTTTTAGGATAGTTTTTATCCTCGGCAATTTTAGCCTCCACATGTCTTCTAGCTAACTGTTCCTCGCCTTCCTCTTCTTCCGCAAGCTCTTGTTCATCTGTATGCAGAGACTTTGGGAAAGCGCTCATCAGCCATTCCAGTAATGCCTGCCATTCTTCGTAGTGCTTAGGGTCCTGGCCCTGGCAATGCAATAAGAATTGGAGCAATTCAATGGCCTCTCCGTATCTTTCCGTTTCCAACATCCGTGTAAGCTCAATCTGGTAATAATCCAGTGTTTTGGGAAACAAGACGACATTATCTTTGTCTTCCGATTGAATGCTGCTGATAAGGACACCTCCCTTTTTTCGACTGTAATTTCAATTGTAGATTATAGCATAGACACCTACCCAGATGAAAATTCACGCCTACTCCAACATATTCGCCCATCCAGGAGCTTCCATTACATAAGCAACCAATGCAAAAAGAAAATTTACCCTTGCTTATTCCAGATAGATATGATAAAGTATTTTTTGCTTGAATTTTTTATTTCTGCATATGTCTCAGTAGCTCAGCTGGATAGAGCAACGGCCTTCTAAGCCGTCGGTCGGGGGTTCGAATCCCTCCTGGGACGTAATAAAAAAGAGTCCACTTTGTGGGCTCTTTTTGACGTTCCAGGGGATGAGAACCCCAATTCGGGGTTCGTCGGAGCATGAACCTCGTTAGCAGTTACATCGCAGTCTCGACCGAAGGGAGAGTACCCCGACTGGGACGTTTGACGTTCCAGGGGATGAGTACCTGAGTACCCCAGCGTACGCGGTTACCCGATGGTACGTTAGTTGTATTTTATACAGCTAAATTCATCTTTTGAAATAAACATAGGAGACTCGTCATTTTACGCCATCTTATCCTTACACCACTCCACCCATTCCATATCTAGCTTATGTAATCTGTTCTTAGATAGATTTTCCTTTAACATCCAGCGAATATCCTTGTTGTCATAATTTATCCACTGCTCAAATTCAACTTTTCCTTCTGTAGGGTATGCAGCTATAGCTACCGACCAACAGTAACCAAGTGCCTTTTTCAAAACTAGAGAACCCTCTTGATTTCTATTCTCCTCTACTAATAAAGATGAGGTCAGTCGATTTAATATAACAAATAATTGCTCCGCGTGCCCCTTATCTTTCAACAGCTTTGGCTCACACAGTGCCGCTGCCACTGCTCTTTGTACAAGCAACCCATCACTGCTCCACAACATCATCTCAGATAGAAGCTGATCCATATGATGCTCACCATAAATTTGTAATGCCATCGCAACACTCTCTCTGATTCTCCAACGAGAGTCTGCAGCATACTGTTTCAAATGAACCAGAACCTCTGCTTGACCCTGGGCTAACAACTTACCTAAACCGACAACTCCACACATCACAATAAAGTCATTTGGTGAATCTCCACTCATGTTCCCTTGTTGAAAATTCAAGAACCTTTGAAAATGCTCCTTATTGCCCATTTTAACCACGGTGTAGAGCAAGGTTAGGTTCGCACGGGGGCCCGGTAGACCCGAATGAAGCATTAAATAGGGCTCCCACTCAACTAAGGATAGTAAATCCTTTTTATATTCTTCCATTTGGCTCATAACTTACACCTCCTTCTTTTACATTTTGAACCAAAATCTATCCAAGCAATATCTAATCCATCACACGTATTAAAACTGGAAAAATTACTACAAACAAAAAAGCCACCCCTTCAGCAAAGGAATATTTGCTGTGAGGATAGCTCTTTTGGTATTCAATTACAACTAATTAACTTTTCATTCGTGGATCCATAGCATCACGTAGACCATCACCCATAAGGTTAAAAGCTAGTACGGTTAACATGATCGATACCCCTGGGAAAATAACAGTCCACGGCGCAGTTTGGATGAATTGACGGGAGTCCGAGAGCATTTTTCCCCACTCTGGCGCAGGTGGCTGGGCACCCAGTCCAAGGAAACCAAGTGCAGCCGCTTCAATGATCGCTGTGGCAATACCTAACGTACCTTGAACGATAATCGGCGTTAAGCTATTGGGCAGGATATGACGGATCAGGATCCCGCTGTTTTTCATACCAATCGCCCGCGCTGCGGTAATAAACTCCTCAGACTTGAGACTAAGCACTCTAGCCCTCACTAACCGACCATACGTCGGGATATTAATAATCGCGATAGCATAAAGTGCATTTTGCAGAGAAGGTCCCAATATAGCTACAATCGCAATGGCTAATAATATACTCGGAAAAGCAAGTAAGATATCAAATACACGAGAGATGATCATATCGATCCATCTTCCGTAATATCCCGCTAATATCCCGAGTAATGTCCCCATAATGATAGAGCCCAAAACCGAAAATGCTCCTACCCATAGTGAGATTCTTGCCCCATACAATACCCTTGAAAGCAAATCGCGTCCAAGGTCATCTGTTCCAAATAAATGCGCCCAAGATGGTGGTTTCAAGCGACTACTCAACTCCTGAGCCTTGTAGTCATAAGGTGCGATCAAAGGGGCCAAGATGGCGATAACAATAAACAGGACAATCATTATAAGTCCAATCATCGCAATTTTATTCTTGCGGTAAGCCTTCCACGCATCACGCCAAGGTCCAGAAACTTTCTCCTCCGTTATAAGAGGGTTACCGTTATTAATATTTGTCATTAATTGAGCCATGGTTTCCCTCCTTACCGATAGCGAATGCGCGGATCAACCGCAGCATACAACAAATCCACTATTAGATTGATCATGACAAAAATAAAGGCAATAATCAGAATCCCGGATTGAATGACCGGATAATCACGTGAACTGATCGCTTCATAAATATATCGCCCTACGCCTGGCCAAGCGAAGATCGTTTCAGTGAGTACTGCCCCACCTAGCAAAGCGCCTGTCTGGAGGCCTATTACAGTCAGCACCGGGATAGATGCATTTTTCAGTGCATGTTTATAAACAACAATAAACTGAGATAAACCTTTGGCTTTGGCCGTTCTGACAAAATCAGAACCCATAACCTCCAGCATGCTAGAACGAGTCATTCGGGCAATGACCGCCATCGGAATTGTCCCAAGCGCAACGCTGGGTAAAATCAAATGTTTGATTACCGTCCACAACTGATTCCATTGTCCAGAGATGATCGTGTCGAGTACATACAAATTAGTAATGGATTCCACTGGGTTTCTTTGATCCATCCGTCCAATGGAGGGGAGCCAATGTAATTTTAATGCAAATATCCATTGCTCCATCAGTCCGAGCCAGAAAATCGGCATCGATACCCCAATAAGTGCAACTAGCATTGAGATGTAATCGAACCAAGAATTTTGCTTCCAAGCACTTATAATCCCAGCATTAACTCCAAAGAAAATTGCAAACAACATTGCGGCTATAGTTAATTCAGCTGTTGCTGCCATATAGGGCGTGATCTCTTTGGTAATCGGAATCTTTGTACGGATAGACTGCCCAAGATCTCCTTTGATTAGATCACCCATATAGGAGAAATATTGCTGATACCACGGGTTATTCAAGCCGAGTTGTTCACGTAGAGCCTCCTTAGACTGCGCCGTCGCTTTTTGTCCAAGAATCGTCTCTGCAGGGTCTCCTGGGATGGCATGTATAATGGAGAACACAATAATCGTCATTCCAATCAGAACAGGAACCATGATCAATAATCGTTTTAATATATAAGACTTCAAGAAGGTTCACCTGCCACAGACGTAATGTGTCACCTGTTATTCAAAATAAATATTACTGTAGTACTCGGTACCTGTTGGAGCTGGAACATAACCTTTCAAATTAGCCTTTGCCGCGAGAAGAGGTGTGGTATGGACTAATGGTATCCAAGGTGCATCTTCCTTAATGATCACTTGCGCTTGTTTATACAAATCAGCTCGCTTGCCCTGATCCGTCTCTTGTTGCGCCCCAGTCAAAAGTTCGTGAAGCTTATCATTGGCGTAATAACTATAGTTATTAGAAGGAATAGCATCCTTATCTAGTAGCGTATACAAGAAGTTGTCTGGGTCACCGTTATCTCCGGTCCATCCCAACATGAATATATCGTCTTTCTCACCTGCTTGAGCATCATCCAGATAAGTAGCCCATTCTGGGGATTCGATCTTGGTCTTAACTCCTATTTTCTCGAAATCCGCTTGGATAACTTCAGCTACTTTCTTCCCGTCTGGCATATAAGGGCGAGATACCGGCATCGCATAGAACGTTATTACTCCTGGTAGCCCATTCGGGTACCCAGCATCTGCTAGTAATTGTTTCGCTTTATCTAAGTCGTAGTCATAGTCCTTTATACTGTCGTTATATCCCCAAAGTGATGGTGGCAGCGGATTGACCGCCGACACTGCCTGACCTGCGAAAAAGGCATCAATAATAGCTTGCTTGTTCACAGCATGACTCAATGCCTGTCTTACTTTGACATCGTCAAATGGTTTCTTCTTCAAGTTAAAACCAAGATATCCCACATTATTCGATGGACGTTCGATTAACTGTAAAGCAGTATTGCTTTTCAATGAAGCTAGATCATCTGGACTCAAGTCTTCCATCAGATCGATTTCTCCATTTTGCAGAGCATTGAAACGTGCCGAATTGTCCGGTATAGAGCGAACAATCACTTTGTTTAGCTTAGGAAGTCCTGCCTTCCAATAGCTCGAATTTTTCTCTAGTGTGATAGAATCATTACGCTTCCATTCTTTGAATACAAATGGTCCTGTACCTACAGGTTCATTCTTAAAGTTCTCTTTCTTATCCTCAATAGCCTTCGGACTGCCAATCCCGAACGAAGTCATGGCTAGGTTTTGTAAGAACGGGGCTTGCGGTTGATTAAGTGTAAATTCAACCGTAGATGCGTCGATTGCTTTGACTTCTTTGATGACTCGCTTTCCATCCGGGCCAAACATAGAATCATAATAATCAAATGAGTCACCTTCGAATTTATATGGGCTTTTTGGATCATTCCAGCGATTAAAGTTAAAAACCACCGCGTCTGCATTAAACTCCGTACCGTCGTGGAATTTGACACCTTGACGAAGTTTAAAAGTGTACTTCAGTCCATCATCAGATACATTCCAACTTTCTGCCAAAGAACCTTGAACCTCCGTCGTCCCCTCCTTATATTCAAGCAAAGAATCGAATACTTGATGTGCGATTTTCAACGACTCGCCATCGGTTACGATTGAAGCATCTAGTGATGCCGAATCGCCCCCACGACCAAGAATTAAAGTATCTTGTGACGACTTTGTAGCAGTGCTACCCTTATTGGTGCCTGCTTCATTCTTGCCATTGTCCTTGTTACCACATCCGCTAAGGGCAAACGCTGCTCCTAAGATCAAGATGAATACAAGACTTCTCCATCTCTTCATATTGATTGCTCACTCCCTTTTATTAGATTTATTTGAAGCTGTACCTAGGTCAGCTTTAAACCAAAGGTTATTTCCAGATCACTCGCCAAATAAATGACAGGCCGTTTGGTGTCCTAATTCGGTCTCTATTAATTGAGGACGATTCATCTTGCACATATCCATTGCCTCTAGGCACCGTGTATGAAATGCACAACCCGCTGGTGCATTAGCTGGACTTGGTACTTCTCCTTGTAAAATGATCCGTTCCGGTCTAAAGTCAGGATCCGGCTCTGGCACGGAGGAAAGTAGCGCTTTAGTATAGGGGTGCTGCGGAGAAGCATACAGCTTCTCCTTGTCAGCTATCTCCACGATTCGCCCTAAATACATGACAGCCACTCTATCGCAAATATGTTTGACGACACTGAGATCATGAGCTATGAAAATATAGGTTAGACTGAATTCACTCTGCAGATCCTGCATCAAATTAATCACTTGTGATTGAATCGACACGTCTAGTGCAGAGACTGGTTCATCAGCGACAATCAGCTTCGGTTGCATAGACAAAGCTCTAGCAATGCCAATTCGCTGACGTTGTCCTCCTGAAAATTGATGCGGGTAGCGCTGAAGATGGACTTTAGTTAATCCAACTACTTCAATTAAACGATGTATGTGCTTCTTCCGCTCCTCAGCATTGCCAATCCGATGCACAATTAGCGGTTCTTCCAAAATTCGTTGTACGGTATGTCTTGGATCAAGTGATGAGAAAGGATCTTGAAATACAATTTGCATATCTCTACGTTTCTGGCGAAGTTGTTCTGTAGATAAAGCGGTAATATCTTCTCCATCAAATACAACTCGACCGGAGCTAGGCTCTATAAGGCGAAGTAACGAACGACCCGTTGTTGACTTACCACAACCACTCTCTCCTACCAACCCAAACGTCTCTCCTTTAAGAACTGAAAAGGAAATATCATCGACCGCTTTTACAAACTGTTGAGACTTACTAAAAAATCCTTTGGAAATGGGATAATATTTCTGCAAATGCTCGACTTGAAGTAAGGGTTCACTCATACGATATCCTCCTGTAAGGTTTCGTGTATCCAACATCGACAACTATGTTCTGAGGCGTATTCTTTAAGCTCTGGAAGTCGCTCTATACACACAGGCATCCTGCTAGGACAGCGCTCAGAAAACCGACACCCGATCATGGTTGTATTCAAAACAGGAACGTTACCAGGAATAGAATACAGTCTGTCTCTTGTTTCGCTCATGCGTGGGACCGATTGAATTAATCCTTGCGTATAAGGATGAAGTGGATTTTTAAATATATCGTGGACTGAACCTTCTTCTACTACTTTACCGGCGTACATGACCGCTACCCTATCACACATCTCTGCAACAACTCCTAGATCATGTGTAATCAACATCACCGCAGTACCATTCTCTTCATTTAATTTCCGGATCAAATCTAGGATTTGTGCCTGTATGGTGACGTCCAACGCAGTCGTTGGTTCATCCGCAATGAGTAGCTCCGGATTACACGAGATAGCCATCGCTATCATGACCCGTTGCCGCATCCCTCCCGATAATTGATGGGGATATTCATTGATAATCGCTTCTGGTCTGGCGATACCTACCTTTGCTAACATTTCAATCGTATGGAGTTTTGTATCTTTCTTGCTCAGCCCACGATGAAGCCGAACCGTCTCCCCAATTTGTTGTCCTACTGTAAATAGTGGATTTAGCGAGGTCATTGGCTCCTGAAAAATCATGGCTATCGCATCCCCACGTATTCGCCTCATCTCGTGCTCCTTTAGGGGGACGACATCACATCCTTTGAAATAAATAGATCCCCTAACGATTTTGCCTGGTGGGTCTGGGATAAGTTTCAAAACGGATAAAGAGGTAACACTTTTACCACAACCAGACTCTCCAACGATACCTAACACCTCTCCAGGATTAACATATAAATTCACACCATCAACCGCTGGGATTTCTCCACGATCTGTAAAGAAATGTGTACACAAATTCTCGATTCGCAAAATAGGTTCAACCATAGCCGTATCCTCTTTTCATGAAATATCATGTCCGCAAATAAACGACATGTGTGTTTATTGGATCTGCCACTGTAATTGATTGAAGTTTATGTTGTCATTTTTTATTAGATGGAAAATTCGACATAATTTGTGAAAGAGTTCTCATTGAAAGGACACATGTGCATATTCACTTTGGTACTGTGTCACAATGAAGTGTGAGTGTAAAAAAAGGAGTTCAGATTCATACGTTGCCTGAATCTTGGTTGTTTTTTAGAAGTATAGGTGGGAAGTTATTAAACAGAGGTCAAATCAATTTAAATCTAGTTTTCTACAGCATATGCAAACAGTAGACTGTAATATTCTTCCCCCTAATAATTCAAATTTGAGATTCATCAAACAAATGAAGTACAATAGAACTTACTTAGTAAGCGTTTACTTCTATTTTGTTATTTGCTCAACATAATAGACATTTTGAGGGTACACTATCAAAATTTTTAGGAGGGATAAATATGAGTTTATCAAACGAAAATATTTATGATTTCGAGGTTCAAACAATTACTGGGGAAATGACAACACTTGAAGAATATAAAGGTAAGACTCTACTTATCGTGAACACGGCCAGCGGTTGTGGCTTAACTCCACATTACAAAGGACTGCAACAACTCTACAGCACCTATAAGGACCAAGGTCTCGTTGTTCTTGGTTTCCCATGTAATCAATTTGCGGGGCAAGAGCCAGGTACTGAAGCTGAAATAAAAGATTTCTGTGAATTAAATTATCAAGTAAGCTTCCCGCTCTTCGGAAAAATTGATGTTAAAGGTGAGAATGCACATCCTCTGTTCAGATATCTTGTTGAGAACACTCCTGCTCCTTATCACACAGGAGATATTGAATGGAATTTCGTGAAGTTCCTGGTTGATCGTCATGGTCATGTCATTAAGCAATTCTCAGCGCGCACAGAGCCGGAAGCATTAGAAGGTGATATCCAGCAACTTTTGGAGAAATAGGAATTGTCCATTTCTAAAAAATAGAACAGGACTGCTGCAACTGGACACCATCTTTTCTTCTGTCAGTTGCAGCTCCACCGTTCCTTAATTTCTCCAACACCTAGCCACGTAGTGCGTGTTCAACTGGAGTATGTGTATAGCCTAAGCTTTGGGCAACCGCCTCATTTGTCACCAATCCGTTCATTACATTGATTCCACGGGCGAGTGCCGCATTTGCGGTTGCACTTGTTTGCAGTCCTTTGTTCGCTATTTGCAGCGCATACGGAATCGTAACGTTAGTCAATGCAAGTGTTGAAGTACGAGCGACTGCCCCTGGCATATTGGCTACGGCATAATGAATAACCCCGTGCTTAACATACGTCGGATTGCTATGGGTTGTTACATGATCAATCGTTTCAATAGATCCTCCTTGATCAATCGCTACGTCCACAATAACCGAACCTTCTGACATCTGCTGAACCATATATTCCTTAACTAATTTCGGCGCACGTGCACCAGGAATGAGCACTGCCCCAACTAATAAATCCGCCTTGATAATTTCCTGCTCCAAATGATAGGAGTCCGACATAATCGTCCGTACTCGACCACCGAAAATTTCATCAAGATACCGAAGCCGCGCGGCATTCAAATCTAATAAGGTCACACGCGCACCCATACCTAAGGCAATTTTTGCCGCATTCGTGCCGACAACACCTCCGCCAACAATAACCACCTCTGCAGGTGCAACACCCGGAACCCCACCAAGTAAAATCCCTTTTCCACCATATGGTTTCTCTAGAAACTGTGCCCCCACTTGAACTGCCATTCTTCCTGCTATTTCACTCATCGGTGTCAGTAGTGGTAGCGATCCATCATCCAACTGCACTGTTTCGTAAGCTACGGCACTCACTTCATTCTTAACTAAAGCAGCTGTTAATTCTGCTTCAGGAGCTAAATGAAGATAAGTAAACAGAATTAATCCTTTACGAAGAAATCCATATTCCTCTGGCTGAGGTTCTTTTACTTTCATGATCATTTCGGCGGAAGACCATACTTCATCGGCAGTTGTTACTAGTTCTGCTCCTTTGTTCAAATATTCATTATCTGAAAAGCCACTCCCTAATCCTGCCCCTTGCTCAATCAATACTTGATTTCCACCCTTGATCAATGTTTCAACTCCAGCTGGTGTTATCGCTACACGATTCTCATTATTTTTGATCTCTTTAGGAATGCCTACTCGCATGTTAAAAACTTCCTTTCGTATTTTGAAAGTTCGGACCGAAAAATAGGTATTTATTGGTAATATTTTACCACATACCCTATTTAATCTCATTAGAGTTACCATGTACATTATACAAAATTCACGCATAAGATTTTAGTTCCACAAAAAATAGACCTTCCCGTTCATCTTAACGACGAACAAGGAAGGCCCGAAATCCTCTAACTACTTATCGTTTAAACTTTCGGTTATTAAACCAAACGGGTACGCGGAATACCAGGTTGATCATGAGTACGATAAATACAAGCACCGCTGCTGACATATCGGCAATTTGGCGTGCATCCTCAACAATCGCCTCTGATTGGACATACCACAAATGAACAGCTAACGTCTCGCCCGGCGAGAATAGGTTGAAGTCCCACATTTGGCCAGAAGTACTAAGACCAGCCGTTAAGAGGATAACAGCCGACTCACCAAAAGCACGTCCTGCTACCAGACAAATACCCGTTACGATGGCATTCATTGCGACAGGAATTACTACGGTACGGATACTCTGAAATTTCGTCGTTCCTAGCGCAAATGCCGCATTTCGTAAATCATTTGGAACTGCCCGAACTGCCTCTTCTGTGACACGTGCTAGCATCGGTAAGTTCAGGAACGCAAGACTTACTGCTCCGCCCAAGATTGTTAGGCCGATGCCAAAATACTCGGCAAAAATCGCAAGTCCTAATAGACCGAACACAATAGAAGGGACAGAAGCTAGAGATTCTACGCAAATCCGTAGTACCTCTGTAAATTTATTCTTCGGTGCGTATTCCGCCATATAGATCCCGGCACCAACCCCGATTGGAATTGAGATCACAAGCGATAAGATCAAGACATAGAACGAATTAAATAACATGGGGCCAATTCCGCCACCTGCATCGATCTCTTCAGGTAGCTTCACCAAAAACTGCAATGAAATTCCCGGTAAACCCCTGCTCAGAATCGTGAACAAAAGCCAGAAGATAAAGAGCATAATGACAGCTCCCAAACCATAGAAGCCTACCGTCGCCAGGCGATCCCATAACAAAGATCTTTTATTTTTACGCGATGGACTAAAGCTATTCATGACTCAGCCCCTCCTTTTCTCCCTAGGAAGCGAATAAACAAGATGAGAATAAATGAAATAACTAGGAGGAGGAAAGCCATCATGTGTAGCGCATAGTTCCAAGTCGAGTCAAACTCAACATTTGAGATTTGCATAACGATATTACTTGTAAGTACAGAGGTTGAAGTAAATAAGGATTTCGCCAATTGCGGTGTATTACCGATGACCATAACGACAGCCATCGTCTCACCTATTGCTCGGGTCATTCCCATAATAATAGCCGCAATAATACCACGACCAGCAGAGGGTAAAATGACTCTGAAGATCGTTTGCAAACGGGTAGAGCCAAGCGCGTAAGCTGCTTCTTTATACTTTTTGGGAACCGCCCCAATCGCATCATCACTAATTCGGCAGATCGTTGGCAGGATCATAATTGTAAGCACCAAAGAGGCAGCAAGTAGACCATCTCCCAAGCTCTCACCACTTAATTCCCGAAGTAGTGGAAGTAGTATGGTCAACCCTAAATATCCGTAAACGATCGAAGGAATTCCAACCAGCAGATCGAGAATAGGCCGAATCAAGTTCTTCATCCATTTTGGAGCGATCTCCGCAATCAGAACTGCCATACCGACAGAGATCGGTACCGCGATGACTAAAGTCAATGCGGTTAGCGACAATGTGTTAAGAATAAATAAAGCAGCGCCAAACTTTCCGTCTTCTGGAGTCCAATCAAAGGATAGGAAGAACTCGGCAGGCGTAACATCCTTGAAAGTGAGGAACGCTGTTTTCCCAATAAAAAAGATAACTAATCCGAGTACGAAACAAAGCGTCAAAATACTAAACAAAAAATAATTTTTAAACAACTTATTAATGAAGCTAGCCCGGGATTGCCGTTTAGATAAGTGGGTATACGTCATTTTACTATACGATTTCTCCATTGGAGCAGCACTTTCTTGGACAGGTGTGTTCACCCTAGTTCCTCCTATACAGCAACCAGCCCCGTCATTTGGGGCTGGTCGCTTGAATACGATGAGATTACAAATCTATCATTATTTCATAGCTGCGATCGGGATGAATTTCAATTTTTTCAGGGAGCTTTCTTGGAATTTTTTACTTTGTACGTATTCAATAAATTCCTTAGTTGCGCCTGTTGGTTGCCCTTTAGTCATGTAATATCCATAAGACCAAATCTTATATTTACCATTGATAACATTAGCCGTAGTAGCTTCTACACCATTATGTTTAACGGCTTTGATGTCACTTCCTGTGATGTATGTCAAGTCGATATAACCAATGGAGTTTGGAGTTGTTGCAACAGCAGTCTTCATATCACCACTGGATCCAACTTCTTTGTAGTTCTTCTCTTTCTTAACGATATCCCCACCATCAAGTGCTTTGATTTGGTAGTTAACGCGTGTACCAGAACCAAACGAACGAGTAATGACAACGATATCCTCGTCACTTCCTCCAACGTCTTTCCAGTTCGTAATCTTACCGGAGTAAATGCCCTTCAATTGTTCAGTTGTCAGGTTATCTACTTTCACACTCTTATTTACGATAGTAGCGAATGGGATTACCGCTACTTTATTCGCTACTTGACCGTCAAAAGCTTTGAACCCTGGTACATCTTTACTTGCATCCCAGTCACATGCACCAATTTCTGCAATACCTTTTTTAACTGCTTGTGGTCCTGTTACGGAACCTTTACCTGAAGCAGCGATTTTCACTTTCGGGTGCAACTTTTGAAATTCCTTAGCAGCTTGAAGTGTCATCGGCAGCAAAGCCGTAGAACCGTTAATCGTAATTTTACCTTTGAGATCATCTTTTGCTGAAGCAGCGCCTGCAAGAGCAGAAGTCAACAGGACAGCCGAAGCTACCGTGACAAGAGAAAACTTTTTGAAAAATTTCATTTGATTATTACTCCCTTCGGGTCCTTTTATTATTTTGTTAGTTCCGTAGTCTTACTACCTTGAACCAATACAACTTTACCGTCTGCAATCAATGCTACAACTCCAGTTGGAGAAACACTCAGTTCAGTAACATTTTCTGTTGTGCTGTACAATTCTGTTTTTGCACCTGTGGAATCAACTTGGAACACTTTATTACTACCGTCCGCAACTGAAGCTAGAACGATTAACTTACCATTCATTAATTCACTAGAAATAACATCAACATCAGCAAGTAGGTTTGTTACGTTAGCTCCATCTGCAGAGATTACTTTTAGAATATTGTTAGCAATCACACCTTCTGGATCAGCACTAACGTATACAGCTCTACCATCAGCTAACAAGCTAAGGTACATTTTATTATCAAGGTCTTTCGTCAATTGAACCGGTTTGGCTCCCTTAGTTGAAAGATCTAATGAATATACTTGTGTTCCTGCATTGGAATAATCAATTTCAAGCGATTCTTCCGTTCCCGCTTTATCAGTAGAAGCCGTACCTGTAACATTGACGAAATACACAATCTTCTTTTCGTCTGCAGATACTTGAACACCAGCTTTATTCTCTACTTTATCTGCGAGCACTTCTGTAACTTTGCCTGTTGCAAGGGTTATGTATGAAATCTTCTCTTGTTTGTCGCCTTGAACAAAGTAAATTTTCTTGCTATCAGCCGACCATACTAGATCGGTCTTAACCGTGTTATCCGTACCCACTTTTTTCACTAGGCCCGTACTCAGGTCAATAAGGTTCAAGACGCCATTATCGTTCGCAAATGCACCATATTCATGATCAGGTGAAATAGCTGCTCCAACCGTACTTTCGTTAGATGAGAACACTTCATATTGTCCACCAGCATCCAATTTAATTAATTGAAGTGCTTCTCCATCTTCTTTAGTGACAATAACTTTCTCACTAGCATTAAAGATTGGTGTTGAAAATTCTCCTTCCAAGCGAGCGATACTTCTCACTTCACCAGAATTAACCTCGCCACCAAGTGCCGTTACAATCGAGTTAAGCTCAACAAAATTATTACCCGCAACATTTTGTGGAGCAACTGTAAATTGGGCTGCATTACCATCAACTTGATAGTTCTTGTCGCCACTTTTCAGAGTAACAACATGCTCTGTCGCTGAATTTTCTAAAACCAAACTGGAACCATTTCTCTTAAGACTAGCACCAAGACTCGCAGATAAATCTCTCAATGAATATAAAGTAGCTTTGTTAACTTGAACTGATCTGAGTGTCACCGCGTTGCCGTCAATCACCAAGGTTTTACTTGATACATTCAACTTAGCAGCACTTTCATTAGCTGCGACCGCTTTTACATCTTTTGTTTGATTCGCTGCTGCTGCGCCTGCTGTTCCAGCCACTGCTGAAGTTACCAACGCGGAAGCAAGAAGCATTCCGACTACTTTACTTTTCTTCATCATATTCACCCTTTTCAATTCGCTTAAATAGCTATACCTTGATTCTCGTATACAATTGTTAAATCAATTCTTGTGATTTGTAATAGTTTGTAAAATCATATAAATAAATTACGAAATCGTCATTTTGTGAACATTATTTATTCATTTACTTTATAATTCCTGTGATATATACTCTGATGTGAGTACTCACTCATTTTATGGAGTATAAAAGGGAGAGATCACATGCCTAATGCGGATTCTGTATTAACAGTTGCAAAGGTAGGAAAGAAATTTGGATCAAAAACCGTGTTGGAAGATATCACACTAGAAGTACAGCCTGGTGAAACCTTTGGTCTATTGGGTCCTTCAGGATCAGGAAAAACAACACTTGTAAAACTGCTAAGTGGTATTGATCAAGCCACATCTGGCCAAGTTCATGTCTTCGGCAAGTTAATGCCCCAACTATCCTTGATGAAGCAAATCGGCTACATGGCTCAATCTGATGCTCTATATACAGAACTGAGCGCTCTAGAAAATCTTCAGTTCTTTGCAGCCATCTATGGACTTAAGGGGACCAAAAGACGACAACGCATAACCGAGGTCATGGATATCGTTGGTCTCAGCGAACATCTCCATAAACGTGTGGCTCAATACTCCGGTGGAATGAAACGCCGCCTGTCTCTAGCTATTTCACTGTTGCATGAACCTCCGTTACTGATTCTCGATGAACCTACAGTAGGGATCGATCCCCTCCTACGGCAATCCATTTGGACCGAGTTAAAGTCACTTAACTCCAGAGGAACGACTATTGTGATGACGACTCATGTGATGGATGAAGCAGAAAAATGCAATCGACTTGGAATGATTCGTGATGGTCGACTGCTGGCAGTGGATACACCTGAAGCCTTAATTCAATCTGCAAGCAAAAATTCTTTAGAGGAAGCTTTCATCTACTACGGAGGTGGGCAATCATGAGAATCTGGGCTATTATACTGCGGATCTTAAGGCAATTTCGACGCGATAAGCGAACCTTAGCGCTCATGCTCATCGCCCCACTATTCGTGCTTACGTTAATGAACATCGTGTTCAACGGTTCCGAATATGAGCCAAGATTGGGTTCTATCAATACACCCCAAATGATGAATGAACGATTTAAGGAGCTTGGGGCAACCGTATTAACATATGAAACCCGAGATGCCGCCGAGAACGCGCTGGATAAGCGTGAGATCGATGCCATCGTGGAGCCTATTGATGCCACACTTCAAGTGAAACTTGAGGGGAGTGAACCTTCTGTTAATAAGGCAGTAATACAACTCATACAGAAGATGGGAGAGGGGCTCAAGTCTGATAAGTCTGATACAACATCATCCCAAGTCGACATAACCTTTTTACATGGTTCCGAGAATATGACTAGCATCGATCAATTAGGCCCGATACTCATTGGCTTCTTCATCTTCTTCTTCGTCTTTTTAATTGCAGGTGTATCCTTCCTGCGTGAACGAACAACCGGAACATTAGAACGCCTGTTATCAACCCCACTGAAAAGATGGGAAATCGTATTGGGATATACGGGTGGCTTTGGACTATTTACAATAATTCAAGCGGTGCTCATTTCCTGGTTCAGCATCAAAGTTCTTGGTATCCTTATGGCAGGATCATTCCTGTTTGTGCTGTTAATAACATTATTAATATCGATGACAGCACTAACCCTTGGAACATTAATCTCTGCATATGCCAATAATGAATTGCAAATGATTCAGTTCATACCACTCATTATTGTTCCACAATTATTCTTGTCAGGTATATTCCCGCTAGACACGCTTCCAGATTGGCTCAGGCAATTCTCGGTCATCATGCCACTCACCTATGGGGCACATGCACTAACTAATGTTATGATCCGTGGTAAAGGCTGGGACGCTATAGGTATTGATGTCTATGCACTGATTGGTTTCTCACTGTTGTTCATCGTGCTGAACATTCTCGCCTTACGTAAACATCGAAAAATATAGACAAAGCATTAGTTTGTTAAATTAATGTAAAACGAGGAGGATCCCCCCGCATGTCACAACAAGATTCGGTAGAACAATGGATTCACGAACTAGCTCAATTAGATGATGGTAAAATGACAGAAAAGCAGTTCAAAATTATTGAAGCTGCCGTCGAGGTATTTTCAGAGAAGGGATATGCTGGTTCATCCACAAGTGAGATTGCTCAGAGGGCTGGTGTAGCGGAGGGTACGATATTTCGCCACTACAAAACGAAAAAAGATTTGCTTCTATCCATCGTATCACCAATGATGAGTAAATTGATTGCCCCCTTTGTATTGAACAATTTTAAAGAAGTATTGGAGTCTAACTACCCATCATTTGAGGATTTCCTATACGCAATTATGATGAACCGATTAAATTTTGTTCGCAAGCACCATAAAATCATTAAAATCATGCTGCAAGAAATCCCTTTTCAGCCCCATCTTCAAGCGGAATTTAAACAACAGATTGGAACACAAGTATTTCAGCGACTAAGTACAATTGTTGAGCATTTCAAGAGTAAAGGTGAGATCATCGAAAGACCCTCTCAAGAGTTACTACGGTTCATGGCTTCTTCAATGATCGGTCTGCTGGCAACTCACTTTATACTGATGCCTGACCAACCATGGGATGAAGAACAGGAGATACGCGATACGATACGTCTAATTATGAATGGAATGTCTACGAAATAACTGTCTGAACCGTTCTATGCAGGAGGGTGCTCCGCTTAGTCTGCTGATTGTGTAGCACCTTCTACATATAAAATCGCTATTGAACTTACAAACCAATGTGCTATAATATACAAGGTTACATCATGCGGGTGTAGTTCAGTGGCAGAACGCCAGCTTCCCAAGCTTGAGGCGAGGGTTCGATTCCCTTCACCCGCTCCATAACTCAGTTATTTAAACCCTTTGGTGACAAAGGGTTTTTTGATGTCTAATTTCATATTCATTCCCAGAAACGTAAAAAAGAGTCCACAATGTGGACTCTTTCTTAATTACGTCCCAGAAGGGATTCGAACCCCCGACCGACGGCTTAGAAGGCCGTTGCTCTATCCAGCTGAGCTACTGAGACACAGGCATGTAAAAAAGGATGCGTTATTTATTATAACGCATCTCTGACTATTTTCAAAGATTAATTTATAGATCAAATGCTTAGTGCAATAAGTATTGCTCCAGCTTCGTTATGATATCCTTACCCGCAAGCAAATTTTCCATGAACTGTTTCCGTTGCTCTGCAGGTTCTGGCCAACCGCAATCTCCAAAATTCTCTTCACTTACCTCGGCGAATGCATCATGCATGTCGTTATTAAACCAATCAATCTCCAAATCTGCGTCACTACGAATCATCCGCACGATTTCGTATCCCTTACCACTATGATCACGAGCAATGTAAACGAACAAATCTGGATCATCTACCCGCCCTGGACTAACTTGAATCTCCGCACAAGGTACTCCATTATACTCCGCCATTCGTCTAAACTTCGCTTCCTTGATATAGTACACCGACGTTACTCCTTTATCTCATGGATACAAATTATAGGTAGCCCTTTCATGAACGCAGTTGACCCCGCACTTATAAAAACTCTAAATAGCGCCTTATCCCTTCACGTGTCTCTTCCGTACCCAGTCGATAGATCTCACTATACAGTGCGTCTAAATGAGACTGATAACCTGCATTGACTTCTCCTTCAGGTGTATCTGGCCAAGGATAGGTAAATGCGAGGAATGAACTCTCTTCTTTTTCACCGATTCGCCTTAACATGTGTAGTAAATTATTCGCCTCTTCAGGCGTTGCATTCACCTCCCACTCGTAAGAGCTAGCTCCTTGATCGTCAAGTACGGACCGCCCATGAACAGATACATAAAAAACCTTCTTCTCCACCGTCAACCCTCCTTTTCATGCCTTCAAGTCATAGTTTTCCTTAGTGGACAGACATTTTATGCTCTTGTTCGGCATAATCTGTTATTACTTTTCGCCCAGATGAGAACGGGGATGGGAACGGGAACGGTTGTAGTATTTACAAACTAGAGAGGAGAAACCAACATGTGTGGAATAACAGGCTTTATCGAATGGAATCGAGATCTGACTAAAGACTTGGACTTGGTGCTATCCATGACTTCATGTCTAGAGAATAGAGGACCCGATGCGCAAGGAACATGGATTTCTGGCCCTTGTGCATTTGGCCATCGGCGTCTCAGCGTTATGGACCCCGAGAATGGAGCACAACCTATGGTCATTTATGAGGAAGACGCCGTTTTCTCCATTGTATATAATGGAGAAATTTATAACGCCCCTGAGTTAAGAGACGAACTACGGCAAAGAGGACGACACTTTCGAACTCAATGTGATACAGAAGTATTACTGCAAGCTTATATCGAATGGGGACCAGACTGTGTATATCGTCTAAACGGGATTTTTGCATTTGCGGTCTGGGACAGCGTAAGAGATCATATATTTTTTGCCCGTGATCGCCTTGGAGTCAAACCATTATTCTATACTGAAGTTACAGGCACATTCATTTTTGGATCGGAGCCTAAATCCATTCTTAAACATCCTAAGTTCGAGCCTGTCATTGGCCCTGAAGGATTAGCTGAAATATTTGTTATCGGTCCAGCTCGCACACCTGGGCATGGCGTGTATCAGAATATGAATGAGCTTCGCCCTGGTCATGCCATGATCTGGAGCCGCTCAGGTCTTCGTAAGTATGCCTACTGGAAACTCGAGGCAGAGCCTCACTGCGACAATGTCGATGAAACTGCCGCCAACATTCGGAAGCTACTGCAAGATACGATGGATAGACAATTAATCTCCGATGTACCGATATGTACGCTACTCTCGGGGGGACTTGATTCCAGCGCATTAACGGCGCTCGCAGTCGATTATTACAAACGAACGGGCCAAGGTCAGATGCATACGTATTCTGTTGATTACGTTGATAATGACAAACACTTTCAAGCTCACAGTTATCAACCTGGAGCCGATGCCCCTTGGATCAAGCGTATGGTCGAAGAGCTAGGAACAGAACATCATTGGATTACAATTGATACTCCTGAATTGGTAAGCTCTCTCCCGGATTCAACTTTGGCCCGTGACCTACCAGGCATGGTCGATGTCGATTCCTCATTACTATTATTCTGCCGGGAGATTAAGAAGGGAGCCACCGTTGCTATTTCTGGTGAAGCAGCAGACGAAGTGTTTGGTGGTTATCCGTGGTTTCATCGCGAGGAGTTACTTGGAGCTGGAACCTTTCCCTGGTCGATTGCTACAGACCTCCGCGCTAGCCTACTGTCTCCGGAGATTCGTGATTGGATCTCTCCCGAGAGATATGTTGCAAGACGTTACAGCGAAGCCATAGATGAGGTTCCAAAATTGGAGGGAGAGAGCTCTGAAGCTGCACGGATGCGAGTCATGTCCTACCTAAATATCACTCGCTTCATGCCAACACTACTTGATCGTAAAGATCGAATGAGCATGGCTGCTGGGCTTGAGGTTCGTGTTCCTTTTTGTGATCACAGATTAATCCAATATGTATGGAATGTACCATGGGAAATTAAATCGACTGGGGACCGGGAGAAAGGCATTCTCCGTAAAGCGTTAGAAGGCATCCTTCCCGAAGACGTGCTTTATCGCAAAAAGAGTCCTTATCCAAAAACTCATAATCCCGGCTATTTAAATACAGTTAGAGAACAAATGCTACAGATCCTAGATAACCCAGCTTCCCCAATTTTACCGTTGATTGATTCAGACAAAATACGAGCTATTGCAGCTTCGCCAGAATCTTCTTCCCACCTTCCTTGGTTTGGCCAATTAATGTCAGGACCACAGTTATTCGCCTATTTGACTCAGGTGAATTACTGGTTAAGCACCTATAAGGTCGCTATTCGTTAATATATTGCACACAAAAAAACTGTCCTTGAAGTAGTGTTACTTCAAGGACAGTTTTTATTTAAACTTAGCGTTTGTTTAGTTTCTCCGCTAGCTCCCGGAGCGCTGCACCACGATGGCTAATCGCCTGTTTCTCCTCCATGGTAAGCTCAGCCATGGTCTTCTCATAGGTTGGCAAATAGAATAACGGATCATAACCAAATCCGCCACCTCCAGATGGCTGCGAAGTGATCCAGCCTTCCACTGATCCGGAGGCCTCAATAAACTGCCCATCAGCTGGATTATACAATGCCAAATGACATACGAACCTCCCGGTACTGAGTAACGGTTGCTCCGTATCTTCTCCTTGCTGCAGTTCTTCAAGTTCTTGTAGTAGCTTTACATTGTTCTCTTCATCCGTAGCCCCTTCACCAGCATACCTTGCTGAATATACGCCGGGAGCACCGTCTAATTTATCTACACAAAGGCCGGAATCATCAGCAAGTACAGGTTGGCCCAGCAGATCACCAACGGTTTTCGCTTTCTTCCGGGCATTATCCGCAAAGGTCTCGCCATCTTCCACAACCTCCGGCACCTCAGGGTAATCATACATACTGCGTACTGGCTTGCCCATAAATTCAAGTGCATGTGCAAATTCTTTTACTTTTCCTTGATTTCTCGTAGCTACTATAATAGCTGTTGCTTCTTTATCGATCATACTTGACTCCCGGATTGCCCACTTCCGATCTTAAGAGCAATCGGCCCAAGCACATCCTTTTGCTGCCCTATCATCTCGTGAATACCTTGTTCAGCAAGCCCCAGCATACGATCCAGTTCTTCTCTTGAGAATGGTTTCTCTTCCCCCGTGCCCTGTACCTCAACAAATTGGCCTTGTCCAGTCATTACGACGTTCATATCCACTTTGGCTTTGGAATCCTCATCATAGTTAAGGTCTAGAAGTAGTTCCTCCCCAACGATACCTACACTAAGCGATGCCAAATAATCCGTTATTGGAAATACCGGCAGTGCATGTTTTTGAGTAAGCTTATTAATCGCAATGGCCATAGCAACAAAAGCACCCGTAATTGATGTTGTACGCGTGCCACCATCAGCCTGCAGTACATCACAGTCGATCGTAATGGATCGTTCGCCAAGTGCATGCAAATCAACAACCGAACGAAGGGAACGACCAATCAGCCTCTGAATTTCCATTGTCCGACCGCTTAACTTACCACGAGCTGCCTCCCGTTGATTCCGAGAATGAGTTGCCCGAGGGAGCATAGAGTACTCTGCAGTTACCCAGCCTTTCCCCTGTCCCTTCATAAACATAGGAACTTTCTCTTCCACCGTCGCCGTACAGATCACCTTGGTATCTCCGACTTCAATGTATACCGAACCTTCTGCATATTTATTTACATTTACCGTCAAATTCATCGGTCGCCGCTCAGTTGCCTCACGTCCGTTTATTCTCATCATTAATTGCCTCCTACGTTTCATGCTGTCTTTATGCTTCCCCTATTCTATCAAAGTGTAAGCATAAAAGCACCATTTGAAACCTCTCTGCTCTGATCCAATGTTCAAAGGCTACGAATGCAAATACGACGTAATAAACAATAAAAAAAGGAGACCAACGTCTCCCTTTTCCTGTTTGACTCTATAGAGGAATTTGATTGATTAACTCTGGCTGCGATACTGGCTCACTATAGTTCTGATTATCCAACCCAACGACATCCTTCTGTCCATTCAACCAAATTCTCACTTTGTCTCCCTTGGCATTCTCCGTGACGGTTAACACCACCGATTGCATCATTTGAGCCGGTGGCTTCTCACCAACATCAAACATGTCATCATTAATCGATACCGTCACAATACCATCATTAGATACGGTTACACCGTTAACCGCACTATTATCGGTAAGCACTCGCTCTAGACCCATTCCCTGTGAAGGTCCCTTGATCAGTTCAGCAAGTGCAGACTTCACCAAGTCCCCTCCGCTTGGAACAAATCGGGTGACGGGTACATAATATTGAACTCCGCCCTCTGTTTCTGCCGAGAAGTATACAGTAACTGCACTAGTTCCCGATAAACTCGAGTTACTATCATGATCTAAATTGATACCCAAGGAACGATTTAATGGTCGATCCAAAGGTGTTCCATCCACGGGCATTTCATTTAACTTCTCACCGTTAACCCATAGTTGCACATTCTGTATTTCTGGATTCCCTGTTAGTGTCCAAGTAATCGCTTCAAGAATTTTACGTTCATCTGCGACCGGATACTTACTAAACATCGTATTGAACTCTACGACGGCAAGCTTCTCATCCTTTTTAATCGTTACTGCATCAACCTCGGTGCCTTTTGGAAGCACGCCTTTGAAACCGGCTGGAATTAACGAACTGTATGGACCACCGTCAACCAGCATGTCCAGTGTCGTGTTCAAATCTTCTTCATTCGAACTCGCAGGTAAATGAAGTGTAACCGGGGCAAGTAGTCCTTTTTCATTTTGCAAATACACTGTGGAGAGTTTGTCCCCCACTTTGAGGCTTGTCTGGTCCGTAGGTGCAAGGGCCGTATCTAACATTTGAGCTTCCACATCCGGTGGCGGTGGATCGATCTGGGCTGATGAGCTCACTCCAAAAGTACTGCAGCCTGATAGTATAAGCGGGAGTGTTAACACACCAACGGCGACAGTATTGCGAAATTTAGAAATCAATTTCATGATCTGGGTTCCTCCCTAACATTTTTCAATGGTTTGTATTACTATATATACGAGCCTCTTTTCGAAAAATAACTATATTTTTTAGAGAAGTGGGTACACTCCATCATGTTCAGTCAAATAATTCGATCAAGAAGTAGAGGTGTTTGAGATGGATCAACCCAAAGAAAAAGTACCATACAGCCTTAACAGTAAAAAAGTCGCTGACGCGACGAAACATTGGCTTCAGAAACGTGGCGTTACGATAGACGAAATCGCAGAACTCGTCATGATGTTGCAGCGGAAATATTATCCAAATTTAACTATGGAAGAATGCGTACATAACGTAGAGCAGGTACTTAGCAAGAGAGAAGTACAAAACGCAGTTCTAACTGGTATTCAATTGGATATTCTCGCTGAGCAGGAGCTATTGATTCCTGAACTTCAAGATATGATTTCCAATGACGAAGGGTTATATGGCGTAGACGAAATACTCGCTTTCTCTATCGTTAATGTGTATGGCAGTATTGGATTTACGAATTACGGATATGTGGACAAGCTTAAGCCTGGTGTACTCGACAGACTAAATGATAAGAGCTTAGGTCCTTGTAATACTTTCCTCGATGATATTGTAGGGGCGGTTGCCGCCTCTGCCAGCAGTCGGATTGCCCATCGCAAGCAGGCTGAACGCGAAGTCGAAATCGGGGAAGATGTGGCAGATGGGGATAAATAAAGTCTTGATTCTATAAAAGTAGAGATCACAAAAAAACCGATAGCCAATTGCTGTCGGTTTTTTATTACCTTCCCCCGTGCGATCTAATTCATTTTTAGTACAGTTTTTCTGAAATAGCCTTGGCTGTGATCTCACGATACTTTAAAGCTTCTTCTTTAATTTTAAGAGATACGCCTACATTCAAAATATCAATAATAGCCAATTGGGAGATTTTAGCGGATAACGAACTGCCTTGCAATGGATTTTCTCGAGCAACCATTAACAGCACAATATCTGCCAGTTTGGTAATAGGGGAACGTGCATTGCTGGTAATGACAATGATTTTTGCCCCTGCCTTCTTGGCCAAGTTTAAGTTCTCCAATGTATCTTTGGTGCTTCCCGAAATAGATATCCCAACAGCAACATCTCCTTGGCGCATTAGCGAAGCAGTCATAGCTTGGAAATGCGTATCGGTCTTGGCAAAACTATGTTTACCAATTCTTGAGAAACTGTGCGCGGCTTGTAATGCCGTCAATCCAGAAGATCCCACCCCAAAAAAGTGAATATAGTTCGCAGTAGTCAACAAGGTAATTGTCTTCTCCAATTGATCCGCACTGATTAGTTCTGACGTCTGCTCAAGCGTCTCAATATGCATAGAAATAACCTTACGATTCAATGTCGCTGCATCATCTTCTTCAGTAACTTCATTATATAATCGGTCGGAAGGCTTGACCAAATCCTGAGCTAGGGATAGTTTGAAGTCCTGAAATCCATGAAATTTCAACTTCCTGCAGAAGCGAAGGACTGTCGTCTCTCCCACGTCAGCTCTCTCCGCAAGTTCAGTTACTGAATGATAGATTATATCCTGAGCGTTTTCCAATATAAAATTGGCCACTTTTTGTTCTGTTTTAGTTAATCCGTTCAAATGACTTCTAATTGATAATAACGTCTTTCCCATTCCTTGTTCGTTAGACAAATAAATTCCCCTTTCAGGTACGATTCTTTCTTATACCGTAGCCCGCAGCACCTAAACTGTGCAATTTCCCTATAATAAGTTATACATAAATTCCTGTAAAAGGCAATCTGGAATACCACAACCAGCCGCCAATGCAGTTCATATCACGTTATATGAAATACCCTGCCACAGCTCCAACAACCCCGCCGTCATTTCCTAATGTGGCCGAAACAAGATCAATTCCTCTTGATTTAACTCCATACACGGGCAATAAATAACGAGATAGCTCATAGCGTACCTGACCTAATAAAAAGTCCCCTTGTTTACTAATAGCTCCACCAATTACAATACCCTCTGGATTAAAGATATGGATCAAATTTGCCAGTCCCACAGCAATATACTGGGAGTATCTCCGTAACACATGAAGAGCTTGTTCATTACCTTCCTTTGCATGGTCGAAAAGAGCTTCCGGAGAATTAAGTTCTCGTAATCCTAGGCCCTCTTCCTTTACCAATCTCATAAGCCCCGTTACCGAAGCATACTGTTCCCAGCACCCTGTTCTACCGCAGTTACACGGTTGACCACCAAGGTCAATCACATGATGACCCATTTCTCCGGCAAAACCATCTCGTCCATGATACGGCTGTCGATCTATAATCACACAGCCGCCTACTCCTGTTCCGAGGGTAACACAAATGAAATCATGCCAATGGCGACCAGAACCTACCCATGCTTCCCCATATGCCATAGCATTCGCATCGTTATCTATCGTTACAGACAGACCGGTTAGCGCTTGTAGTCGGTTGACCAGTTCCATTCCAGCCCAGCCTGGCAAATTTGCAGTAGCTCCCATTACCACTCCTAGATGACTGTCGACTTGACCCGCAGTACCAACACCAACACCCTTTACAGTCCATCCATGGTCGATTGCATATTTCTTCAGTTCCTTCACCATTTCTGAAATACGGATTAGCAGTGCTTCACCACCTTCATGTGCTTTCGTAGGCAGACTTAAGCGGTGAACGACCACACCATTTTCGTTTACAATGCCCGACTTAATGTTGGTTCCTCCAATATCCAACCCAATGGCTACTTCACCAACATGACTCATCTCCGCTACGCACCTCCTATTTCCAGCGAGAAGCCTAATTCAAACATCCGTGTCCAAGGGAGGGATACATTGCGCACAACAACATTCTTAACAACATCGTCTTGTAAATACATCTTCACAAAGTCATTCAACTTCTGCTCGATGATATCGCAGACCTCATCAAGAACATGGGATAATTCAAAATAAGAGGCGCCCAATTCAGGGAGATGGTTATCACATACCGCTTGTCGAACCAACGCTTGATATCCCCAGTCTTCGATTAATCTAGAAACATAGAACAGCTTACTCCGTTGATGAGAAGAGTCAGCCTTTAGTTCACGGGATTGATAATAAGATTGAATAACTCCATGCGAGATCACAGTCCCAAGAGAATTACCGGAGGTGTTCCATGCAGCATAACCTCCTATTCGGCCAAGCATCTTCGAATGGTGTAGAAGATTCATAAGTAAATGATCCCCACCATTACATAGGGCCACATCGGCAAGCATAACCAAACGTCCAGCATCCAGATAATACTTCATAGCCTGTACAAACTCCCGGGTATTAATCTCCGAGAAATAGGATCGATGTCGATCCTCTATCGGCGTACCCGTCTCCGCCATTTCACTCTGCCCAATAGCCGGAGAATGGACCATGAGGATGCAGTCCGCCTCATTTGAAGCGTCAGCCATAACAGCTCCAGCTGAAGTAAGATGTGCTTTTATACTCTCGTTTAGACTACGATCCTCATATTTAGGAATACACAAAGGCCCCTTTGAAGATGAATATCTCACAAATAGTGATGGAGTATAGTTCTTGACCTCACAAAATACTCTAGCAAATAAGGTACATCCAATCTCATCAGCACCCGGATAAATCGCCACGCGATGGGACAGACCCGCAAGCTCTGTTCGGATCGTCAGGGCACGCTGCTCCATAGCACTAAAACCGTATTGAGAGTTGTCATCTAGTGGGATGATTAAATAATCAATTATTCCCTTCTCCGTCAGCTCCAAAGCAAGTTCATTGATCTTTGCATTAACTCCCCGTCTTGTACGGTAATCCTGAAGTACATCTTCAGGAATGGCAGCCAATACTTCGTTCAAACGAGTCTGCTCTTCATCGTTCAAGCCCACACTTTCACTCTTATCACTCAACCAACCAAGTTCATAAATCTCTCTACCGACCTGATCATAATAGTCCGGTTCTTCTTCACTGCTAGAGTATGCGGGAACTCTGGTAATAAGATTAAAGGCATAAATCCGTAAACTTGGATTGTCTTGTTTTAACTTGTGCAGGACCATCAATCGTTCACGACAAGCCTCCAAGGACTCGTGGTGCAATCGCGATGGAACAATCCCGCCGTGTACAAGCATATCCAAAGAGATGATTACCACATCGGCGTTGCTAGACTGTTCCTCCAGCCAGGAGCTAATCTCCTGAAGTTCAGCCCGCTGCTTCTTATTTCCAAGCTTCTCAAGAGGAGGAACGATCATTTGCAAATCAGTCAACGCAGCTAGCTGCTGAGGATAGAGCCAGTTACATGGTCTTTCATCTAAAGGCAAATATATTACTTTTGTTGTCATTTCAAGCACCAACCTCAATAGTAATGTTCAAACATCTACACCAGTTATTCCTTCACAGCACCAGCTGTAATTCCACGAATAAATTGCTTCTGCATGAGCAAGAACAAGATAATCATCGGAATCAATGACATAACCGAGCCCGCCATAATGGCAGTCCAATCGATATCTCTTGATGAACGGAATAAAGCCATTCCTACAGGAAGCGTACGCATCTGCTCTCTGTTGGTCACAAGCAGCGGCCAGAGTAAGTTATTCCAGGCTGTATTAAATGTGAATATGGCCAAGGTTGCCATTGCTCCTCTGTTCATCGGTACAACAATTTTCCAAAAGGTGCGAAGCTGTGTACTGCCATCAATTGTAGCAGCCTCAAGAATCGCATCCGGCATGGACAACATAAACTGCCGAATTAGAAAAATACCAAAGGCTGTTGATATTTGGGGAAGAATCAAGCCTTGATACGTATCAATCCAGCCAAAGCTAGAAACCATACGAAATAATGGAATCATCGTCGCTTGGAACGGGATCATCAATGTAATCAGAAATAACATAAACAAACCGTTCTTACCAGGGAATTTCATTTTGGCAAAAGCATATCCCGCCATCGTACAGAGCAATACAGTGACACCTGTGAGCAAGATGGCCACGACGATGCTGTTGATGTAATATCTTTCAAACGGAATCATTGAGAATACTTTTTTATAATTCGTCCAATCCAGAGAATCTGGAATCCACTTCGGTGGAAACCGGAATACTTCACTCCCTGGTTTAAATGAAGTCGATAGCATCCATGCAAGCGGAGCTAAGTTTAGAATCAAACCTGCGCTCAGGAACAAGTATATGAAAAATAAACTGATTTTCTTTTTCCGGAATTCTCCCATATCGTTTACCTCATTCTTCCTTCTTATAAATCACTTTAAATTGGATAAGAGAAATGATTAATAGCATGAATAAAAAGACATACGATAAGGCCGAGGTGTAACCTAGCTTTAAATATCTGAAATTAGAGAAAATTTGGAAAACAATCGTTTCAGTTGCTTTAACTGGCCCACCATTTGTCATGACATAAATTTGATCAAACACGTTAAATGCCCCGATAACACCATAGATGAGTAGAAAAGCAAGTGTATCCTTCAATCCTGGTATAGTTACATTGCGAAAGGATTGAAAGGCGTTAGCCCCATCAATTTTTGCCGCTTCATACAAATGCTCTGGTATTTTCTGTAGTGCTGCTAGAAACACAATCATCGAAAACCCTAAGCCCTGCCAAACACTGGTTGCGATAATGGAATACATGGCAATCCTTTTATCCGTCAACCATCCAACGGAATCCAAACCAAAGCTACCTAGAAAATAATTTAACAGACCCTTTTCGTTATAAATCAATGTCCAAACCAATGAAACAACAACCATAGGCGTAATGACAGGAATAAAGTATGTGACTTTGAAGAAACTCTGGAAACGAGTTAACTTATCAATAGCCAAAGCCAGAATGAGAGCCAAGCCCATCCCGCCAATAAGACTGACTATGGCAAATTTAACCGTATTGAGTAAGGCTTTGTGAAAATCCTTGTTCTGTAGGATTTTCGTATAGTTCTCGATTCCAATAAATTTAGCTGGCTGCAATCCGTTCCAATTTGTAAAACTCATCAAAAAACCATAAATCATCGGAATCAGGCTAAAAACAATTAACAACGCGACCGGGATTAGTATGAACAAATAAGCTTCTTTGCTTTTTCTTACCTCCTTGGCTAAACTACGAAATTTAGGGAGGAACTTGTTCTCTGAACCGACCATCGAGTTTCCACTCATATTTTTCATCCTTTCAGTTAAAGGGCGGATTTTTACAATCTCGCCCCCAACATTCAACAGACTACACTTGCATTCTTCCTTTTACTCTTGTGCCAGGATTGAATTTACTTGTTCAGCAGCTTCATCAAGTGCTTCTTGCGGAGTAGCTTCGTTCATAACTGCTTTGGCTATTGCATCGGAAATGACTTGGCTGATCTCTTGCCATGAGCTAACGATAGGATTCGGTGTTCCTTTCTCAACGGCCTTCTTGAACACATTCATAGGCACTTCACCTCCAAAGAATGGATCTGGAGAATTCACTTCCTCGGATTCTAATGCTGGTAAGTAACCTGGGGCCGCTCCTGATGTCTTATAAATTTGAATTGCATTTTCCTCACGGCTTAAGAACTCGATGAACTTCCAAGCTTCTTCTTTGTGCTGTGATTTTTCGAAGATACTGAGGTAAGTTCCGCCGATGTGCGTACCATATTGTTTATTGCTGATTGCATCTGAAACTTTCCATTTACCTTCTTGCTCAGGGTTGCTGTTCTTGATCAATCCCATTACATATGGGCCATCTTGGAACATGGCAATAGTACCATCCTTGAGACCAGCTACGTAACTACCACGATCAGCAGTCCAGTTCACAGCAATTTTATGTTTATTCACCAAGTCCGCATAGAATTGCAACGCTTCTACACCTTCCGGGCTGTTGAAAACTGCCTTTTTGTTATCCTCGCTGAGCACCTTTCCTCCATTTGCATATAAGAACGGCTCGTAATGATACCAGTCCGGCATCACAAGAAAGGCGTACTGATCCGTTTTACCGTCACCATCCAAGTCCTTAGTCAACTTCTTACCAACTTCGACCATTTCATCCCATGTTGCTGGAGGTGCAGTAATTCCTTCCTCTTGGAGCAAATCGCTACGGTAATAGAGGGAATATGAATCAAAATCATATGGAATACCGAAAAGACCTTGTTCTGTTGTTGCTGCTTGGATCATCCCTTCACTGTATACCGTATTAATATCGCTCCCGTTTACTTTCCCACCTGATAGCGGTTTCAAATCTGCGAATAATCCGAATACTGTATATTTTGGATTCCACATGAGCCCAGTTGTCGCGATATCAGGTGTATCTCCTCCAGACGCTGCCGCAGCCATTTTGTCCCAGAAATTATCCCAGGGCTGCTCTTGAAAATCTACTTTAATATTTGGATACTCCGCTTCAAATTTAGGAATCAAGGGTTTAATCGGTGTTGTCGCTCCATAGTTATCCCATACCGTAATCGTTACCTTTTCCCCATCTCCCTTAGGCCCGTCCGCAGCGGGCTTATCCTTCTCTCCTCCAGAACAACCAGATAATACGGCGGTGGATAGTAATAATGTTGATAAAATACCTGTTAATCTTCTACTGTGCTTCATAGTAAAACCTCCCTTTTAGTATCAAAATAGATTATTAACGCTTTCAATTCTAAATTTGAAAACAGCCATCACCCCTCTCATGTCATATACATTCAACTTTTAGTAACACTTTCATATTGAAGTATTGCATCTGTATATTTTTTTGTGATCGAATGAGGCCGAGTAATTGCACCACCAATAACTACTGCATATGCTCCTGCTCGGAGACTTTGCAAAGCCTGTTCAGGACTATGAATTCTTCCCTCAGCTAGTACTGGGATCTTAACTCTTTGGCTCAAGTCAGCGATTAATTGGATATCAGGCTCCTCGCTTTGAGGGCTATGAGCAGTGTAACCAGACAATGTAGTTGAAATAAGATCGAATCCAAGCTTTTCAGCTTCCACTCCCTCTTCTACCGTAGATACATCGGCCATCAGCAGAACCTGATATTTCTCTCTTATTTCCTTGACGAGATCTGATAACTTAATCCCACCCGGCCGATCACAACGAGTAGCATCCATTGCCACAATATCTGCTCCAGCAGCAATTACACCTTCAACTTCTTTCAAAGTTGGAGTTATGTAAACATCGGAACCAACATAATCCTTCTTCCACAATCCTATTAGGGGCAGCTTCGTTACTACCTTTATCGCCGCAATATCCTGAGGCGTATTCGCCCGAATTCCAACTGCTTTTCCCATTTCAGCCGACAGGGCAAACCGGGCCATGTAGTCACTGCCAAAAAAGGGCTCACCCTCAAGGGCCTGACAGGAAACAATGAGTCCACCTTTAAATGATTGAATGATTGGATGTAACATAAGACAGTCCTCCATATTGCGGAATAATTCTCCGATTGATAAAATAATAAGTGAATATTTTCTCCTGTGTGAATCAAAAAAAATATGCCGACAGCTGCACTTTTATACACTTAGGAGGATTTTATCTCCTTTTTATAAAAAATAAATGGTTTTTTTCTTTATTATAGTTGGAAATTATTACTTTGTAAACGTTAATATTAAAAAATCCGGTTTAAATTTATTTTACTTCATGAACAACACAAAGAAGAGCGACCATAAACCCCCGTCGCTCTTCAAATACCTATGTTTATTTTAATGGAGTGAACAAAACTACACCATCCTCAGCAATCGGTGCTTCCGCTGCTATGCGCCCTTGGTCAACAAGATGAACGAGATGAGCCAAAGCTTCTGACATTGCAAAACGCATTTGATGAATACCAAGCTCATTACCAAATAGGGCAGTACAAACCTCGAAACCGCTTTGCGGAGATATTTGGAGTAATGATTCAATGTGGGATAATCTTTCTTCATGATGTGAAATGAGCGCCTTGGTACGCTCCGCAAAATGAGAAAATGGATTGCGATGCCCTGGGAAGGCTAATCTCACATCATAAGCCCCCAGCTTGACCAACGAGTCTAGGAAAGAGCGCAGAGGCTGTGGATCACTTCCCGGTAAAAGACTCACATTAGGAGAAATTTGCGGTAGTACGGCATCACCACACAACATCAATCCTCGTTCGATGTCATAGAAGGATAAATGACCTGGTGCGTGACCAGCACTCTCAATGGCCCGCCATTTCCGTCCACCCATCAAGACATAACTGCCTTCAGTTACATAGGTTATTTGTGGCGACGGCGTTACTTGGGGGATAAAACCATCCAAATGCTCCTCAAGCTGATCACTCCATAACGACGGCATACCATGAAGTCGGTATAACCGTGGGAGCTCTTCGCCCATAACACTATCCTTACCCCACATTCTTAGCGTCTCTTCGTGAGCACGGTGAGACATGTAGACTGGAGCTCCAGTTAGAGACTGAATATACCCTGCTAGACCATAGTGATCGGGATGATGATGGGTCAGGACAACCGCAACAATATCTTGAGGAACAATTCCCAGCTCACGCCATGCAGCTGTCCATTCCGCTTCCGTTGTCTCCGTATGTGGACCAGGATCAACAATCGTTATCCCCTCGGGTCCACGAAGAACGTAACTATTCACCCACCGTAATGGAGGAGCCATGGAAATACGGATCCTCGTAATATCCTCTTCTTCCCACGCCTGAATATCTGGAGTCATCTTCATGAAAGAATCCCCACTATGATCATGCGAGTCGAATGAGGAACTAAATGAACTTCTATGTAGGAAGGATTAAGAAAATCGATAATAAATTGTCCACCCGGCTTTAGCATTCTAGCAATCTCCTTAAGTACGTTGTGATTTTCTTCATCTTTCTCGACGCCAATTATATCTTACCCTGTCTCCACAACTGCCATGGAATGGCGGGCCATCCCGTTATGTATCTATCTCCCCCTTGGTTTACGTGTTACTATACTCTTTCACCTTATTCTTCATTTCCTATGTCTTTTATTGTACATCTTCAATTAGTAAACTCAAACCCTCTATTATAGATATAAAACATAGAAAAAAGCAGCGAAAGCTGATAAAGCCTTTCACTGCTAATCCATATGGGTCTACAATTAATTAACTTATTCCGCTGGCACCTCTGAACTTACTTCTTCATTAGTATCCTCTGCATCAGTTAACGTATTCGTAATCTTAGCTTTACTCCGGATATCTTGAAGCCATGTACCAGACATTGAAGATACTTGTTGTCCTACAAGACTCTTACGAATTTCTTCTTTCTTTTCTTCGAGTGTAGCCGTATGTGCTTCTTTCCGATCCGTCAGCTTAATAACGTGGTATCCTTCGCTTGTCTTCACAGCGCCACTAATCTCATCTTTTTCGAGCTTAAATGCAGCCTCTGATAAAGCTTCTTCTTGCTCTTCTTTTGCAAAGAAACCAGTATCTCCACCATTGGCTTTCGTCGCTTCGTCAAGTGACTTAGTCTTTGCTAACTCGGCAAAGTCCGCGCCGCCCTTGAGTTCTTTAATAATGTCGTTCGCCTCTGCTTCAGTCTTAACCAAAATTACCGATGCACGAACCTGTTCAGGTGTATTAAAAGAATCTTTGTAGGTTTCAAACGTTTGATTAATTTCATCATCGGTAACTGTAATTTGTGGTTCAAGCAACTTAGTCATTTTCAAGTTTATTTCAATATTCTCTCTCAAAATGTCTTCAGTTAATCCAGCTTGAGCCATCGCTTGTTCGAGAGCCTCCATTGAACCAAAGTTATCAATATATCCTTGGAATTCTTTCTCAATATCAGCATCTGTAATTGTTATCTTCGCTTTTGCTACTTCTTGGTCTAAAAGTTCTTTTGTAATGAGATCTTCAAGCGTCGCTGCTCCATTTGCATCGACTAGCTTTTCATAAAGATCATCTTGGGTAATCTTTGATCCGTTTACGGTAGCAACTACTTTCGACTTACTATTTCCAAACGGTGGTTTGATTAATACAATAACGAGCAGTACAGCAAGTACAAGAGAAGCGATCGCCCAAGCCTTACCAGGAACAGCAGGCTTTTGGTTTTCAGAACTTGTAGGGATGGCAAACACTGAAGGATCTAAGGTTCTTTGCGATTCACCTTCGACACCATCTTGCGGTGCATCTGCAGATAGTTCCGCTTCAGGTAGAGCTTGTCCTTCTTGATCTACGACTTCTTCTACAGCCTCTTGCTCTACAACTTCTTGCTCTACAAGTTCATGATCTGCAGCTTCTTGTTCTACAGTCTCTTGATCATGTTCCACAGTCTCGTTATCTGTATTATCTCCCCCCTGTTGTGCTTCTAAATCTTTTTTATCTTTATCTTCCATTTGTAATGTGACTCCCTTCATATTATGAAACTAAAATCAAAGTTCTCATTAAAGACTTTAACAGAATAACTCAAACTAAACATTAAATAAAAATTAAAAAGGATGATATGTTTTTTAATTTTCTTTTAAGAAACATATCTACTTCACATCAAGCGATTTCTTTTATGTGCTGAAAAGTAGTAAAATAATGTGGTAAATCAAGTTCGGGAGGATATGACAACCATGAATTATGAAACTTATTTTCAACAACACAGAGAACAACACTTAGACGAGCTTAAAGAACTGCTTAGAATTCCTAGTATTTCTGCACTATCCGAGCACAAATCAGATATTACTCAAGCAGCGAACTGGATAGCTGATCAACTTCGCAAGGCAGGTATGGACAAAGTTGAGATCCATCCTACGACAGGAAATCCCGTAATTTACGCAGAACATTTACAGGCTCCTGGTTGCCCTACCGTATTGGTATACGGTCATTATGACGTTCAACCTGTCGATCCACTTCACCTATGGGAAACACCACCATTCGAGCCTACGATCCGCGATGGAAAATTGTACGCACGTGGTGCAACGGATGATAAAGGTCAACTTTTCCTTCATATCAAGGCGGTAGAAGCGATTCTTAAAGAAGAGAACAAATTGCCAATCAACATCAAATTTTGTATCGAGGGTGAGGAGGAAATATCCAGTCCTAGTCTGCCTGCCTTCTTGGAATCTCATTCTGAGATGCTGGCTGCAGACGTTATTCTGATCTCAGACACTTCCTTACTTGAACCGGGTAAACCAGCCATTTGCACGGGACTTCGTGGGTTGTGCTCACTAGAGGTTACCGTACATACTGCGAATACAGATCTTCATTCCGGTACATTCGGTGGCGGTGTTCCCAACGCACTTCATGCGCTCGTTTCACTGTTAACTTCACTTCATGATGAACAAGGCCGCGTCGCAGTAGAGGGATTTTACGAAGGCGTACCGGTTCTCACGGAAGAAATGAGAGCGGAATTTGCTAAACAAAACTTTAGTGATGATAAATTAAAAGCGAGCCTCGGACTTGAATCATTGTACGGGGAAGAAGGTTACTCCTTCGTAGAAAGAACGGGAGCTCGTCCAACTCTCGAATTGAACGGAGTATATGGCGGTTTCCAAGGTGAAGGTTCAAAGACGGTTATTCCTAAAGAAGCACATGCTAAGATTACTTGTCGGTTAGTAGGACAACAAGATCCTCAGGGCATGCTGGATAAGATCGAACGTCACTTACAAGCAAATATTCAAACTGGAGCTAAGGTCACCGTAGTGCAAGGAGAAAGAGCCAATGCATTTAATATTGACCCTTCAGATCCCATGTTACAAAAAGCAGCAGATGCCTATGCGCGCGTCTATGGAACACGTGCCCTATTCACAAAAGATGGCGGCTCTATTCCAATCGTTGAGACCTTATCCCGGGTATTATCAGCTCCAGCTGTTATGATGGGATTTGGACTCCCAGATGAAAATCTGCATGCTCCAAATGAACATTTTAACTTGGAGAATTTCGATAAAGGGATGCTGACCATTGTCGAGTATTTGAAATCACTCTAAGTATATAGAACGCACGAATAAAGCAGCCCCATAATAGGGCTGCTTTATTCGTGGTGTTATTTTTGTTTGACAGGCATATATAATTCTATTCCACCGGTATGATTACCATGATCATCAAATCCTAGATGTTCTTCTAACCATTGAAATCCGCCATACACATATTTACTGTCTTTCATCCAGTTATTAAAGCGCCCCCAGGCTTTAGCAATTTCCTCTCCTAAATCGCCGTTGTTCTCCTGACCTACACTTACGACCGCATAAAGACCGCCACTTAACATCTTGGTCTGAACCTTATCATCGTTGACAACCACAGAATCATCAATGGTTACACAAACCTCATATCCATATTCCTTTTGATCAGGTGAGGTTGGACTCGGATTATTATAACCGAAAATACGCAATTTCTGTTTGTTTATGTCTAGTCCACTGTTATTCAACCAATCGATCATGACGGTAAAAGCCCCATGCTCAGGTTCTTTTCCAAAATAACAATAATAAGCAACTTTCATCGGTTCCAGTTCTTTGAGAACCTTAATATCAGGGTATTTATCCAGTAGCTCTTTATCCTGAATATCAAAATATTTGTCCAATATATTCACCCTTTCAAAATGATACTGTTTGTTCAGCCTTCTGAACTCGCTTGGTATGTAACCTGTAATTCGTTTGAAAGCCCTGGAAAAAGAATCCCCACTCTCAAAATCGTACATAACAGCTATATCGATTATGGGAGTATTACTGTTCGCTATAAAATGGGCAGCCAGACTGATTCTGCGGCATCTAATGTATTCCTTTACCGTGTACCCTACGAGCGCAAAGAACATCCTATAATAATTAGACAGTGACATATATGATTCTTGTGCAGCGTTTTGAATATCGATTTTATTCTCCAAATTATTTTCGATGTAGTCTATAGATCTTTGTATGCGCTCGTAGTAGTTCAATTGGAGGCACTCCTTATAATCATCTCGAGATGACTAAATAATAATATAGATAACCTTCATTCGTCCGACTTTTTTTCCAAAAGACTCAACATTCTAAATCAAAAAAAGCCTTCTCTCCCTCCCCATATCATGAGAAGTTCAAGAAGGCTAATCTATCTTTATTGTCGCCACTTCATAAATCTATGTTCGAGAACATCCACACATAGAAATAATAAGAATCCTACCAAGCTAAATAACATAATACCCGCATACATTTCTGAATAGTTCATCCGGAGCCAAGCATCCATAATAAAATACCCCATGCCATATTCGGTACCGTAAATCTCAGTAAAAAATAATACCGATATCGCCGTTCCGAGTGAAATACGAATCGTACTCAGAATTACGGATAATGCACCTGGCAAGGTAACATGCCAAAATTTCTGTACCTTCCCCGCTCCAATGCTACTGAGGACATCGTACGTATCATTCGGTATCGCTTTAACGCCATCACGAACAGATATAATGATTTGAAAGAGTAAAATCAACATAATCATCAAGATTTTCGAAGTCTCACCCAGTCCAAAAAACAACATAACAACAGGTAATAAGGCGATTTTGGGAATCGGATAGGTTAAATAAACGACAGGGTCCAATATCTTATTCCAACGCGGAGAACGTCCCATCAGAATACCTACAGATAGCCCAAGGATTAATGCTAATACAACCCCCACAAATACCCGAAACAAACTATAACCTATATGAATTGCGATTTCCTTGCCATCCAAATGCAACATAGATGCGTAAACGTCTAGTGGATTAGGAAGAATCGTCTTATTAATAATGACATAGAGAAGATACCAAATCACATTCATTCCTAAAAAAACACACAATAGTCTTATTAGATGAAGAATCCGTCTATTTTTCACCATTTCTCCTGCATTACCTTTCTGATTCTCTTACTCTGTTGAAAGAACTCATCACTGTCTCGCTTATCTTCATGCGTGATATGAAACACGGGATTATCCATAATGACAGGAGATTCCTCCTTATTGGAGGACATAATCACAATTTTCTCGCCAAGCAGAATCGCTTCTTCTACATCATGGGTCACAAATAATGCCGTCGTCGGATGAGAAATCCAATTCTCCAGGAATAGGGTCTGAATCTCTTCACGAGTTATGGCGTCAAGTGCCGAGAAGGGTTCATCCAACAGCATGATCTCAGGTAAAATAGCAAATGCTCTAGCAAGAGCTACCCGTTGCTGCTGCCCACCACTTAGAGACAGGGGATAGCGCTGAGCCAATTCTGCAATCCCCATGGCCGCGAGCCAATTGATGATTTGTTGCTCTTGCTGCTGCTTGGTTTGACGGCCTGAATCGCTAATCTTCATCGCCATTCGAATATTGGATTGGACCGTCTTCCAGGGAAGAAGTCCGTAATTTTGTGGTACAAGTCCTATAAGAGCCGTGCCTTGCTCACGCAGAGATAAACCATTGAACAATATATCTCCTGTGTATGAACATATTAGACCGGCAATAGAGCGTAATAAGGTGGATTTACCACAGCCGGAAGGGCCGATTACCGTATAGATACTATGCTCTGGTAGACATAAATCAATATGTCCAAGCGCACATTGCCCTCCTGGATACTCCACAGTTACACCTTTTATTTCTAACCCCTTATTTTTTGAATACGACATCCGAGATCACTTCTTCTGGTGAAATGTCTTTGCTTAATAATCCTTTCTCTTTTGCCCAAGCGAAAGCTGCCTCTACTTGCTTCTCATCTACTTGATAAGCTGGTACATATTCAGGCACTGTAATCTCATCCTTAAGTGTCTCAGGATAACCAACCTCTTTAATGATCAGGTCGATATATTCTGCTTGATCATGAGATTTCATATAGGCTACCGCATCATCATATGCCGCATACATCGCTGTAATCTCTTTGGATTTTGCACTAATGACTTCTTGCGTGAATGCTAGAATGAATGGATTGATTTCCGCTTGAATGGTCGAGCTTAATACACGAAGTCCTGATGATTTGCCCATGGTCACAAAAGGCTCTGGCAAGATTGCCGCATCTGATTTTTTATTCTTGAGTAGTTCTAATCTAGTTGGAATCTGTGGAACTTCGGTTATATTAATATCATCTTCACTTAAACCAGCCTGCTTCAGCATCGTAGCTACTGTATATTCCGTAGAAGTATTCTTGGATAGAATAACGGATTTTCCTTTTAAATCTTTCACTTCTTTAATCTCATCATTGCCGGTTAACAAATCAAATTCACCAAAGGTTGTACTCGTTGCCTTTACATCTAACCCCGCTTGATTATATATCGCTAATGCTACCAAGTCAGCACTGATTCCATCTAGCTTACCAGCTTGAAAAGCTACATCGCGGTCTTTGGCACTTTTAAATGTTTCGATATTTAAGTTAACTCCGTGTTGCTGATCAAAACCTTGCTCATGCGCAATGATAAATGGAATCGCATCAATAGACGGCAGCAGCCCCAGATTAAGCTGAGCTATATCTTCTGTTGTTGCATTCTCTGTTGAACCACTCGACGCCTTATCGGTGTTGCTACTCTTATTTGAACCACAAGCAACCAAACTAATACTAATCAAAGCCATTACCAACATCAGTGAAAATATTGTTTTTGTTTTCTTTCTCGTCTCCATGAATCTAAATTGCCTCCATCTCCTGTTGAATTCTTTGTATATTTATAATCTTTCATAACCTCATGGCATCATAGACAAAGTCAGGCTTGTACGACTGTGAGCTGCAATCTGAACCTTTGCGCATTAATTCACATACAACGATATGAATGCTACTTATCTCTCCCCATGAAGTCTAACGCAATTTTACACCACTACTCACATTTTGTATATTTTTAATTTGAGGTAAATGCATCAACCCTGGTGCAAACAAAAAACCTTCTCCCCCCTCTAATGAATAGAGATGAAAAGAAGGCTTACGGTTTTCTGCGTTCCGAAGAAACCGTCAGATTATTAGTTCCCCAAGCTTGATCAGCTCGACAACCGCCTGCGCCCGACCTTTGACATTTAGTTTCTGCATTACATTGGAGATGTGGTTGCGTACGGTTTTTTCGCTGATGAATAATTGGCCCGCAATGTCGCGCGTCGTTTTATCCTGCACGAGTAGCTCGAAGACTTCCCGTTCACGATGAGTTAACAGAAATTTGCTGTTACGATCGCTGCTTTTCAAAATGCGTCACCCCTCCTTGATCGGGTTTTGTGGTTTAACAAGGGTGGGATACAGTCAACACATATTATGAAAAAAGATCAGTAATGGTGCGCTATGCGAT
This sequence comes from Paenibacillus segetis, assembly GCF_014639155.1. Classification (NCBI taxonomy): domain Bacteria; kingdom Bacillati; phylum Bacillota; class Bacilli; order Caryophanales; family Paenibacillaceae; genus Paenibacillus; species Paenibacillus segetis. The sequence continues at coordinate 88,902 of NZ_BMFT01000003.1, forward strand.
CAAAATAGGCTTGGGGTTATTCCAACTTATTTAAAAGCCATCGCTGCTTGGACCGCCTTGGTCCAGCCACCATACAGCTTGGCTCTAGTGTCCGTCGTCATCGAGGGCTCGAAACGCTGATCCAAACTCCATGTTTGGCAAATTTCAGCACGATCATTCCAATAGCCGACCGCTAGCCCTGCCAAATATGCTGCTCCAAGCGATGTGGTCTCACGAATAACAGGGCGTTCCACCGGAATATCAAGGATGTCGCTCTGGAATTTCATCAAGAACGAATTAGATACTGCGCCTCCGTCCACACGCATCGTACTCACTTTAAATCCGGAATCCTTCTCCATTGCAGTGAGTATGTCCATTGTCTGGTAGGCCATGGATTCCAAGGTCGCACGGATGAAATGTTCTTTAGTTGTACCTCTAGTTAAACCGAATACAGCCCCCCGGACATCACTGTCCCAATAAGGGCTTCCAAGCCCAACAAAAGCAGGCACAACATACACACCCTCCGTAGAATCGACTCTTAAAGCATAGGCCTCGCTATCCTTCGCATCACGAAACATTCGAAGACCATCCCGCAACCATTGAATAGCCGAACCCGAGACGAAAACACTTCCTTCCAGCACGTATTCAACGCTACCATTTATCCCCCACGCAATTGAAGTAATCAATCCATGCTCCGATGAAACAGGCTTATTACCTGTATTCATCAACATAAAGCAGCCTGTGCCGTAAGTTGTCTTGACCATCCCTTGTTCGAAGCAAGTCTGACCAAATAGTGCCGCCTGTTGATCCCCCGCAGCCCCAGCAATCGGTACTTCCTCCCCAAAGAAATGATGCGGATCCGTATTTCCGTATACTTTGGAAGAGGAGTGAACCTCAGGAAGCATCGCATGGGGAATCGATAACAATTCCAATAATTCGTCATCCCAGCAAAGTTCATGAATGTTATACATAAGCGTTCGCGAAGCGTTGGAGTAATCAGTGACATGCAGATTTCCTCCCGATAGCTTCCATATTAACCAAGAGTCGATCGTACCGAAGAGCAATTCTCCCTTCACCGCTCGTTCTCTAGCACCTTCAACATGATCCAATATCCATTTAACCTTTGTTCCGGAGAAATAGGGATCGATTAATAGCCCTGTCTTTTTACGAAATACATCATTTAAGCCAGCAGACTTTAGCTCCTCACACAGTTCTGCTGTTTGCCGTGATTGCCAGACGATTGCATTATAAACGGGATACCCTGTTTCCTTGTCCCAAACAACGGTAGTCTCCCGTTGATTCGTAATCCCGATACCAGCAACCTGCTTTGGCTTAATTCCTGATTCCGATAGGCATGAAGCGATGACAGCTAGAATGGAGCCCCAAATTTCATTGGGATTCTGCTCTACCCAGCCCGATTTTGGAAAATACTGCGGGAACTCACGTTGTGCTACATGTACAATACCGCCTTGTTTATTAAACAAAATAGCACGAGAACTCGTCGTTCCTTGGTCCAGTGCAAGTATGTATTTTTCCATGGATACCCCTCCGATCATCTTTATCTTAATTTCAATATATAGGATAATTCCCCTTTATAATTCTTCACTTTTTTATAATAACCTATATAGCAGTGACTTTTATCATAATTTATATTGACGTCCATTCAGCTTCCGATTATGATTGTTAACGAAAGTGATAATCATTATCATTTATGGAAATTTAATCTTTGTATACATATGATTTTAACTATTATAAGGGGTGTGTTAAATGAACTATCGTTACACCGTTCCAACTGCGATTCTAGTTACCGCTCTACTTCTCTCAGCCTGCAATTCTAATAACAAGCTTGAGGGTAGTAGCAATAATAACTCATCTACAATCGTCAAAGAAGAAGCCACCAATGTAGCAGAAACCGTGGATGCAGCTGATGCAGGTACACAGCAAGGTGACTTCAAAGAAGCCATTGATCAATACCGTAGTTATGTGATTCAAGAGTGTGATGCTTTCGTAACTCAAACAGGTAAATTTGTTGATGCTGTGAATAGCGGAGACATTGAAACCGCCAAAGCACTCTACGCACCAGCTCGTATGCATTATGAACGTATCGAACCCATCGCCGAAGCTCTCGGTGACCTTGATCCTAACATTGATGCTCGTGATGGAGATGTAGAAGAATCTGAGTGGCGTGGATTTCATCGTATTGAAAAAGCCTTATGGGAAGATAAAACAACAGAGGGTCAACAAGAATATGCTGACCGCCTGCTAAGCGATGCCAAACTGCTTCGTGCGTTGGTTGAAACAGTTGAGATTGATGCTTCCCTGCTTGTGACTGGGGCCGTAGAATTGCTTAACGAGGTTTCCACTTCCAAGGTTACGGGTGAAGAGGAACGATATTCTCGCACGGATTTGTACGATTTCGCTGCCAATGTAGAAGGCGCAGCCAAAATATATGAATTACTTAAGCCACAGCTTGCAGCAAACGATGCTGAATTAGATAAACAAATTGGTGAACGCTTTGCCGCACTTGATAAGGAGCTTGCTCCCTTTAAAGAAGGCGAAGGTTATGTCACTTATGACAAACTAACCGAAGAAGACGTGCGTACGCTTAGTCAGAACTTGGATGCACTAGCGGAACCACTGTCCAATATGGGCAAGTTGCTAGGGGTATAAAAATGAAACCATCAGAATCATTAGACGATAATCTTGAGCTTAATAATGGAGCAACCAAGTCTTCTCGTAACTCCTTGCTAGACAAGACAATAAGTCGTAGGGATATATTGAAGCTTGCCGGCGCTGGTAGCCTTGGCTTATTACTAGGAGCTGGTGGAATTGGCGGTATTCTTGCCGCCAAGGATACGTTGGCGAAGGGGACAGGTAAGACCACAGCGAATCAATTCTCGACTGAGGGCATAGTCCCATTCTATGGTCAGCACCAGGCAGGGATCATCACCCCTGCCCAGAACTTTCTCTGCTTCGCTTCATTTGATCTAAAGACAACCTCGCTCGCTGAAGTGCGGAAACTATTCCAAGCCTGGACTGAAGCAGCAGCTGTCATGACCACTGGAGACCTCATCGGCAATAGCAACAGCAGTCTTAACCTGCCCCCTTCCGATACCGGAGAGGCGGCGGGTCTTTCTCCTTCTAAGATGACCATTACTTTCGGGGTAGGTCCATCTTTCTTCGATGAGCGATTTGGACTGGCGGGTAAACGTCCTGCCACCTTTAAAGATCTCCCTCGCTTTCGTGGAGATGCTCTACAATCGAAGTGGTGCGGTGGTGACATCGGCATACAAGTATGTGCCGACGATCTACAGGTTGCTTTCCATGCGATCCGAAATCTAGCCCGCATCTCACGCGGAATCGCCGTACTCAAATGGACTCAAGAGGGCTTCCAACGTACAGGTACAGCGGATCCATCTAGCGGAACCCCTCGTAATCTAATGGGATTTAAAGATGGGACTGGAAATCCTGATACGAACGATGCCACAGCAATGAACGATATCGTCTGGGCTCACGCCGGTGACGAGAAGGATTGGATGAAAGATGGCAGTTATATGGTCGCCCGGCGTATCCGTATGCGTGTAGAAATATGGGATCGTTCATCGCTAAGCGATCAAGAGATAACCTTTGGCCGGCATCGGGATTCGGGAGCCCCACTAGGCTCCAAAAATGAATTTGATCCATTGGATTTAGAGGCAAAAGATTCATCTGGCCAGCCAACACTTCCCATGAACTCTCATTCACGTCTAGCCCATATGGATGGTGGCACCAAAATACTACGTAGAGCTTATTCCTACAGCAGTGGGATTGACAATAAAACAGGACAATTAGATGCTGGACTATTCTTTATTAGTTATCAGAGGAATATTGAGAAACAATTTATTGCGATGCAGCAAATTTTAGCGGCTAGCGACAAGTTAAACGAGTATATCGTTCACGTTGGTAGTGCCGTTTTCGCTTGTTTCCCAGGGACACACAAGGGTGGATATATCGGGGAGACACTTTTCTAAGGAAGGAAGTGCTGTATCTTGTTTACATATTCTACTGTTCGAGCAAAGACAAATTCTTCGTCTAAAATAATGATTTGCCTACTTGTCTTCTTCCTCACTGTCATGATGTTCCAGTTTCCTAAGCTAGCGGCTGCTCAGGAGGACGAGACTTCATTAAAAAAACTGCTCCCCCTTGTAGGTGGTGCCCTCGTAGAAGCTGGAGCACAGAATTGGGAAGAGGCCTCCACGGAGTTATTGCAATTCGAAGCATTATGGAATGGAGTTAGTACCCCAGTATCTGCAGATACAGCCAAAGATATTAAAGAAAATCTAGACAATGCTAAAACGGCTCTGCAACAACAAAATCAAGAAGAGGCGAACACCTCACTATCCGCCTTAGCTAAAAAGGTAAATCAATATGTCGAGGACAATGTAGAGAAAGCAGAAGCTCCATCAGGAAAAGAAGCTGCAGCACTATTACAGAGCATGGCGAAAAATACACTAGCTCCACTTGAGCAAGATGATATTAAGGGGGCACAAAACCGTTACAAGGAAATACTCACGAAGTGGAAGAAAATCGAGGGGCCTATGCGTAGCGGGCATTTCGCTGTATATAGTGATGTAGAGAGACATATGAGCTTGATCCGTATCGCACTTCAGGCCCAACCACCCAAAGCGGAACAAGCAATCAGTGAATTGAACACCATGCTGAATTTACTTCAGGATTATATCGACGGCAAGCTTGATGATACAGCGGCCTCTTCTTCACCAGAGTCTGATGGGAAATCACTAACTGATGCATTGATCCTGCTGCGAAACGCAAATCAAGCTATCCAGGATCAGAATGCAACCGAGGCTAGTAATCAGTTAAGTGAGTTTATTATTCTCTGGCCGTCTGTGGAAGGAGAAGTATCCATCTCCTCATCGACCATATATACCGACACGGAGAATAAGATGACTGCGGCGCAAAGTTATCTCTTATCCAGTCCACCTGATTTGATCAAGGCACAAGATTTAATCAGCAAGATGCTGAGTAATTTAGAGCCTCTAGCTGAACGGACTGCTTATACAGCTTGGGACGCTGCGTTTATTTTACTTCGCGAAGGACTAGAGGCTATCTTGGTACTCGCGGCATTACTCGCATTTGTAAAACGAGCAAACAACCGCGCTGCTCGGAACTATGTTTGGGCTGGAGCAGGAGTAGGATTGCTAATTAGCATTGTATTAGCTGCCGTACTCACCTATGTCATTTCACAAGCGATATCTGGTAGCACTCGCGAACTGATTGAAGGAATCGTCGGACTGCTCGCGGTACTCATGATGTTAACGGTTGGGCACTTTCTTCATAGCAAATCTAGTACACAGGCCTGGAATAACTACATTAAGAACCAGATCGGTGGTGCCTTACAACGTGGTAGCCTCTGGTCGTTGTTCGCTTTGTCAGGGCTAGCAATTGTACGTGAAGGGGCGGAGACAACTGTATTCTACATTGGTATGGCGCCGTCCATCGAGCCGCTGCAATTCATAATAGGTATCTCTGGAGCCTTGGTAGCACTTACTATTCTGGGCTTCTGTATCATCAAATTTAGCGTCAAACTTCCGATTCGGCCATTTATGTTAACAGCTACCCTGCTTATCTATTACTTGGTCATACGATTTATGGGAGAAAGCTTACATTCATTACAGATTGCAGGATTACTTCCTGCCCATAGTCATTCTGGGCTCCCGTCCATTAGTTGGCTAGGTGTATTTCCAACATGGGAAACCATGACTGCACAGCTCATTATCGTGCTATTTGTTCTTTCTCAGCTTTATCGCGGTAGAAATAAAGAAAAAACAACGATGCCGCACAGTAAAATAATCCCCCGTAGTTAATTATTATTATCAAAACTGTTGGTTAAATAAAGGAGCTATTCCGCAAGTAGATATATCTACTTGGGAATAGCTCCTTTGCTTTTAAATCATGGGATATTTCAGTAATAGAGAATCAGATCATTTAAATCATATCGCGATTTCTATCCAACATGGCGAACTTCTCTAAGGTAGAGACCAATATCTCAAGTTCATGTTGTTCTATATGAGATAGATAATACTTTAGAACCTCATGTGATCTCTTCCTCGCCTCTTTAAGCTTCTCCGCTCCATCTGCGGTAACAGTCAGAAGTACAGCTCGTCGATCCTGTTCATCATGGCGACGGTCAACATACCCATTCTGAACTAGCCGATCGATCATAACCGTAATCGCACTCGGTTTGACTTCAAGCATTTCCGATAGATGTGTAACATTACATGACTTTTCCTTAGATATTATGGACAGCATATTGTACTGAGGACCTGTTATACCTAGTCCCGGATGTTGCATAATCTCAGCATGCATCTTCTTAAATGTCTTGGACCAGGCCGATATAAGACGGTTTACATTTTCATCGAGATTCGGATCCATACTATTCCTCCTCTACGGTAGTAATACATAATCTCAGTTTAGTATGCGACCCTCAGAAAAACAAGAAATTTGTCACTTGCATTCATGTGTTGAATAAATTATCATGAGGGTATAAAAATTATTTTCACATAAAAGCGTTATATATTTGAAATTATTTTCTTGGGCATTTCACTGAAAGAGGGTGGATTCATCTCATGCTTACCCCCATACTTCACGCGCTCTCAAGCTCCCTGGATACCCTACCTCCCCAGGAACGCAGGCTCGGAGAGCACATATTAAATTCTCCAACCTCTGTTATTCATCAAGGTATCACGGAATTAGCTGTTATTTGTGGTATAAGCCCATCTACGGTCACACGCTTTTGCAAAAGTTTTCATTTTAAGGGATTCCCTGATTTCAAGATGAAGTTAGCTAGTGAAATTGCTCAAAAGCCGCTAAACAACCAATATCAAGATATTATTGCGGGCAATGACCTTCATAAAATCGTTGCAGCGATGGAAGCGAATCATTTGGCCTCTATAACAGATACAACTCGTCTGCTCGATATGAACCAACTTCAGTTAGCTGTGGAAAAACTATGTCTTGCCAAGCGTATTGATCTATATGGTGTGGCCACCTCATCCGTAATTGCTCAGGATTTCTATCAAAAACTCATCCGTATTGGTAAGAATTGTACTGCTTTCGCTGATTCTCATATGCAGATTACTTCGGCCTCAGGACTTAATGGCGGTGATGTTGCATTAGCCATCTCATATTCCGGTGAAACCCCGGAAACCATTGATGCTCTGAGATGCGCTAAAGACAGCGGAGCCATAACAATTTCCTTGACGAAGTACGGAAGTAATACACTGGCTTCATTAGCTGATATACCGTTATTCTCGTCTTCTTTGGAGGAAGGTATGCGCCGAGGCGATATGACATCACGAATTGCCCAACTTCATGTCATCGACATTTTATTTACAGGAATGGTCAGTATGAATTTCGAGGACTTCATTCCAAAGCTCGAAGCTTCTTATCAGAACGTGAAAATTTATCGAAAAACCTTAGGAGGTTCATGACATGTTAAATATTATTAAAGTAAATAGTGAGCAGCAATTTAATGAAACCGGAGCAGCAATTATCGCTAGTCTATTACAAACGAATCCGAAAGCAAATCTAGGTCTGGCAACCGGCAGTACACCAGTTGGTGTCTACAAAAGACTGATCGATCTTTACAATGAAGGCTTGATCAGCTTCAAAGACGCACATAGCTACAATTTGGATGAATATATCGGCCTACCCGACAATCATCCGGAGAGCTACCGCCGTTTTATGAATGAGAAATTGTTCGACCACATCGACATTAAGCTGCAAAACACGCATGTTCCTTCTGGGAATGCTGAGAATTTAGAACAAGCTGCACACGATTATAACCGTCTCTTGGATCATGCTGGCTCGATCGACCTTCAGCTTCTGGGTCTAGGCCATAACGGTCATATCGGATTTAATGAGCCAGCTGAAGAATTACAAGGACCAACTCATATCGTGACTCTTGATGAAGTAACTCGTAATGCTAACGCTCGTTTCTTCAACTCCATTGATGAAGTTCCAACTCATGCGATTACAATGGGTATTGGCTCTATTCTCAAAGCTAAACAAATTTTGTTGATGGCCAAAGGTGCTGACAAAGCTGAAATACTTGCTACATCGCTTAAAGGACCTATCACAACAAAATGTCCTGCATCTTTCTTACAAGCCCATGCCAATGTAGTTGTACTAGTTGATCAAGCTGCTGGGAGGCTGTTATAAGATGAGTACTAATCATACTTTCACTATTGTTAACGCTGAGGTTGTTACCCCTAAGGGAATTATTCATGGTGGGGCGGTACAAGTAGAGAAAGGAGTTATTACTTATGTAGGATCAACAAATGGAGTTCCTTCTGTCTCTACCGCTTCTTCTGAGATCATTGATGCTAAAGGAAGCTATGTGCTTCCGGGATTTATTGATGTTCACGTTCATGGAGGCATGCTGGAGGATTTCTCCAAACCAAGCCAAGCGGGATTTGATGCAATAACCAAGCTACATTGCAGCCAAGGAACGACCTCCATGCTAGCAACGACCATGACTATGCCTAAGGCAGTAATTGATGAAATCTTAGAAGAAATTAATACCTACACACATAAAGACATGCCCTATGCTCAATTGGTTGGGGTACATCTTGAAGGTCCGTTTATTAGTCCAAAATGGCCTGGAGCTCAAAATCCTACTCATATTGTTCCACCTAATAAAGACTGGGTTGAGGCTTGGGAGGAGCAATACCCTGGACTCATCAAGCAAGTTACCTTCGCACCAGAACGCGAAGGTGCTCATGAATTAATTCGCTATTTGCGCAAGAAAGGCATTGTGGCCGCAGCAGGACATACAGATGCTACGTATGAAGAAATTATGGCCGCTGCCGAGGTTGGACTGCATCATGCCGTTCACATGTTCAACGCGATGACGCCACTACATCATCGTAAACCGGGCACGGCAGGTGCGCTGCTGAGCAACCCTGCAATGAGTGCAGAGATCATCGCTGATGGTATTCACGTTCACAAGGCTGGGATCCAATTACTTGCCAGTGTGAAGACGGATCACAATCTCGTCCTAATCACCGATGCTATGTCGGCTGCAGGACTTGGTAACGGTGATTACATGATTGGCGATCTGCCTGTCGTTGTGAAAGATAATGTGTGTACTTTAAAAGAAAATGAAGCAACGCTTGCTGGAAGTACGCTCACTATGATTCGTGGATTCCGTCATCTGGTCCAAGAAATCGGTCTCTCTGTGGAGAGAGCATCAGAAGCAGCCAGCGGCAATCCAGCCAAACTGATCCGCATCGATCATTTTACCGGTTCAATTGAAACAGGTAAGCAAGCTGATTTATTGCTAGTGGATCAAGAATTGAATTTGCAGGATGTTTGGGTTAAAGGACGCCAATTCCAAAATTAATACACATTGTAATACAAACAAGAACCCTTCACATTGGAGGGTTCTTTGTTTGTTTATTGCTACAGATGGATTAACGAGTTATTCCACGAACTCCATCCATGTTATTGGGAGTTGGTGTATAGCCATTGGGACCAGTCATTGTTCCCGTACGGGATGGAAAGATTCGTTCAACTAATTTTTCGAAGTCACCTACTGCATTATTAAGCATCGTTCCGCCACGCGACTGCGTAACATAACCTCCAACGTTATTTACAAATTCAGGATGGTTAGATACGTATACGTTTTGAATTTTAGGATCTGACTTTTTAACTATGCGAGAAATTTCATCCTTCACTTTCTGAGGAACATTATCTACAACCTGGCCTACATTGTTTAAATTTCTATCCGTGCCTGTGGTCGTACCATAAGTGCCATAAGTACCATAATTGGTATTACGATCCGTACGGTACATTGTGCCATAATTATTCGTGTTATAAGCACCATAACCAGCGCCATAATTATTATAAGTTCCAACACCTGTACCATAATTATTCGCACCATAAGTGCCATAGCCAGTGCCATAATTATTTGCGCCATAAGTACCATATGTTGTACTGCGGCCCGGATTCATGATTCCATTAGTTCCTGCTCTTCCGGTTATTCTAGCCAAACCATCATCTCCGGCACCCCGTGTTCCATAATTTGCTCCATATGGGCCACCAACATTGCTTGTACCTACATTTCGCGATCCGTTACTGAGTGTACCCAATTTGGAAATGTTGGTGTTGCCGCCTTTTTGATTGTGCAGTGTAACCGCTACATAGGCGTCCCGATCAGTTACAATAACATGAGCATTTTGAACGTCTGAAAGCTGAGCAACCTTATTGCTTAATGTAGCATCATGCTTCATCGTACTCATTTTTCTGTTTTGAGCGTTATGCAGACTTGTTCTTGGCTGCAATGAATTTACGTTATAATTTCGAGTTGTATGATTCCGCAAACTCTTGGTATGCATTGCATTGTTATCCGTTGTTGTTCCACAGCCTGTTACACTGACCATACCGGCGATTAATGCTGCTGACAACGTTAAGCGAACCAATTTAGCTCCACGCAATGTAGTCATCCCCTTATCGATTTTTTATGATTAACATGACTTAGATTGCACTTTAGCTCAAAGCGATATGCAGGTATATTTAACCGAAGTAACTAGTTATTTATCCCTTAATATCAATAAATCATCAAACGCCTAATGCAAAAGATACGCCCTCCTCATACGATAAGCATCATGTGTTATCGAATGGAGGTTAATCATTTGAAACGTGTCATTGTTACAGGTGGGGCAGGCTTCATTGGAGCACATCTTGTAGATGGACTTATTGAGTTAGGCATAGAAGTCCATGTTCTTGACAATCTAAGTACAGGAAGATCAGAACGTGTTAACCCAAGAGCGATCCTTCATATTAGTGATATTCGAAGTGCTGAGGCCAAAGAAATCATAACCCATGTAAAGCCTGATGCATTATTCCATCTAGCTGCCCAGGCCGATGTTCAGCATTCCGTAGCCGATCCTAATTACGACATGGATGTCAATGTGCATGGAACTGTGAATATCCTCCAGGCATCCAGGGAAGCTGATGTAAAAAAGTTTATTTTTGCTTCCACGTCTGGGGTATATGGGAATTTAGAGAAGGAAGTATTAACTGAACAAGATCCTGTTCAGCCTATCTCGTTCTACGGGTTATCTAAAATAACTGCTGAGCAGTATATTGCCCTGTATGAGCGATTTTATGGGCTATCCTATACCATTCTTCGTTTTGCAAACGTCTATGGTCCCGGACAAACCGTCAAAGGTGAAGGTGGGGTCATTGCCATTTTCATGAAACAACTTGCTGATAATTTATCGTTACCTATCAACGGGGATGGGGAGCAAACTCGTGATTTCGTCTATGTAAAAGATGTAGTTCAAGCCCTTATAGCAGCCATGACCCAAGGTACCGGAAATATTCTTCATGTCAGTACCGAAACAAAAACCTCGATTAATAATTTAGTGAAATCTCTTCGTACACTTCATATCAAGCATAAGAGTACCGACCTTCAAGTGTTCCATCGTCCGACTAAAGCCGGAGACATCAAGCACAGCTGTCTCTCGAATGCAAAGACCCGTAACAAGTTAAATTGGCAACCTCAATACCCCATTGAGCTTGGGTTGGAAGAAACCTACCTACAGTGGGGGGAATTTTCTTAGTATTATAATGAATAACGCATACCAACATAAGAAGCCGACAACTCCACTTGGGGGTGTCGGCTTCTTAATTCTAATCCTATTTATAAGCTTAGATCGAATACAGCATATCGATAAAGTTACGGCAGTATAATTCAGAGTTAAATGCTGTTTGTAGGTGAAGCTGAGCTGCATTTTTAATATTTTCTCGTAACCCATGATAACTCATTAACTCGATAGCCTCATTGACGGCCTGAGCTAAATTCCCCTGTTCGTAGCTTTTCCCTGTGACATTATGAACGATGGAGGTGGTCACTCCGTCTGAATTCGTTGCCAGTACCGGACATCTGCAACTCATCGCCTCTAGGATGACAAGCGGAGCTCCCTCTACTTTCGAAGTGGAACACAGAAACCCTCCTGAGTCTCCGACCATAGATAAGTACGCTGGCATCTCCCCATTTGGCACATTTGAACGTAATGTTAAACGATGCCTTAAGTTGAGGTGGTCCAACATTTGTATAAACTCTTCTCTCTCATGTGGAATGGCTAAATTGCTATCTTCAAACATCCATAATTGAATATCCGGAATGTAATAACTCAGTAAGTCGGTGATATACAAAATTTCCCGCCAGTTCTTATTGTCCTCTATTCTTCCGATCCAGGCAATGATCGGGTGTTCCGGCGTCGGTTGCACTTGATAAGTGAAATGCTCTGTATCAAAACAGTTATTGAAATGAAATTGTGGAATGTTAGGATATAATTCCTTAAATAATGAAGCTATATGTGGTGTATTGGGATTTATCAAACCAGAGACATGAGCATTCACTACAGGCAAGGCTTCGGTCAACTTCTCCCGAGCATTATCCTTTGAACCGTATCCTTGAATCTCAAGCACTAACTTCCCATCGTATCCAAGCCTCCTGAACCATTCAAAACTGGCATGATCGGTAGTGACGATAATCGCATGATAGTTCCTCGCGTTTAGAATATGACGGATTTCGGCTTCATCACGCGTTACATAGATCGGAAAGTCTATTTTGTTTTGCATTCCTGCTCCCCAATCGTAATATAAACATTCCGCCTGAATTCCGTATCGGCGTAAGGCTTGACAGCGTTGACGATTCAAAGTTTCCACCCCACCGCTTGGCACATAAAATACGAACAACACATTCATCGTCTCACCTCCTAGCCAATTAATTATTTCTTACCGCATCCTCTTGAGTGAATACAGCCACATTCCTTCTGTAGTTCCATGCTCTCATCGTCAATCCTGTGGAATCATAAGTATCAATATTAGTTACAATAAGCAAATAAAAAGGAGTGTACGAGGTTATAATCTGTGGAATGAATACGACCGAACCTTGACTCATATGGTATAATCCCCGAAATATCGGACCTTGAGGAGCATATGCAAGTATAAGAAAATCGAAACCTTCAATACCTAAATTAATTAATTTCAAATCAATATATTCGATATATCGTGAATCAATCTTGCTATACTCAGCTGCTTCCAATCGTAAAATAGACATGCTCCCCCTCCGATCAGATTAATGTTTACTCCAGATTGGGAATTTATCTTGCAACTGCATTATTGCGTCGCGAACCAGATTTTTTCTACAAAGTAAGAATTCAATAAGATATTCCAACATGGAGCGGGAAATTTTCCATTCCTTAGGAATCCCACTGACCGCTTCTTTCAATTCCCAACGTTCGAGAGCCTCCAATGTAGATAGGTAAGAATAAAATGGGTCGGAACTATCAATATACGGCACGAATATCTCATAATAATGTCCCCAGTACACTTCGACGAAATTCTTATTTTCTTCCAATTCATCGGGATCCCATTCCGGTCCGCAAAAGGCGTTAGCATGATCAATCAGAAGTAGCCGTTTCGTGTCCCGCAAAAACAGAAGATTTGCCCCCGTGACATATCGGTCCCAGTTCATGATCCAATAATCAAAAACGATCATTCCGCTTATTGTCTCTATATTTTGACAGCTTGATAAATTGACTTCATTCTTTAAAGTAACTGCCTGTTCGGCGAACAGGCAACCTATATGAGGACCTTCTGGAACATTGAGTTTTTTGAGCGCTGGGAACATGTCTATAAGTTCACTTGAGATATGCACAATTTTGTATTCGGCTGCAGGTAAATTCATTAATTTTGCCAGTCTATAAGCAATATACTCGTTGATCAGTACTCCTTTTCCCTGCTTGTTATTCATTAATTTGACCACATATTTGTTACCGTCATCGCAATAGAATAGATGGGGACGTGTCTCTCCTTCACCCATCGGCTTAACATGCCTCAAAGCATGTAGAACATCCATAATCATCCCGCTTTCTATATATAGGGTCCAAGCCACTCCCAGCTATGCCCATCATCTCTAACAAAATATCGGTATCTATCATCTGTTTTGGCAACTACCGTCAACTGATTCGAGTTGTTTTCTACAAGAATCACCTCGTTATAAGTGCTATCACCGAATTTGTCAGGTTCAGACCAATCCCAAGAAGAATGATTATCTCTCCACCAATGTCCCAGACCTCCGTTCCTTAAGGGCGCCACTACCTCAAAGTTTCCGTAGGAGCTCTCAATAAAAGCAGGGACTCCCTTTACACCATTTGCAAATGAAGGTGACTCGAACCACTCACCACTCTCTTCATCCCTCCAATAATGAATAAGTTTATCTTTGATTCTGCATATTATTTCGATATTTCCGTATTGGGTCTCTATCGCAGTGAACGCTTCTACTTTTTCATTGCCGAATGTATACGGGCCGTACATATAGCTTTTACCTTTGCTTTTCACGAATTTCCAGTAAGACATTCCTTTCTCCAGAGAAGCCGTCAGCCATTCTACTGTCTTTCCAGTGCTATCCTTCCTACGGATGAAAAAAGGCATATCCCCCAAATACGTATCAAGAAAGCGATTTTGTGAATCGGCATTATATTGTACTTGCTGTTTAAGGGCGCTTTGTACAAAAACGCGAGTTTCATCTCCTATGTCTCTTGGCACGGGATGAAGAAGATAACACTTTTTATTCCAGTGCAGTAGATTTAGAGTTTCGTCCAACGGGAAGTATGGTCTATAACGAATTGATTCTCCAGTTGATCTAGGATAAGTATTTAGCTTGTATCCAAAGCGCTCTGTCATTGTAACGTAGGCCACTTCATCCACTCCGAACGCCTTCGTCTTTTTAAGTTTGGCCTTGAGCTCGGAATAACGTGTGCTTTTCAAAAAACGCTTTACAAGTTTTTTACTAAATACCTGACCCACATTAAAGGATTCATATAAAGAATAGTCTCCGAATAACGATTTCCATAAATCATATTCTTCGCGCACCTGGTTGCCTATATAAGAATCTTCATCCGAACGTTTGGTGTTTACTCCCATGTAATCTTTGTTATTCATTTGCTCCGTAATAAACATCTCATAACCTTCCCTGATAAAAAGAGCATCTGAGTCGAGGTTAATCAAATAGTCATAATCATAACCAATATCATCAAGCCATCTCATTGTTTCTAGCATATAGATGGCTGTTACGCCATAATTCAATTTTCGGCTAGTGGGACAGATTGGAACTCCCAGATTACTGCATAGGCTTGAATTATTACCTCCGTTATATAAAACGACGGAGCTGTTCGGGCAGAAGCATCTAATGTTATCCAACAGATCGATTATGACGTTTCGCTTGTTATGAACTAGCAAGGCAAAACATATCTTTGCCGGACGATTTGTTGTATTCCCCAAGTTTGATCACTCCTAATCATCTTATTATGCCTTATCATATGCGAAGTTTAAGGAGTGGATTAGACTAGTAGTCCTAGTGATAGGAAATTAGTACAAATATATGCTCCCGTACCTGTCACAGCCTGATGCGAGGGCATATGGTGAAGGAACACAATCCAAAAAAAAGGAATGAGAAGAGAAGGTGGTGCAAGATGTCTGATAAATTGATGATTGTCGCTCATCCAGACGACGAGTCTCTTTTCGGAGGTGCGGCCTTGTTACGAGAAAAGGGTTGGACAGTCATTTGCTTAACCAACGCTAATAATGAAACCCGATCAGACGAATTTCACAAGGCAATGAGAAGGGTAGGAGCTTCGTGTGAAATATGGGACTACCCCGATATATATGGAGGAAGCTTTGATTCCAAACAATTAGGGAAGGATTTGGCGAAGGTTATCGCCAAACATCAATTTCGTCGTATTGTCACCCATAATCTACAAGGGGAGTATGGACACAGTCAGCACAAATCGCTTTCAAAAATTATACATGGCTTAGGTATAGATAACTTGTATGTATTCGAAAAATCTGACGAAGTACTGCCATTCCATTTGCTACGAGACAAATTAATTCTATTGTCGGTCTATCAAAGCCAGATGTACGTTATTGAGGAGTTGATGCCATATATATTATACGAACGTATTGTACCGTTTAATGAGTCAACCTCTTTATCATCTGAATAAGAAGGTGAATATCGATGAGAATCGTTCATGTTGTCCCAAATGTTATACCCATTCCCGGCAGCGGTGGGATTGAGAGAATTGCTTATCTCTTATCGAATGAACTTGTTAGAAGGGGACATGAGGTTTACGTTTATGCCTTGGCAGGAAGTCAGAGCAACGCGATTATTATCCCATATGGACATAGAGGATTTAGCAAACATAATATAAAAGATTTTGTAATTCATACGCTGCCGGATAATGTTGATGTGATCCATGATCATACGCATAGCTTGGTCATCGGACGCGAAAAATTAAATATACCTACTGTCTCTACAATTCACACGGAATGGGGTTTTGAAATTAAAGTTAAATGTCCTGTATATGTAAGTAAAACGTCATTACTTCAATCTAAGAATGGTTCTCCAGGATCTTACGTGCATAATGGAATTGATTTGGACGGATATACTTTAGAAAAGAAAAAAGATGACTATTTATTGTTTTTGGGAAGGATTGAAAGAGAAAAAGGGGTGTTAGACGCTGTAAGATTGGCCGAACGGACCGGAATGAGAACCATCATTGCCGGGCCAGTCTGGGACAAGGAATTATACCGCGAAATTTGTCAACGGATGGCGAAGGCGCCTAACATATCATATGTAGGTGAAGTCCATGGGGAGCAGAAGCAATACTTGCTGATGCATGCAAAATGGCTCTTATTTCCAACAGCATGCGAGGAACAATTCGGATTGGTACTGGTGGAAGCCTTAGCTTGCGGGACACCTGTTGCCGCTTACGGGAGAGGGGCAGTTCCAGAAGTGCTGCAGGGGCTTCCCCAGTTTATTTGCAATGATTTGGATGACATGAAACGTCTGATAAAAAGAGATTCACCTTTCTCTCCTGAAAAGCTTCGCGAGTATGTAGCCCTCAGGTATACAAAAGAAAAAATGACCGATGAGTATCTGAAAATATATTGGAGGGCTATTCGAGGCTGGGAGTAAGCGTCTAAAAAGGTCAACCAGATGGATCTGGTTGACCTTTTTATCCTGGATTCTCCTTAGATATTTTTTCGTTTATTTCGCATAGTCCGATAGTACATTCATAAAAACAACTTGATTATAGACTCTTGTCTCTAAATTTTTCTTCAATAATTTTTGCACCCAATTTTTTTTAAGAACAGGATCCGAAAATCTATTCCGAAAACACAGGTCTAGATGTGTGCAAAACTCCTCTTCACTTGGTTTAATACCCAGTCTCATAAGCTGCTCATATTGGATTCGTTCCGCCTGCTGAGCTTGCAATGTATTAAAACTTTTACTGATCTGATTCTCATGTAATCGGTAATGCAGCAAAACTTCGGGTACATTTGAAATCATCGTAACATGGGAAAGTTGAGTCCATAATTGATAATCTTCAGCGTGGGTGTAGGAAGCTTGGTACTGAAGCGAATGCTTAACAAGAATCTCTCTCCTGAACATGACAGAAGGATGGGCCAAACAGCAATGAAGTAACAACCTGCACTTAACCTCTTCTGGATGTTCAGGTTGAGACCAAACTTCTTGGCTGCCCATTACTTGCACATGACTCCCGCACACTCCAATCTTCGGGTGACTGTCCATATAGGATAATTGCCTACTGAACCGATTTGGTAAACTGAAATCATCAGAATCCATTCGTACTATAAACTCCCCAACAGCGACTTGAAGCCCTTTATTCAGGCTCTCAGTAACCCCACGATTCTCCGTGTTGTTGATCCTCTTGATTCGCGGATCGTGGTGTCTTTCTATAATCTCTCTGCTGTTATCTGTCGAACCGTCATTAATTATAATGAATTCAAAATCAGAAAATGATTGATTCAATATACTTTTTATTGCCTCGTCTAAGTACGGCGCACCGTTGTAAACAGGCATCACCACGGAGATTCTGGTCAATGCTCATCTCCTCCTAGTTTTGATTTAGCACCTTCTTATACAACTTCAAATAATTATCCACCATGATCTCAGATGTGAAGTTCTGGAGGAAATATTTCCTTAACCGATGCGGAGTTGGGAAATCAATGGTTCTCAGCTTCAGAACTGCATCACTTTCGTCTCTACAGATTAGCTCAGGAAATCCGCTGAGAATTTCGGAAACTGAACCTTTTTGAAGTGCAAGAACGGGAGTCCCACAGGCCATCGCTTCAATCATTACGAGACCAAATGCCTCCTCCTCAGACATAAACAAGAGGCACTTCGCCCGGTTCAACAGCTGTTGTTTATAAGCTCCCCCTACCTCTCCTACATAGATAATATTTGGGTTATCTCGAATTTTTGGCAAAACATGCTGAATGTAGAAGGCAGACGTTTCCGGGTCGACAATGTCCGTCTCGGGGCCAGCAATCACAAGGCGCAGATTACTTTTCTCGGCGATCTCAATAGCTTTTAATATCCCCTTACTTTCGATCAACCTTCCGAGAAATAATAGATAATTACTTTTTTGGGCCGAAAAAACATACTCCTCCCTGTTGATGCCATTGGGTACAACATGCCCCCGCCCACCGTTCAGTTTCATTCGCATATTGTTACTCATAAAAACGGGGTCCTTACTCTCGAAACACCAAGGAACATGAATGGTACTGACAGTAGGTACGGGGAGTCCGCTTCTTCCGACGACTGAACCGTGCGTATGATCATGAATAATGTCAACGGAAGAGGGTAACGTGTTTTTCACATACCGGGCGATTTCCAATGGTTCTCCCCAGTGCTTATATTCGATAAGCCGTCCGTTTGTTTTACTTCCAGGCAGGGCATATAAGAAGACCTCGTGTCCCTTTTTAATAAGCTGTTCAGTGAGTTCATAAACAATACGTTCGATACCACCATATTTTTCAGGAGGAGTGGTCACATAATCGGGGGAAATTTGGACAATTCTCAACACTTCACCTTCTTTTATCACTCTTTCAAACAACGTATTCTTATTCAACTGGTTTGGTAACGTACATCAGCACATTTGGGTTATTAGTCCAAACATCACCTATAAAAATGCATATACATGAACATGGAGGTGAATGAATGAAAGGCATCATATTATGTGCCGGTAGAGGCACTAGGCTTAAGCCAATTACTGACTCCATTCCAAAGACACTTTTGCCGATTGCTAATAAAACTATTTTAGACCGTTGTATAGATCAATTGTTTGATGTGGGAATTCATGAAATTGCCGTTGTTATAAACCCTTCCCAACATCAAATAGTGGAGCATTTGCAACAGCACCCATCACAAAAAAACATTTCAATCCTTTATCAAGAAAAAGCACTTGGCATTCTTCATGCGATGTTTCAAGCCCAATCCTTTATAGGTAAGGACGATTTTGTTATGTTGCTTGGGGATAACGTCTTTAGCGGTTCACTGTTACCACTGATTCAAAGCTTCCACGGCAATCAAGGCGCCATTTATCTGAGCAAGGTTAAAAATCCACAAGAATACGGTATAGCTGAGGTTAAAGAAAATCAAATCATAAGCTTGGAAGAGAAGCCTAAGAGCCCTAAAAGTAATTTAGCCGTTATAGGGGTATATGTATTTCATTCAACTATTTTTGAAACTCAAAAAGTAATTGGATTATCACCACGTGGAGAGTATGAAATAACGGATGCGATTCAATGGCTAATTAACCAAGGATACCCTGTCGCTTTTACCATTACAGATGAGTGGTTTATGGATGTTGGTACCCCGGAGCGATGGCTTCTTTCTAACTTGAAACTACTGGAGATGGAGCTTGGAACCAAAATCAATGTGAGTGATGGAACATGGATAGAGAACTGTACGTTGATCGGCCCTGTTATTATTGGAGAAAAATGTCGTCTGACAAATACGATAATTGGACCCTATGTTTCAATCCAAGACGGTTCAGAACTCTATAACTGCGTTATTGAGAATAGCATTGTTGGTAACAACGTGAATTTAAGAGAGGAAACAATCCACCATTCAATCTTTGTTTATAATAATAGGTTCGAAGTCAGACACGGGGGGAGACACAATGATTGAACTTGGTGCCTTACGTTTTAGCGGAAACGAAACCATTACGTTTCAAAAAACCATATGGGAATTGTTCGATACGTTCACATATGAGTTTTGGGTTAAAGCGGAAGCAGAACAGACGCTGGATTTTGAACAAGAGAATGGGATAAACGGTGTGACAGGGAAGAGGTACTTGATTCATCCTGATTTCAGATTTCCTGGAAATGCCGGTTTTGGAATCGCGGTCGGAACCAACGGAATTTCCATCCACGAACATTCCGTCGACTATATGCCCTCCAAGCTGGTATATCCCTATTCATTCTCAGACTGGCAGCATGTTGCAGTCGTTTATGAAAATAAAACTCCAAGTCTTTATATAAATGGTGATTTTATAAAGAGAGGTCTACCCAGCCAATATAACCATATTTACCCTTCTTTAACTGTAGGAGGACATCCCTACGGTCATTTTATAGGAAGCGTAGCGCATTTAAGGTTATGGGGCACAGCTAGAACTGCAGCTGAAATCCGTGATTTCATGACGGTAGATCTTGAAGGACATGAACCGGGATTGTATTGGCATTGGAATCCATGCTCTGGAACGTTGGTAGCAAACTCCTCGAAAAAGAATATCCAGGTTAGCGTGATTATGCCTTCCCATAATCGCTTTCCGTTAAATCATTTCGCCTTGCGGGTTTTAGAACAGCAGACATATCCTGCTGATCAAATGGAAGTTGTTTTTTTGGATGACGGTTCCACAGACTCAACTCCCAATATGCTTCATAACTATTTAAATCCCAAGTTTCCAATTAAATTCGTTCGACTTGAAGAACCGGTAGGAAGGGCCAAAATCCGAAATATAGGTATGAGCCTATCATCTGGATCCGTTTTATTATTTCTTGATGCCGAGATGCTTTGTCCCCCCGACCTCATCGAGAAGCATATGCGCCATCATCAAGAAGGAAAACCCTTGGTTGTTTCGGGAAGCATGAAAGTCAGACAGATCTATACGGTGGCAGATCCCGGTTACTCGGAAGGCCAGATTTCACAAATGCAAAGTTTATATCAACAGCATCCGTCTGCTGAAGCAATGGTCAGCCATTTCATCCATGTAGATCGAACTGCAATTCAATTACTTCCAATTGAAATAATGAGCGACCGGACGCAGCTCGATCCTATAAGTTATGGTTACGATTATTTTGATGGAATTCTTGCTAAACACGGACCTTATTTTAACGATTTTCACTACAGTTGGATGAATTTTATTACAAGTAATGTCTCTTTACCCAAATCATTATTACAAAAGTCCGGATATTTTAATGAGCAATTCGAGGGATATGGGTGGGAGGATTGGGAACTTGGTTTTCGGTTGTATAAGAAAGGGGCATATTTTGTCCATGATGATGAAGTGGTCAATTATCATCAGGAGCATCCAAGACCGAGAGATAACTTGAAGCAATCACATAGAAATTTTTTGAAATTCGTTCACTTGCATCCGGGTCCGGAAATTCGGTTAATGGTGCTCGACATGATACCACACCGAAGGGAAATAGTCCTCGTAAATGAGTATTTGAGCGATATTTTAAGATTGAGAGCCATTTATACTGAGAAATATGACGTGTTCTATCAATTTATACTCGTTGTACTTGAAAGACTCAGTTATATGCTCTCAATAAAAGCAGATATCTTCATGCCGTTACCTGACAACATTCTTGATAGAAACAGCATACCAACAGCGCAGTCGAAAGTGGAGGCGGAGGAAATCAGAAGTCTAGATTTATTTCCAAGACTTATGGAATTATACGATTTATTATATGATTTTGTTATGAAAGACGTTTCGCCGACATCTTAACGAAAATAAATAAACGCTAAGCCCTCGATGTTCATCGGCTTGGCGTTTATTCTAATTCGCTTGGAGTTGTCTCTATCCAATGTACAATTGTGAAATTATTTGCATAAGTGGGTCACGATATCGTGCCTGAGTACATGCATATTCGTGATTTATTTTCTCTTTGTGGATTAGTGTTCCCATAGCTTCATGCCAACGATATCCGACAAGTGATTCATTTAAGAATGGAAAGTTGAACCCACGCTGGATAACTCTGTACCAGAAGTCTACATCATGAGTGTATGGCAGAGACTCATCAAATAAACCGACCGTATTAAAAAGATCCCTTTTGATCATAACGGTACATCCATTGACGGGGTTTGCATTCAAAAAACAACGGTAAAAATCAACTACACTTTGAAGGACCGATAGGGGTGCTGCAGCGTATTTGGTTACTTCACTGTGGGCATCAATGTAATTGAAGTTGCTATGAGAAATTAAGGCTTGCTGCTCCTGCATAAAATGTACTTGATTATGAATCTTATCCCGGTAAAATATATCGTCAGAGCTCAGCCATGCAATATACTCCCCTGAAGCGTGTCTAATTCCATGATTAAGCGCAGTAGCTGTGCCACCATTCGCTTTTCCTAGATAGTGAATATAGGGATGAAATGGAGCAAGCCGATCGGCAAATTGTGTTGAACCATCATCTACCACAATAATCTCAATAGGATTGTAAGACTGCTCAAGAGCGCTTCGAACGGCCTGATCCACATACGGACAATTGTAAAAAGGAATGACCACCGTAACCATTGGCCTCATGAAACCTCTCCTTTCATAGCACGAAAATAGTAAATGATATCGGTTAATGAAACTTGGCTCGAGATACGCGCCTTCCAGCCCAGGTGTTCTATGAATTCCGCGCGAATAGGGGTACTCTTAGATTCTGACAAGTGCGGATCATCCTCACCCCATAAGACAGCGAGGTCGCTTCCTGCGATCGTCAACATCATCTTAGTCATTTCCTCCAAACTTCTTTCCGTCCCCGAACATATCGGGTACACTTCACCGCTTAATCCATTGCTCAGCAGTATTCCATATGCCTGGACAGCATCACGTACATCAAGAAAATCGCGTCGATCACTCCGAGAAGATATTAGGAATGGCTCTCTTGTCCCTCCTTGTTCTACCTGAACGATACGCTTGCCCATAAGAGAACAGAGTCCGGTTGAAGGACCCGGACCAATGAGATTTGACGGTTCAGCCAAAATAATAGATTGACCAAACAATTCCTTCCACGAGCAGGAAACTATCTTTTGTAAACTTTTACTTAAGCTATAAGGATGAGGCGAACGGTAAGAAGATGTGGATAGTTGGAAGGATAACCGCGAACCAACAATAAGGATCCGGCAGGAAGGAAAAGACCGAAGTGCGTCAAGCAAGTACAACGTAGACATTACATTTGATTCCATATACGTTAGTGGAATCTCCCATGATTCGGAGACTGAATTTCTGCCCCCTAAATGAAGTACATAATCAGGAGCTATCTCCTTCACTACTGCGCGAAGCTGCTGTCCATCATGTAAATCGCAGGAATAATAGTGAACTCCGTCTATCGCAGGCAAGTTCACCTCTTTACGCACGAGTGCGGCCACATGCATGCCCATTTCAGTAGCGAAATACCGGCATGCATGACCTCCGGTAAAACCGGAGGCACCCGTAATCAGAATCACACGGTTCTGTAGGAATCTTCTTTCATCCATATCTCCAGCTCCTTCAGCATCTCAAGATAATGCGGAACATTATATCTCCAATCGCTGCGGGACGAAATGAGAGTCCGGTCCTGGAATGGTTCATCACTTGGAACAATGGTGATTTCCGATAGACCCCATATTTTCTGAAACAATGATAATAAGTCATGCTTACTGATCGCCATGTGATGGCAGAGATGGATGAGGCCTGAAATAGGAGAATCCAACAAAATATCGATTGCCTTGGCTAACTCTAGTGTCGTAACACCATTCCACAACACATTCCGATAGCCGCTCACCTGTCCTTTACTGCTCAAGAACCATTGCATCAGGCCAATACCACTTGTGCGAATCTCAGGGCCAATAATAGAGGTGCGGACCGTGACATGCCCCAGCGCCCGAACCTCTCCGAGCGCCTTGGTGAGCGAATATATACTACTTCCGTCAGGCTCATCATCTTCTCTGTATCCGCCACGGGTTCCTGCAAAGACACAATCCGAACTAATATGAATAAGCCTTGCACCTATTAAATTAGCCACACGCTGCAGTCGATGAGGAAGAAATCCGTTAATTAGATAAGCGTTATTCTTATCTTCCTCTGCAAATTGATTTAGTACACCAATAGCATTGATAATCACCTTTGGTCTAACGGTCTCAATCACTTCCTCGACCATCAAACTGTCCGAAGCGTCAAGAAACAGCGCACCGTGATCGTGAATATCACGAGTGGTATAGAAGACAGTGTGCTGGGATTTTCGCTTGAAGTAATCGACTAGCATATGACCGACCATACCGTTCCCGCCTAGGATCAGCAGTTTCAAGATATAAACCCCCCACGCCGCAAAATGTGCCGAATCTCTTCTTTTGACATTAGATGATCGGTGGAACTGAAGCTGCTGAACGAAACGGGAGGGTAAGTACTATAACGATCCTTGAGCCCAGGTATATTAAGCGTCGGCAGGATGACCAGGTACTGCTCGTCGTATATAACCGTGGTAAGACTTTCATAGTCGCTCATTAATATTTCATGAATTTTTTCCCCTGGACGAATTCCCCTTTCCACCAGCTTGACATTCAGGACACCTGCATCTTCAATCAATACCTCTGCCAGATCCACGATACGGCAGGTTGGCATGGTCATTACGAAGATCTCTCCGCCCACGCTTTCCTCCGAAGCCTTGAACAACAAAGTAACAGCATCACGTAGAGTTAGGAAAAATCGTGTCATGTTAAAGTCCGTAATCGATACTTGGCCTTTCTGCCGAATTTGATCCTTAAATAAGTGGACTACACTTCCATTCGTCCCAAGTACATTTCCTCCGCGGACCGTAACAAACCGAGTCTCGCTGCGGAGCAGATTCGCATAGACGATCAGCTTCTCAGCGATCGCTTTGGTCATTCCGTAGAAGTTCGACGGATTCGCTGCCTTGTCTGTAGAAATATAAATTACTTTTTCCACATCATTTTCAATAGCCGCCTCAATCACATTTTGGGTTCCAATGACATTCGTCTTTAATGCTTCATAAGGCTGATCTTCACAGACTGGAACATGTTTCAATGCGGCTAGATGAAATATATAATTCACATCCCGGCAGGCTCTTGTGAGCGCCTCCTTATCGCGGATATCTCCGATGCAGAAGCTGAGTCGTTCATCTTCAAATTGGCGACTCATTGCTACTTGGGAGGATTCGTTACGGGAATATATAATAACTTCTTGAGGTTGCTGGGGAAGCATCTGTGCGATCAATTCGTGTCCCCATGAACCGGTACCGCCGGTCACCAATATGCGTTTATTCTCAAACATTCCAGTTCCCTCCAAGCAGAAATTTAACAACCTTCTCCGATACACCCTGAGTCAAGTATCCTTCTGGGCACTCCCAATCACGACGCATTTCGCTCATAATCGCAACCGATTCTACTATGCTATTCGCATCCACTCCGGATACGATGTTACTACCGCAATCTACCGTTTCGGGGCGTTCAGTCGTACGACGCAACGTCACCGTTGGTACATGCATAATGCAGCACTCTTCCTGAACAGTGCCACTATCACTTAAAGCACAACATGCGTGACGTTCCATCTTAACGAAATCGAAGAACCCGAAAGGTTTGTAGAATTCAACAAGAGGATGCATCTCAATACGAAGATGATCCGCTATTTTGGACTTCGTGCGCGGATGAATGCTGCAAATAAGCCTACGACCGAAGGTCTCTGCAACTTTGTTTAATCCACCCATGATTTCATGAAGATGCTCTGGTCGATCTACATTTTCCGCACGATGTGCTGTGACTAAGAAATAATCTCCCTTCTGAAGCCCCAATCGTTCCAGAATATCGCTGTTTGAAATCTCTTGCTCATAATGTTGCATCACTTCATAAATGGGATTCCCGGTCAGTACAATTCTATGACTGTGAACTCCTTCAGCGATTAAATGATGCTTGCTCTGTATCGTATATGACATATTAATAGAAGAAATTGCATCGATAACTTTACGATTCTTCTCTTCTGGAACCTCCAGATCGAAACAGCGGTTACCTGCCTCCATATGCACAACGGGAATTCCCATCCGTTCTATCAGGATTGCACATAAGGCACTATTCGTGTCACCCAAGAGGAGCACACGATCTGGCTGTTCCTTCTCTAATATCTGTTCCATTTGGGAGAACATCGCAGCCAGCTGTCCTCCAAGCGTAGTCTGCCGATCCTGAAGAATATAATCTGGTTGCCGAAGTCCCAGCTCCTGAAAGAAAATGCCGCTGAGACTTGAAGTAAAGTTCTGTCCCGTATGCACCAGAATATGTCTACCTGCGTATCTATCTAGTAGAGGAATAATTCTGCTCAAGCGAATGATCTCCGGGCGTGTGCCTAGTAAGGTCATGATTTTCATATTCTCACTCCCTGCCGCGTTGAGTTGGAACGACGACGCACCTGTTTCCGAGAACGAGCAAGTTTCTCAGAACGGCGGATTAGTTTTTTATGGGATGACTTACGCGCATGGACGACGCGGCGCTTCCCACTATGGCGACGTCTCAACCGCTTCTTTGTAATACGTATACGTCTTTCACGTCCTCGCTTCTTGCGAGTCGCTATACCTGGTGAAGCAATATCGTGTTTGGTAGGAAGCAATTGAACTACCGTTAGAGGTATCTGATTACCCTTCAATTGATAGATGCATTCCACAAACTGCATGAATCTGTCTTCATAGACAGATGAGCCGAACTTTGCCTCCACCTGGATCTGATTCTCCAGGCCGACCTTTTCCATCATGTCTGTGGATTGTAGTAACCCAGAAACCTTGGCCGTTAATACTTCGATATCTCCAGTAGGAGCAAGATAGTCCCCGGACCCTGTAGACTCCAATATTTCCTTAAGTCCTCCAGAAGCATAGGCAACTACAGGTTTTCCAAAGATCATCGCCTCCATCGCTGTCATTCCAAATCCCTCGTTTAGAAGGCTAGGGACAATAACGATATCCATCGCGCAATAGGCGGCCTCGATACTCAATTCACACTCAATAAAAATAAAATGTTTACTAAGTCCAGCATCCTTCGCACTCTGCTTTAACGAACGATAGAAGCTGCGGTCTACTTTAGCGCCAATGATTACAAATCGTGACTCTGGATACTGTTTCCCAATACTTATCGCTGTTTTAACAAAGTGTTCTGGACCCTTATCCTTAACGAGAAATGAAGAAATATATCCAATCACCTTTTGCCTTGGATTGATACCCCACTCCCATCGTTTGCGCCGTCTTAATTTTGGCCAATGAGCAGGTTGAAATTCTCCACTTTCCCAAGAAGGGTAGAGTAAGCTCAACTTCTCTTCCATTGGACTATCCTTGAATGGGGCTAATGTAGATTCAGAAATTCCCAATATCCAATCGCTATACTTATTGATGATCCACACAGAATTATTGATGAATCCGTTATTTTGCACAATTTCTGTAATATGCCATATCACAGGGATTCCAAGATGTTTCGCTGCCATAGCCGGAATAACATTTACGCAAGTATTCACGAATACGTAATCAGGATTTTCTTCTTTGAGCAGAGCTACCATTTTGGCTGTAGCATGATTTGAACCCATGTCTTCTACGTCTTGAATTAGGTTTTCATAAGGAAAACACATCCCATATATCATGGGAGTTTCCATAATAATTACACGCAACTCGCTACCACGTGCTAACTGAGTTAGCCGTCCCTCATTGGGGGCCACAATTGTACATTCGAAGTGAGCAGACAACTTTCTGGCGATAAAGAACAGTAATTTCTCAGCTCCCGTAATATTTCGGGTATTACATACGTGCGAGAAAAGCATCAGCTTCTTCCCATCCGACATCATCCGTCACCTCAGCATCGTTTGCCAGGAGCACTTCAGCTCCTAAAATTGTCCTTTGTGATTATCCAAAAATATGGGAAAGCAATTCATTGATTCGATTCTCGTACGTATGCTCACGGAAGGTTCTTTCCAAACCACGAAGTGCGATATCCCTTCTTTCCTGCTCATGAGTCAAGTAAAAATCCACCTTGTCTAACAATTCTTCCGGACTATTGAACGTTTCGATTTCTTGTCCTGGAATATAGAACGAAGCCAAATCCTCACGTGCATCTACTAATTGGAGTGTACCGCAGGCGGATATTTCAAAAGTCCGGGGATTCGGAGAAACTGCTGTAATACCTGATTGGTTTTGATTGACTAATTCGTCATATGGCGAGCGATGTATGTTCAACGTAATTTTCGTCCCACTGTACACTTCAGCTGTCTCTGTTGGTCCCATCCATTTTCCAATCTCAATCTGCCCCGGATAAGCTCCGTATTCAGGAAGACGTTCCCACCAGATCCCATTAATGTGCAATCCTTTATTCATAAGGTTTCCTATAATAGGCTGAAGAAAGTTAACCCTGTTCCAATAGGCTGAACCTATAAAGCTTAGATCTCTTCGGATCGGCGACTGAGTAAATGTTGGCCGGAAATGACCCGGATGGGCTGCAAACGGTAGATAAAAGACATTGCTTGCACCTTGTGCCCGATATAAATCAATGCAATTTCGTTCTAATGTGAATACATAGTCGTAATGTGTTACCATCGGAACTGTTACATCTGTGTAGTAAGGGTCATCCGTAAGCCAAACTGCGGTTCTAATTCCCATCGCGCGCACAGCATCAATCTGCTCTAACGGTATCTCTATACCGTCAAGTACCAGCATCAAGTCTGGATAGGTCGAAGCCGCTAGTTCCAATAGAGATTGGCCTCTCTCTGCAATCGTCAATTCGGTAACCATCGTTTGTAACGTTGCAATAACCGCTTCATCAATCGGCGAATACGGTAGTCCCTTTCCCGAACCGACATACATAACCTTGATTTGCCTAATCGGTGCAGGAGGTCTGGGTGTATTTACGATGACGTTGGCACGGCCTCTCATATATCCCTCATCAAATCCATCTCTCAGGCCAGCATCCCATCCAGTACGTCTGGGATCGTTAATTTCATACCCACGATAGGGGGCCGGAGTCTTTATCCCTTCTAAATTAAACATGCTGTCACTCCTTATTTTCAGGTATTCTTCACATCGATTTAATGAATCGAAATCATGTCTAACAAACGACTTAACCGATCGATATACGTATGATACTGATGTGTCGTCCACAGCGAGCGCCAAGCAATCAATTGCCGTTCTTCCTCGTGATTCAAATAATAATCAATTTTACTTTGAAGCTCTGCTGCATCTATGAACGTCTCTATATCGTAGCCTGGGCGATAATAGGAAATTAGATCCTCCCGGAGGTCCGTAATTTGCAGCGTTCCGCAGCCACTGATTTCATAGGTCCGGGGATTAATTGATCTTCCCCCTAAATTAATGCTGTTTCGATTGTCTTGCCCTGCCGTAGTAGGGCGATGCATATTAATGACGATCTTAGCACCATTGTAATATGACACCGTCTCCTCAACCGGAATCCAGCCATGTCTTATAGCCGAGGACAACTGACTGCAATGTTCCAAGCGATCCCAATGTCCCCCAGCAATCATTACCTTCTTATCCTCCAGATACGGAGCAAGCTGTTCGAACAACTCTACCCTGTTCCAAAAGGCGTTTCCAATAAAACAAATATCATTCTGGTACTCTGGAGCTACATGAAGCGGACGAAACATCTCTGAATTAGCAGCAAGCGGCAAATAATGAACATGAGAGCATCCTATTTCCTGATAAAAAGATACACATCCCAGTTCATGGGTAAACACCTCATCGTATTGAAGAGACAACGAGACCGTATCATCACTAAAATACGGATCATCTACAAACCACACGGCTGTGTGAATTCCCATCTGCTTGATTTGACTAATCTTCTCCGCATGATCCGGGGGAAATACATGTAGTGCGTTCATTACTAATAAGAGATCAGGACGATGATTCATTGCCTCCTGTAGCATCGATTCCGGGGAAGCGATAATGCAGACATGTACCAGCTTTCTGAGGGCCTCTGACACTCCGCCGTCAATCCCCTCAAACCCTTGGGTCACATAAAGAACACGCAGGTTACGTATAGCGGGCGAAAAATGAGGAATTCGTGAGAGAACTGCGCTGCAACAACCATAACGATAGCCCTCTTTATATCCGGCACGATAATCCTCATTGGAGTTGATATTTTTCTCCTTTACGCTCTTCAAAGCATTCATCCTATCTATGTGGATTTCCTAGGTCCCTATAAATATATGCTTGGGGGGCAAGTGCATCATGGACGACTACCCCGTAGGTTGGAAAATTGTGTGAATGCCTTTGAAGGCCAATAACCTTAATGAATATGTATACACAACAAAATAAGCGAAACCTCATCCCGGGTACACATCGGAAAAGGAGGCTCGCTATACACTGAGCATTCTAGTATGTTATCTAAACCTGCGCTTGATACGCTAGCTTATGCCCGTCTTCAAGGCCTTTATTAAATCCAGAATTAAAGCCCTGCTGGTATGCTTCATTATAAGCATGCTGGTATGCAGGGGCAGGGTTACCTTCTAAAGAAAGCGCAGGTGTCTTTTGTTTTGGAACTTGTCGCACGGACCGACGGTTAATCCGCCGTCTCCTACGAAGACGACGACGGTTCAGAACTTTTCCACCAAGTTTTTTACCACCCAGCTTTCGTCTCCGTTTCAGAGACAATTTGCGTCTATTTTTAAGTGAGGTAACCTTCGTTTTCTTCGATTTCGTCCGGCTGCTTCTCCGAACCTTTTTTTTTATCATTACCTAACATCCTCCTGTACTCCTTGGGCTGCATCAGTTGCTTTATAACATGATTTTGTAATCCATGGTGATGAAGGAGTTCCATAGTGAACGCGATGCAGAGAAATCCCACACACACTTCGAGCCATCGCGTTTTGATATTTTGCTAGAATTTCAATGTTCTGTGATAAATGCCGCGCTGTGTCGATGGAATGGTCCGACATATCAGCCAGACTATTCAAAATTCGGGCTAACGCCATTTGGCTCTTAGCGATGGAATCGATCAGTTTATGTTTGGCCACCTCACCGCCTAATAATTCGGTATTCATTTGCCCAAATCCCCTAAATCTAGGTCCCCACCAAATAGTCCACCCATTGCCCCCCCCCCGCTGGATTCCTCCTCAGATGGAAGCAGTGTCTTGAGATTGCTGCAAAGCCCATTTTGGAGCTTGGTCAATCCCTCTAGCACTTCCACCAACTGTTCATGTATTTCAAGAGGATTAGTTAACTGCTTCTCATGATCCTCATAGCAATCCTCATGTACATGATTTAGTATCCAATTACGTACTTTCTCCGCTTCTACGGCTTTCGCTTCCAGAATCATAGCCACGTTCCATTGTATTTGGGCGGCGGCACCCAACATGTTCAAATATGCCTGCTCCCTACTCATGTCATCATCCCCGCTTTGGTGTGATTACTCTTCATCCGGGTTGTTCATCTCTTTCATCACGAAGCCTAAGTTCTCGGCCATCGCTTCTTGAAGATCGGCTATGGCATTTAAATATGAGATTACGCTCTTATTGACACGTCCTGCATTCTCAATTAGTCCGTCCGTACCTTCAAAACCCGGAGTAGAATCAGGTATGCCATGCACGATTTGTGCCATACGAACAGCAATTTGGCGTTCAGCATCGATCACTCGTGCCATCTGCCCGTGGGAGTGGGACATATGGACAATGATTTCTGTAATTTTCTGCTCCACTCTTATTCCTCCTAAAAGTGTGTGTTCAAAAAGTCAGATATTCAGCACCGCCTACTTCAACATATGCCAAAGTAAAGACTGGCGTTACATGTGCAAATACAATTTATAAATCATCCGATTTCAATCGTGACGCAGGCATGATAGGTAAACCTACCGGAAGTTTAGCCGCCTCGGATAACCATGCCTTCTCTTCCCTAAGCGACAACCCCCAAGATTGAACCGCATAGGATGAGATCATTTCACGCCGTTTGCCTTGATCCACTTGGTAAATACTACTGTCCTCACCCCGAAATAGCATTCCTTCGTACGAGTCATCCTTGCGAATGAGCTCCGCTATCTCAGTCCGCTGCGGTCCAGTAGGAATTTGTAATAGGTCAATTACAGACAGTCTTACAGCCGTTTCTCTCTCATTACCTTCCATTAGTTCCTGATTTACTGGGTATTTCACACCGTGTTCAAGCCAATACATTCGGTTTGATAACCCTCTAATCCATGTATGAGTAGGAAAAAATTCTACCGATTTTGCTCCATCGGTTAGAACTCGTTCCGGTAGCGTCTGTAGTAATTTGTATACATTTCCCCATTTTTCCGTAAAAAAAGTCTCGTTCTGATCATTCACTCTAGTGTATCCCTCAATACCAAGGCCCTTCATTGTAATACTGCCAAAATGATGGATAAATGTGTCTCCTGCAATTTTCAATTTTTTGCCTTGAAGTCGCAATCGTATAATCCAATCATCATCTTCAAAATTACCAAACTCATATCCTTCATCGAAATATCCGACCTCTTCGAAAGTTTTACGATTAAACAATAGACAGAACCCAACCAATCTATCGGTATCTCGCCATTTCTGCGGGTCCATGGTATTATGAGTTGCAGCAAACTCCTGCATTCCAATAACGCCAGCATAAGGAACATCGATCTGCTGATTGCCACCTATATAATTAGTTACTGGCCCTACAGCCGCAACACTTGGGTTAGCATTAAGACAATGCAGCATATTGCTTAACCAGCCTTCTGTTACCAAAATATCATTATTAAGCAGAACAATCGTAAGACCTTTAGCCATCATGAGTCCGGTATTAATGGCTCTTGCGAACCCTAAGTTTTGCGGATGCACCGCGACCCGGATGGTCCCCCTTCTGGCCTGTAGTTCCTCGACTGTTCCATCCTTGGAGCCATTATCCACCACGATGATTTCATAGGGTGATGTGGTATATGCCTCAATACTTTCGATACATTGGAGCAGTAATTCCCTCTGATTAAAAGTAGGAATAATAATACTAGTCCCATCAAAATAAGAACCGAAGGATTGCTGGCCCGACAAGACACCACGAGCATATCCTGCATCATATCCCCTTTGGAAATCCAAGGCGCCTGTTTCTGTTTTCCTTCTAGAAAAACCCCTGAGGATTCTCTGTCTTCCAGTTGCTTTATTTCTTCTGTTTGGCATAATTACACCTCACAAGCGGGACCTTAAAGTAGCTTCACCGCTCACCAGTCTATTGGCCAAATGACCCAGATCAAAAGATACCTTACCTTGTTCTCTGGCAATTCTTGTGCAGATCAACACCGCTGCAACCCCCGCCGCTACTAGAGCTAGATCAAAATCTATTTCGGATGTTTGCCTCATAACCCGTGGAACATCAGCCACCCCTTGAACGGGATGAATGATTCCAGAAATGTGGAACCCTTGCTGCGCTAGCAACCTAGACAATCCTGGTGCCTCATTGCCGATAATCAATATTTTTCTTCCCACAAGCAACTGTGCAAGATAACCCTCGTCGTTCAATGTATAATTTATGATCGATGAGGTCATTCGTAGCCCCCTGTAGTCTATTCCGTAATGACGGAGTATGGGAAATAACAATGCCTGATATGAGGGATGCCTAGACTCAGGTATTCCTATTATGTCAGCCTGTAGCAAAGACTGTACCAAATCTTCACGGGTGATCGGATCAGGGAGATTTACCCCAGCATAAGGAAGGAAATGTCCCCAACGCACAACCTCGAAGGTCGGCATTATCGTATCATGAGCAAGTGTGAGAAGTTCACCATCCCCCAAACGAACGATCGACATTGGTTTCCTTTGATTTAGAGCAGTTTCCATCTCGGCATATATCCCCTCAGGTGATATGAGTGGGAAGAGTGTGGAAGCAACCGTTTGAAAACCTATTGCGATTAAGTCGTCTACCGTCAATTCCGGAAGAATGTTTAAAGGAGGAAGGAGTTTCATCACTTTCGCCTCACCACCGTCAAAACACCCCTGACGATATCCCTCTTCGTAGGCCTCAGTTATTTTTTTTCCAGTCAATACCACCTCTGAAGATGAGCTTTCATTTGTATTCGTGCTGCCCAGACTGTCTGATTTGCTTTCTTCCACAGGCTTATCACGATCTCTATCTCTATGTCCTTTATTCATCATTCTACTTCTGGCCCGTCTTCTAAGATGCCTTCTATATGATTGAACGGCAGAATGAAGGCTTCGCTTTCTCCTCCGATATCTTCGCGGCTTGGAGACTCTGTTTCTTCTGACCGTCATCCTACCCCCTCCATTCAAATTCTTCTATCTACCCTGCAAGGTGCACTGCTTACAAGAAGTGGTTCTATGGAAGTACCCCTCTCATGCGGACTTCGGCCTCATGTAACGAGTCAAATGTACCCGCATCTCCCCACCACAATTGCAATACACTATATTCTAGCTGACCATGATGAGCGTAGAGATTGTTAACATCCGTAATTTCCAATTCACCACGTGCTGAACGGTTGATTTCTTTTATCCTATGGAATACAGAATCATCATACATGTAGATCCCAGTAACTGAATATTTGGATTTTGGTTTCTTTGGCTTCTCCTCGATATAAACGATCTGTTTAGGATGATCCGTGTTAAATACGGGAACTCCATACCTACGGGGGTCATCAACTGATTTCAACAATACCTGGGCAGTGCCTAAAGGTTGTTGCTTAAATTTCTCCACAAATGGGGTTAAGTCATCCAAGAACAAGTTATCTCCAAGTAGTACAACAAATTTTTCCTTCTGACCAACGAAGCCTTCTGCAAGATCAAGCGCCTCAGCGATTCCTCCTGCTGACTCCTGCACCCGGTAGATAAGGTTAACGCCGAAATTTTCACCGCTACCAAAGTAATCTGTATATAACCCAGCAGATTGCTTGCTAATAATAATGAGAATATTCGTAATTCCGGCTTGACGCAGTCGCTCTATGCCGTAACAAATCATGGGATGCCTCCCGACAGGAAGCAGATGCTTATTAATTAATCGGGTTAACGGGTATAACCGTGTTCCAGTGCCCCCTGCCAAAATCACACCTTTCATGAACTCGCCTCCCTAAATGCTAGTAATCTACATAAATCCCCAGGGATCTACTCCCCATTTCTCAATAAACAATCCCCTATTACGTTTCACCAAGGAGTTCCATCCATCCGGATGATTAGTTTTGAAGCTGGCGCTTCCCACGTGGTATACAAACGTATCTCCGCAAATCAACAGCCGATATCCTTGTAATCTGGCTCTATAACAATAATCATCATCTTCATAGTGACCTGGTGAGAAACGCTCATCCAATAGGCCTATATTATCTAATAGACTTCTTTTAAAGAGGAAACACATCCCTACAATACGGTACACTTCCTGCCATTTACCCGGATCAGAGATATTATATCTCTCTACTACTTCGGTAAACTCCTCTATCCCGTTCAAAGTAACCTCTACCTGCTGCTTGCCACTAGCATAATTCGTTACCGGCCCAACAATCCCAATATTATCCGTGCTGGTCAAGGCTAGAAGCATTTTTGAGAGCCATCTTGGAGAGACAATAACGTCATTATTCAATAGCAACAACTGATCACCTGAGGCGATGGCAAGACCTTTGTTACAAGCGATAGGGAATCCCGCGTTATGTGGTATCGACACCAAAATGATCCCTTCTCTAAGGCAGTACTCAGCTGTACCATCACTTGATCCATTATCAACAACGATAATCTCATACTTTTCAAAGGTATGAAGTCGTATTGCCTCTACGCAAGATGTCAGTAGATGAAGACCATTATATGAAGGAATGATGATGCTAGTCAGTCCTGATTCTCTCATCTTGCGTTCCTCACTTTCGCAAGAGTGCTTCGAGAGAACGTGATATGTCGTAAACGAACGCCTTCCGATTTCATCACCTCGGCAAGCGCCTCCATATGATCACCGAAGATCAGTCCGGCAACAGCGTTCCCTTCTCCAGTATTTCCACTACGAATTCGATTGGTTCGAAACACGTTTACCGAGTGAGGGGCACTCACCTTGAGTCCGCGCACAAGAGCCAATGCCTGAGCCTTTGGAGGTACAATTAGAGCCGAAGTTCCAATTGTAGAAATCGCTCGCCTAGACAAAGCATGCGGCACAGCGGTCATGGAATTGGCTCTCAGATCGGACCTGCCAAGCGCCCGATTTAGAAAAGTCTTACAGCGGGTAACATCGTCTTGTGCAGAAAACATGGATGGCAGAAAAGGAGTCAGGTTATTCAGAGCCATATCAACCCCCAAATCAACAGCGATAAGAAATGCTGCTAGGTCTTTAGCAAGCAAAGACATATCTCCATCACTAAATAAAATGATATCCCCCGTAGCTACTGCACTCCCCAATGCTCGGGAAACATCATGACCAAGTCTTGTTGGGAAACTAATTAGGGACATACGAGGATCCCTCTCTATAACTGCAAAACTGCCGTCAGTACAGCCATTAAGTACAACAATAATCTCTTGTAATGGGAGTTTTCGAAGTTCTGCTAAGACAGCAGGTAGCGTCTGTTCCTCGTTGCTGACGGATACAACAGCCGACGCTGTACCTTGAAGCGGAAGCGCGATTCCGAGATTAGGAATTCTTGATGCTAAGGCATATCCGCGGCGATAAGCTAAAGAAAGAGCCAACACACTGGAAACTGTCGTACCACCACTCAAATTCATGTTGTCACGGTACCAAGCCTTTAGCGATTCCTGCATGTGTTCCGAAGACAACAGATCCCGATCCTTAACTGAGGCAGCAATAAATCCAGCTTTTACTGCTCTTTGCTCCATCCGTGTCAAATTGTAAGCGGGAGTTGAACGATGGGCTAATGGTCGTGCACTCTGCTTCTGCGCAGTCCTTCCTCTGTTCACTCTACGACGACGGCTATACGTTATCTTCAGAGCTGATCTGCCAACCCGCGAAGATTTCTGAGAAATTTTTCTAATCTTCCTCATCCCCTTACCCTACCGCGTTGACGACCAAGATCACTAAATCCACCACGAGCCCCATGTTCCATGACTAGCCAATGCAAGGCTTCTAGATGATCTCCGGCGACAAGGGTAGTAAGTGGATCGCCCTTCCGCTTGCTGGCTTGCTGCCGGACTCGGACCGGATTCAATTTTCCCACAGGAACCGTATGAACAGCCTGTACGTTAAGCCCCCTACTCACCGCCATGGCATAAGCAAGTGGAGGAACTTCTAACGCTGCAGAACCAACGGTTTGAAGACATCGCCGGCTTAACGCATGGGGAACAGCGGTCATAGAGGCTCCCTTCAGATCTGAACGTGACAAAATTGCATTCAACACATACTTAGCCAAAACAACCGGATGAGCTTCTTGCTTCTCCACAGGACCCGAATATCCGTTCAAAGCCACATCAACCCCAGCTAATGTTGCCTTTACAAAAGGACGTAATTCTTTGGCCGGAATAACCATATCTCCGTCGATAAATAGTAATACTTCTCCTTTGGCAACTTCAGCGCCAACTCGTCGCCCCACATCATGACCAAGCGGCTCATCAAATCTTATTAGTCTGGCTCCCCATTTCGCGGCAATTTCAGCCGTTCCATCCGTTGAGCCATTTGCTACTACAATGACCTCACTATTAGGATGTACCCGACTTGCCTGATATAGGACGGCCGGAAGTGTAGTCTTTTCATTCATCACCGGAATAATGATGGAGACCAGAGGCTCAGGATGGTTGAACAAACGCCGAATCGGTAACCTTGGAGATAGGGTCCTCCGGCTAAGTTGTCTTCGTGATTTGCGCTTTCTGATCATACCTTCACCTCCTAGAGATCCAGATTATGCCGGAGTATATATCACAGTGTATGTCGCTTTGAAGACATGGTAACGGCAAACGTACAGTCTTGTATGTTCAACATTTCCTGCTAACTGCACAAAAAAACTTGCCAGGAATCCACTCTTCCGGCAAGTTTTTTCAGCATTGTTTATTCAAATGATCTCACTATATACAATCACGGTATACATCCATATTCGCAGTCAGTCTAGTTCATATATCGTGCCTACCTTCAATCCATACAGCTCGTTATAGACTTTCTCAGCATATGCATCAGTCATTCCAGCAATATAATCAACCACCATATGCTCCCATGTCCAAATCGGTCTTTCACTCCGCTGGTCTTGCTCGAATCGAAGCAACCAGTCGCTAGGAATAATCGATTTTGAAGAATCCGAATCAACAAACGCATCCCACAGACGTTTAATGATCCAAGCACTCCGTTTCTGCAACCGTTGCACACGTAAATCAGAAATCATGGTCACCCAGGCGAAGCTTTTCAATACGCTTACCGTACGAAGCATATCTTCATCCTCCTGGCCTTCCGATACGAAAGTTACCTTCTTCCAACCCCCATCATCAACAACACCTAAATGATTCACAAACAGACTCACCCAGTAAGCCTTAACTTCCCGTCGTGTCCGTGAGTTGTCATTTCCGCATATCGGTAGCTTGGCCTTCCAGACCTGTAAGAACGAAGTTAATACCTCCCTTGTTTTTCTACCGATCGTTTCCTCCTGCCAGCCTTCCCAGACAGAATCCTCCAACGTCTTAATCTTCTCCACAATCAGCCGACAAATATAAGGATCCTCCATAAAATGCTCATGAACTTCAATTTTTCCAGCCTTAATACCGTCCTCCAGATCGTGAGAGGAATAAGCAATATCATCACATAAATCCATCAGTTGAGCTTCCAATGTCTTTTTCCCATTCGGGATGTCCCATAATTGACGAATATGCGATATATATTCCCACTCCCGCAAATATACACCCTTCTTATTCTCCGTACTGGGATAAGGATATTTATTGGTTCCGAGTAGCACTGCATCCGAAAGATTAAGCCCGTCTATATTTTCACGTTTCTCCAAGAACATAATCAATCGAAAGTTGTGGGCATTACCTTCAAAATGTTCATATTTACGCTGTATAGATTCCCTAACCGCATCTATCTCCTGCTGAGAGCGCCCTTGAGTAGTTCCCAACGCCTTTGCCACTTTATCTTCAATTAATCGCTTGAGAATTCCTTGTAGCACCTCTTCACCTTTATGACCAAAAGGAGGATGACCAAAATCATGACAAATTGCTGCGCATTCTACCACTTCGGGATCAATAATTAATCCTGGATGGAGCGCTTGTCCCGTCTCAACCTCTGGATAAGAACGTAATAGACTTCTTGCCGCTTCCCTGGCAATCTGCGCTACCTCAAGTGAATGAGTTAATCGCGTGCGATAATAGTCTCCTGTTCCTGCTCCAAAGATTTGTGATTTGCCTTGTAGACGCCGAAAGGTAGGTGAATGAATGAGCCGCGAATAATCGCGCTCAAAAGTAGCCCTGGTAGTCTCATACCCAATATTATCCGGATGTTCGCGGTGCTGTCTCATTGCACTGATATCCATAAACTGCACCCTCTCTATAATCTTAATCATCTATTATTATATCCTACTACTATTTATAAATTTTGACTCCTCATGATTGAAATCCAACGCTCAGCCGTATGCTGCCACCGGAAACGGCTACGCGCTAGCTCTCTTCCAGCTCTCCCCATATTCCTGCGCACTTCCTCACTCTCCAATAAACGTTGGATACGATCTCCGAGACAGTGATCCAACTCTCCTGGTGTTAAAAGTACCCCTGTTATACCATCCTTCACAATTTCAGGAATGCCCCCTACCTCAGTTGCTACAACTGGAACCGCTGAAGCCATTGCCTCCACATTAACCAAACCAAAGGCTTCCTCATCTCCAGAAGGTACAACTACGATATCAGCTAGATTGTACCAGTCTGCCACCCTTGGATAAGGTGCATACGGGAGAAAAATAACTCGATCCTTGTACGGCTCAGCCAACACTTTCAGTCTGCGGACGTACTCCGTTTCTCGATCTACTCCATAAAAAACACTACCTACAATGATTAACATAGCATCTTTTTCCTTCTCCAGTATAGCGGGGAACGCCTCTAGTAGATGATGAACCCCCTTAGTTGGAAGGAGGCGGCCGATGAACAAGACCACTTTGCGGTTGTCCCAGCCGAAATCAGCAAGCCGTGCTTCACGTAGCAGCTCTCCATTGGGTGTCCAACGTGGCACAAAATCCTCCAGACTAACACCTAGAGGATTAACAGAGATCTCCGTCGTTAAGGAAGGAAACCGCCGCATAATCTCGTCTTTTAAATATTGACTATTCACAATTAAACCATCCACGCTTTCCAGCATCCGTAGTGTACGAATCTCGGGATGATAAGAAGGTGAAATGAAAGTAGTAGAATGAAGCGTCAGGTAGACACGGGTAAATGGTAAGCGGGCCTTTAATCGATAAGCTAGCTGAGGGCGATTATGCACATCTACAGTATCTGGAAGCCATTTACGAAGATGCTTCAGGATCGAATCAACATAACGACGTCCACCCGGTAGTCGATAACAGGGCACGTTTCCAAGAGAACCTTGTGCAGGAAGCTGCCCATCTGCCAATCCAAAAATACGAATTTGTAGTTGTCCCGCCGCAAGCGGAACCACCTTCTCGATGACCCTCTCCACGGAGCTACTTCTTCCCGAAGGTATAACGAACGATCCTGGTGAGATGACCGCAACCTTTTGTCCATTTCCCATGGGATAACCCTTCCTCCAATCAAATTTCCAACCATTGTTTTAAAATATACGAAATCCGCCTGAAGAATGTGCCTGAAACGCACTTAAGTCCAAGCTCTTATTATCTTAACTCCCTGCCGGAGTTCCAAAACAGGCTGCTGACGAGGAGCAGTCGTCCACTCCTTCTTGAACGGACGAACATACATTGAATCAAGACATACGACGCTAAATTTAGAAGGAGGGAGATCCATGGGGCAGGACCAAGTCGGTATTCTGCTTAATACCAGCATGTACCGGGGAATACCCCAGCGGAGAACCGGCCAGGAATCGATATCTAATTATGAGGAAGCAGCAAAGCTCTATGGAATCATGCCTTGTTTTCTCCGCTTAGGTGATATCGATGTGAAAAAAGGCGTCAGCACAGCCTATATATTTAACGGCCGTGATTACGTTAGGACTGTGATTCCCACACCGTCCGTCATTCACAACCGAGCCCTATACGCCGACCGCGCGGCACATAAAAAAATCCGCAGTATGATCTCTCAAGGCAAGATCCTTTTTAACGTAAACAACCGATACAGCAAAGATGTAATACATCGGCTACTGTCGAGTAACCCGCATCTCTGCAACTATTTACCGAACACTGCCTCTGTGTCTCCTTCTTCCCTACGGATGATGATGAACCGATATTCCGACCTCATTCTTAAGCCCATCCGTGGATCTGTGGGTCACGGTATCTTGAGATTACAGCGTGACAAAGAGGGATGGAAGATCACTTTTCCTTCACGATCAGGCAAAGGCAAGAGGGGATGGAATACTGTTAGACTGAAGCGTGGAGAGCTACCAAACTGGACTTGGCGGTTACTCATGCACGTTCCTTATCTTGTTCAGGAACGCATTCCTCTGGCAGAATTCGAGAATCGGCCCTTGGATATCCGCGTAACCGTTCAACGAGGACTTCATGGACTTTGGGCAGTAACTGGCCTATTCGCTAAAGTTGCTCCACAGGGAAGCTTCATATCAAACATTGCCAAAGGTGGCTGTGCATATCCTGTAGAAACAGTACTACCTAAAATATTTCCACCTCATGATGTTCGCTCTATCGTCGCCCATGTAAAAACGCTCGCCCTTACTGTTGCTGCTCATTTGTCTTCCCAGTTCCCCTTACTCGGTGATCTTGGTATGGATATCGGCCTCACCATGGACGGACGTCCTTACTTCATTGAATGTAACGGACGCGACCAACGTTACGGATTTCGTAAAGCAGGTCTAGATGAACTATGGAAAGACAGCTATCGTAAGCCAATGTCCTTCGCCTGGTATTTGCTTAATAGTCCCAATCTAGCTGGTCTTCCTGAGCATATAGCTAACCCGTACCACACGAGAAATGAAATCAATTAAAGTCCTTTTTAATACGAAGACAACACAAAAGTCCAAGTTCACCTTATCGAACTTGGACTCCTCTTGCTTTACAACTTACGATTCTATCGATATCTTACGTCTGAGATACCAAACGTAGGATATGCTGTGACCCCTACATAGGCAATCACAAACGCTCCAATTAGAATGAGAATTACCCATAAATCACTTCGCGAGAAGGTTGAGAGATAATAGAATGTCCTAGGACGCCTCCCATCAAATGCCTTTGCCTCCATCGCGACCGCAACACGATGCGCTCTGCGAATGCTCTGTGCTAATAAAGGTACTGCATATAGCTGTGCCTGTCTAATCCAACCCCGGGGTCCTCTCGAAATCTTAACTTCGCGGATATACAATGCATTTCGCCGAACTTGATATTCCTCCCATACCATCGGTAATAGACGAATAGAAGCCATGAAACTATACGCATATTTAGGTGGAAGCTTAGCCTTCTGCATCAAAGCGTAGAACAAAGCAACCGATTGAGTTGTTAATACAAATAGTAGACCCTCTGCACCAAAACTTACCGATTTGAATCCAATATGAATTCCTCGAAAGAAACTCTCCTCCGAAATACGGATCAGCCCCCATTTCCACCAAAGGTGATCCCCTTTACCGAATAGAATCATCGTAGACGAGGAAGACACAAATACCAATAGAAAAGGCATAGTAATGAGCATTACCTTCCACGGGGAATGACCACTTAAGAAAAATAGCAATAACGTGAACATGATCGTTTGGCTCATCATAAAATCTAAGTTATGAGTAAACAACGTTATGAAAAAGGCTAATACCACTAGAACCAGTTTCGTAACAGGATTCGCCTGATGCATCCATGTCACTATTCTCGGCTTCAGAAATTCTCTCACATCGTCCTGCCCCCTTCGGCCACCGCTTCAAGGGACACTAGCTGCTGATTACTAACTCTCCTCGTTTCCTGTTGCACTACCAATCGTCCCCCTTGGATTACCCAACGATGTGTTGCTATAAATTCAGCAATCATTTCCTCATGAGTAACCATTACAATGGCTACACCGCGAGAGCGCATTTCCTCACAGTATTGCAGAATTGCAAAAGTGTTTGCGGCATCTTGACCAAAGGTAGGTTCATCCAGTAGTAACACAGATTTCCCAAGCACCGCAGCACCTGCCACGCTTAACCTTCTCTTTTGCCCAAGCGACAACTGATACGGGTGTCTTCGTTCTAGTCCCGCCAGCCCAAACTGAGTCAAGATATTGGCAACTCGCTTCGTTTCATCCTGAAGTGATAAAACATCCCCCTTAAGAGAGTAGGCAATTTCTTCGTATACTTCGTCTGCGATGAACTGGAACTCAGGGTTCTGAAACACAAATCCAATCTCACGGACAGTCCGTTCAATCTTTCGCTTGCGTTTCTTGATTAGGTCCATGCTTGTTCCCCTCAGCAAATAAGATCCTTCGGAAGGGACTAATCCCAAGAGACTCAGTAATAATGAGCTTTTTCCAGCTCCATTCGGACCTGTGACAGCGATGAAATCACCCGGATATACCTCGGCGCGTTCAACTTCGATAACTGATTTTCCATACCTCATCCCTCGAAATGATGCCAACTCTAAAATAGGCTCTGAAGAATGTGCCTCCCCGACAGGAACGGACCTTACCGGTTCAGTCAGCTTAATACCAGCGGGGGATTCCAAGAAATCTTCCCATACTCCGGGATACCAAATTCCATACTCTTGTAATTCCCGATGAAACTTCTGGAACACATACTCTGGCTCACCCTGCCCGAGAATATTTCCCATCGGATCAAATAGTACTACTTTATCTACAAAGTCAATAATTTCTTCAATACGGTGCTCTACGATGATCAAGGTTCGATCCTCTGCAATCACTCGTATAGACTCCCAGATTTGCTTACGACCTTCTGGGTCAAGCAAGGCCGAAGGTTCATCGAGAAACAATACTTCAGGGTTACTGAGTAGTACCGAGGCTAACGCCAATCGCTGCTTCATCCCCTGCGACAGTGAATCAATTGGTATGTGAAGCTCATTAAGCTGAAGCCCTACTTGCTGAAGTACTTCTTTCATACACCAAGACATTTGTGACCGGGATACCCCTAAATTCTCAAGTACAAAAGCCAATTCTTCATCCACGTAAGGCATACAGAACTGCGTGTCTGGATCCTGGAACAGTAATCCCCAGGAAGATGGGATAGTCTTCTCGGTACAACGGATGGGTACCTCGATCAACAATGGAATGATGCCTGAAAGCACTTGTAGCAGAGTGGATTTCCCACTCCCGCTAGGTCCTAGCAAGAGAATCTTCTCTCCACGAAGAACGCTGAAAGAAAGATCTTTGAATATAAATGCCGCTTCTCCTGGGAATTTAAGTCTGAGGTCACGTACTTTTGCCACTATATCTC
Source organism: Paenibacillus segetis (assembly GCF_014639155.1). Lineage (NCBI taxonomy): Bacteria > Bacillati > Bacillota > Bacilli > Caryophanales > Paenibacillaceae > Paenibacillus > Paenibacillus segetis. The sequence continues at coordinate 133,416 of NZ_BMFT01000003.1, forward strand.
TATCCATCTCTTGAGCATGATCCTCAGTAGGTTGTATAGTTTGATGGGCATTCATAGACTAATCTTCCAACGCCGCATAATCTTTGTCTTCTACAGGGCGGAGCAGACTGGTTACCCCGGTTACTTCCACAGCTTTAGCTAGTGCATAGGCTAGATAACCGGCAATTAAAGCGGAACTAACCAAACGCATAGCGTATTTAGCTATAAGCAACCAAGTTTCATAATCACTGACATATCCATAATAAATATCAGGAATGACCGAGCCGATAGCAGCAGCAATACCAGCAAGGGCTGCAACTCCTCCAGAGAATTTCCGATAACGAAATGCCGCAAATACTAATTCGGCAGCAAGACCTTGAATCACACTGTACATGACAAGTTGAATACCCCATTGGCTCCCAAACAGAATCTCGACATGCGCAGCTGCCACTTCTGCGATCAGTGCGACACCAGGCTTACGAATAAGTAAAAATACAAGTGTTGGTGCCAAGAACCACATACCATAGACAATTTCATCTGCCTGTGGAAATAAAGGGGAGAACAAATTGTATACAGAACTCCAGAAATGATACACCACACCAAGAACGATCGATATAAGTACCGTGACGAGCAGATCACTCAGCTTGAGAGTACGGCCTCTCCTTTGAACTACCGTATTTTTCATTTTCCCATCTCTCCCTAAATTTGATTTATTCTCCAGACAACAAAAAAACCGGCTGGATATGCTCAGACGGTTGATAGGCCTAGGGGTACACTTATCCCGGGCTTACGATTCTCTACGCTGGCATTATCCAGATCAGATTAACGGTCCACAGCGGAATATACTGTAATCTCAGCCTGATTCACTCAAGCCCCCGTATCCATATTCGATTGATATTACAATACAACAATATTTCCAAATTAATCAAGTATTAAAAAATTGAAACCGCCTTCTATATTGATTTCCTCTCTATTCTATGTCAATATAAGCGGAAGTAGTTGTACTTGCTCTTGTTCATCATAGTGTTAGGAGGATACGATTTGACAGCAAATTGGATGAAATGGATGACTGAACTTTCCTCCAGGAAATGGATCTCACAGCTCATGGGAACCTTCTCTCATTCCAGAATTAGCCGATTCATAATACCTGCCTTTATCAAATCCTACGGAATTCCGCTAGATGAGGCAGAGAAGACGATCGGAGAATACCGCACGCTGAACGAATTTTTCACTCGCAGATTAAAACCAGGTATGCGACCGATTTATTCAGAAGTAGGAAGCTTGATCAGTCCAGTCGATGCCCTTATTACGGCGATGGGAGAAATTAAATCTGGCACCATACTAAATGTAAAAGGTCAGGATTATTCCTTAGATGAACTGCTCAATCACTCTCCACGTGCGGAGATATATAAAAATGGTTTCGTATTTGTACTCTACCTTAGTCCAACCGATTATCATCGGATCCATGCCCCAGTTACGGGCGTTAAATCGGAGAGCGAACATATCAAGGGGAAAGTATATCCCGTTAATGACTTTGGGATGAGGAATATGAGAACTGTATTAAGCCGCAATGAACGATTGATCACTTATATCTCCCATGAATATGGAGAAGTAGCCGTGGTTAAGGTTGGTGCCATGAATGTTAGTAGCATTAAATACACGGATAAAGATCGCAAACAATGGAATCAAGGTGACGACCTAGCCTATTTTGAATTTGGCTCCACTGTCGTACTGCTTACCAAGAACAATACTTTTCAGCCATTACCAGGGTTAGAGATTGGACAAAAGGTTAAGATGGGTGCTGGGCTTGGCCGCTTCTATTCATCTGCAACACCTCCTAAAGAACACAAGGATTAACGAAATTATATATCTATCGTGTCAATAAAAACAGGGCCATTCTCATAGAGAATGGTCCTGTTAACGTTTCTTACTCTTGTTTATTTTACAGTAATCGAACCTACCGATGAACTCAGTGACACCTCGGGACCACCACCGTTAATTGTACTTGTACCTTTTGACACTCCCGAAATTGAACCAAGATCGCTTTGTGCTGTTACATTGCATTCAAGTGATTCTGCAAGCGTAACATTAATTTTACCGACATCAGTTGTAGCTGTAAGACTGCTATCCTTGTCCATTTGAGTGATGCCCAATTCGAGACTTCCCATTTCGGTATCTAGAGATGACTTCCCGGTAATATGTGCATCGCCGATCGTGATAAGTCCAACTTCATTATGTACTAGGAATGTACCTTTCAAATTTTGTAGACTAACGTTCCCAACATCGTTAGAGATGTCGTATGTTTCAATGCTCTCAGGAATCTGAACAACATAGTCAATCACAAATTCAGAAAATCCATACTTACTACTCGCCCAATCCCATAACGTTTGTTTTGGATTGTCCTTGGAATAAGCATATATCTGTATTTGATCCCCGCTTACATTCACAGAAACCTCAGCTTGATCCAAAATTTTCTCAACCTTTTTCTTATGAGTAGCTGAATTTGAAGCATAAATCGCAACATCTACGATGATTTGGTCTCCCGAAGTAGATTTCAGCTCAATGTTACCCACGGTGTGATCTATTTTTAGTTTAGTTACATCATTAACCTCATCCGTAACTGTAAACTTTTTAGAGACCCCTTTGGTTTTTAAATCTTTGACAAGGTCCAGCGACATATTATGTAGCCCAGCTCCGACACTTCCTACCGCATTTCCTAATGATTCAGTTATCGATTTCATCGCACCTTCAATTGCCCCATCTACTGAATCAGCACTATTATTGGATCTTCCATCACAACCAGCCAACAATGTAAGTGTAATGACAGCAGCACATATACTTAATGATTTATGGTACTTCTTCATAATATCCCCCTCTTACTATACATTTCAGGTAATTCGTACGCTTTTGACGGTCATCTTCATGTTCCAGTATATCCCACCAGGGAATATTCACAAACAGTCTGAAGACGTAAATCCAACTAGACCTAAGTCGGGGGGGATAAAACCGTCTTACAAAGAAGTTATGATATAACCATTATCTGATCTCAGAAGGGCTTTTACCCGTGTATTGCTTGAATTGACGGCTGAAAAAGAAAATATCGCGATACCCAAGGGCATCCGCTACCTCGGTCACATTCATACCGGCATGAAGCAACAAATGCTGCGCCCGATCAATTCTGGATTTAATAATATACGACTGTACTGACATGCCAATAATTTCCTTGAATTTAATTGAAAAATAACGTGGAGATAATCCTGCGCGAGCTGCTAAATCTTCAACCTTATGAGGAAGTCCGGGATGCTGAACAACATAATTCGCTATTTCGTGAATCACCTCATTCAACTGGTTGCTAACCTTCTTCTCTATGGGTAGCTGACGTTCCTCTCGCAGCAGATGAATCAGCAATTGTTTCAGAATAAGCCGTGCTTCCTCTTCTGCAGCATAAGCATTTATGAGAAATAGACGAACATATCTAGCCAGCATATATTCAAAATCAAGCGTATCCTCTAGAATACGGTATGATCCTGGCACTTCCGTTACCGGTTCATTAATATCAAAGTGTATATAGGTTAGCACTAGTGGACGCTGTGGATTGTGTGTAGCGGTTGTATAATCCCCACGTTTGAATAGGAAACAGCTACCTTTACTAACTGCAAAAGACTGACCATTCAGTACGATCGTACCTTCGCCGCTCCATACGTAGAACAAATCATAATTCTGAAGCGGAATTTCCCGCTTACGCCATTTCCAGCCCGGTTCACACACAATCTTAGCGAAGGCTGGCTTTAATTCAAATGAGGTTGGTGAAACGTGAAGCATGCTCTTCCCTCCTAGAGAAAAAATAGTGCAAAGGACCTCTTACTTGTCCATTATTTTTATTATACCTCTAATTGCCAAACACTGAAGATATTTTCACGTTACCACATCCTATATATGTTCATAATTACCGGAATATCAGTTTGTTTTGATCGTGACGGTTCTATAGTGAGATGATATAATGTTAGGCAGTTAAAGCGGCACTGTCATATACCAAAGTGATCGGAAGGATGAAATGTAATGAACCCACTTGCGGAACAGTTGAATCAACACCTAAAGTCCGGCAATCCCTATATCTACGATATGTTGTCTACTCTAGGCCAAGAGATTTATTTCCCTAAGGAAGGCATTCTGAGTCAGTCTGCAGAAGCATCCGCTAACGCCAAGAAATTTAATGCCACGATTGGTATTGCTACAGAAAATGGTGGCCCGATGCATCTGGCTGCTATCCAAGAAACACTATCAGCATACAAGCCACAAGATTTGTATCCTTACGCCCCCCCTGCGGGAAAACCAGAACTACGGAGTGTATGGCGTGACAAAATGATTGGAGAGAATCCAGCACTTGCGGACAAATCCTTTGGTAATCCCGTTGTTACGAACGCACTTACGCATGGCCTCAGTATTGTAGCTGACTTGTTCGTTAATGAAGGCGATGCGGTGATCTATCCCGATAAGAACTGGGAGAACTACGAGTTGACTTTCGGCATCCGCCGTCACGGATCTATCGTTAACTACCCGCTCTTTACTGAGGACATGACTTTTAATAGTGCAGGACTTCGCGAGGCTCTCTTAGCACAACAAGGCAAAGGCAAGGCTGTCGTTATTCTTAACTTCCCTAACAACCCAACTGGCTACACTCCCGGGGCGAAGGAAGGCGAAGAAATCGTTGCCGCTTTGGTTGAAGCTGCTGATGCTGGTATTAATCTTGTAGTTGTTACGGACGATGCCTATTTCGGTTTGTTCTTCGAGGACTCTTTAACCGAGTCGCTATTCGGTAAGCTAGCAGGACTTCATCCCCGTATCTTGCCTGTGAAGGTAGATGGTGCAACGAAAGAAGAATTCGTATGGGGCTTCCGTGTAGGCTTCATCACATTTGCTGCGGAGCACAAGGACGTCCTAGCAGCACTGGAACAAAAAACGCTCGGGATTATTCGTGCTACGATCTCCAGCGGCTCCCATCCTTCACAATCATTTGTTCTTAGAGCACTGAAATCACCAGAGTTTGAAGCACAGAAGGAAGAGAAGTTCGTCATTATGAAGGGACGCGCCAATAAGGTTAAATCACTATTGGACAGCGGTAAATATGATGACGTTTGGGAATACTATCCATTTAATTCAGGTTACTTCATGTGCCTTAAGTTAAAAGACGTTAACGCTGAAGCACTTCGTCAGCATTTGATTCATGAATATGGCGTAGGAACAATCGCTTTAGGCGATCACGATCTTCGCATCGCTTTCTCTTGTATTGCTGAGGAAGACTTAGAAGAACTGTTTGATCTCGTTTACAAAGGTGTTCAAGACCTGCAAAATTAAATAAAAATATCCCGATCCCTCACCAGAACAATCGCCCAAGCATGTCATTCGCCCCTTTCATACAATACGGTGTAAGAACAAATTCTTAAAATTTGAAAGGGGAATGTATATGAGTGGAATTATTGAAGAACGTGGCGGTTGTAGTTGTAGTTGTGGAGCAGGCCTTTGGACCAGCACTGGTGTAATCTTGGTTCTCTTTATCCTCTTAGTGATCGTGAGCCGCGCGTTCATCTAAGCAACAAACTCTACAAAGCTCGATTATAATAAGCAAAAATGGATACCGCATTGGAGCGGTATCCATTTTTTTGGTTGATTCTATTCCTCTTCTTCTTTACTCCATTTACGTGACCAATTTGCCCGCAACGCGAACACCAGAAGTAATCCCGCAGCAAGCGTTCCTATTGTTAACAACAGGTCCCCACCGGGAACAACAATCATCGGTACCCACATCAGAACACTTAATCCGAGAAGTAACTGTGATATCAAACGAAGCACAGTTTCCATTCGTATGCCCTCAGGGATCGGGTAATACGAAGCTGCAGGAGAATCTTTATGAACATGGCGCAGTGTCGTAAGCTGAGTCCCCGTTAAGAAAATAAAGAATAAATAAATCGCAGCCCCAACCCAGGAGCCACTATTCCATCCGGTAAGAACCATACCTAGTAATGTAAGCCTAATTACAATGCCCAATAACTCACTTCGGATTAATGTTTTGATAAGCAGGAAACGATAGGCTGTTTTCTTCTCCCATGGAATCCGATTGCCAATCTTAGAAAGTAGACGGCGTCTAACAACTTTCTGCCCTTCCGCAGCTACATCCACAAACCATCCAAGCAATAACATTACCCGAGCAGCTCCTGTTTTCTCGGCCGCGATCAGATTCTCCCACGGTACGGCATGTCTCATTGGAAAACGTAAAGACAGGATGTAATTTACACTAACCAGCACCGTGAAGAGCGCACTTTTCCAAGCGGGTTGCCACAACCATGCTGCTAACATCAGAAGGATGAAGCACCAACGTAACAACCTATAACCTGCTCTTGCCCTTACCGTTGTAATACGGAGCTCTTGCCAAGCACCATATCCACTTAAGAGTTTTAGCCCTAACAAGACGATTAACATCAGCCATAAAGGCTGCGTGGAGGTGCCGCTTCGGATATAAAGTGGCCAAAGTGTTAGGGTAATAACATACAGCCCGATTAACTTATAAATGATCCCACTTCGGTAAGCAGGTGCCAAATATTCCTTCATCTTCGTTTCCTGCGGGAGCAGGAAGATAAGATCCGCAGGTTGTACATATGTTCTAAACCCGGAATACACTGTGAGCGGTCCAATCAGAATCAACATGATCCAGCGAACGGGTAGACCAGGAGGCAAGTCCTGAAGAAAAGAAGTATACCAAGCAGAGAACGCGATAAACAACAGAAGGAGTAGTACAGCAACCCCACTTTGCATAACATAGGGGAAATAAGGAAGTACTTTACTCCAGAACGATGCTTTGCGCCGACTACGTAGCGCCTTGAGTTCCATAAGTTAACCCTCGTCCTTAACCAAGGCGTAGAAAATATTCTCAAGTGTTGCGCCTGGTGTTTTCGCTTGTTCCGCAATTTCGGTTAGTGTTCCTTGAGCGATTACAGCGCCCCGATGAAGTACGATAAAACGATCACAATAGTTTTCTATCGTCGACAAAATATGTGAGCTAAGCAGAATAGAGGATCCGCTCTCCTTCATTTCCAGCATAAAATCAAGCAAAGAACGAATGCCTAATGGGTCAAGTCCAAGAAACGGCTCATCTATAATGTAGAGGGGTGGTCGTGCGACAAAAGCGCACATGATCATTACCTTCTGCTTCATTCCTTTGGATAAATGCATAGATAGGCTGTCCGCCTTCTCCTCCATATGAAATAGCTTCAGTAATCGCTCAGATCGCTCCAGATAAGCCTCCGGTTCCACACCATAGGCACGAGCTGCAAATTCAAGATGTTCCCTTACCGTTAATTCCTCATACAGTAGAGGGGATTCTGGGACAAAGGCTAGTGAAGATTGATAGACCTCCGGATTCTCATCCCTTGTTCTCCCGTGCACAAGAATACCACCATGGTGTGGGGCCATTAGGCCCAGAATATGCTTCATTGTTGTGCTTTTTCCCGCGCCATTCAGTCCAATCAGGCCAACCATTTCTCCTGGTTTCACTTCAAAGCTAATATCATGAAGTACCGGACGACCCAAGCTGTAGCCGCCACTTAGCTCCTCAATTTGCAATACGGGCGTTTCACTCAATGCTTACTCCCCCTTAACTTGATTATTAATCACGAGGTGGCTTATTCTTGAGCCACTTTGGAGCCCCTTTGTTCTTTCGATCTAAGATGCTATCCTTCTTGCGTTGGCCAGAAGGCGTTGTGTTACGTGTAGTGTTAGATGGAGTAGTACGCGATTTAGCTGGCTTTCCTGCAGGGCGAACGACTGAAGTACTAGCACCTTCTGCCTTTCTAGCAGAACCTGTTCCATTCGTTTTCCCCCGTAAACTTGCTCTTGCTTTATCGCCAATATTTCTTAAATTCTTATCAGGACCTGATATACTTGCCGATTCCATAACTTTTCCGCCATACATGCTCAAAGATGTGATCTCAATACCTAGCTCCTTGGAGAATTTACGCATAATAAACTCTTCCTTTGGTGTGACGATCGACACAGCTAATCCTTTGCGTCCCATCCGCCCTGTTCGACCGGATCGATGTACATAATGCTCGGCATCAATTGGTGGGTCCAGATTAACGATCAAGGCCAAATCCTCGATATCCAAGCCACGTGCCGCCACATCACTAGCAACGAGCACCTTATGCTTTCCATCACGGAAGCGTTGAAGTGTCAGGCTTCTCGCCGTTTTATCCGCATCGCCATAAAGTGCTCCCGCACTCAAACCGACATGATTCATTTTTGCCTCTACTTCAGCAATATTAGCCGTACTGTTAATGAATACTATCGTTCTTGCGAGATTATAGTGACGAATAACGCGCCGTAAAGTATCGATTTTATCCCGTTCATCGCAGATAAAATAGGCATGTTCAAGACTTTTCGAAGTTCGCTGATCAGGTTCAATGCCAACTACGACCTGATCCTTCATCTCGCGATCAGCAAGCGCCCTAATTTCCGGATTAATCGTCGCCGACAGGAACATAAGCTGCCGTTCACGAAGCGTTCCGCGTAATATATGCTCGAGTTCCGCTGTGCCACCAAGCTGAAACATCTGATCCACTTCATCCACTACGACCGTACGCACCGTGTGCAGCTTCAGTTTACGTAGAGCTACAATTTCACGGATTCTCCCCGGCGTACCAACTACCAATTGAGGGTGTGATCTTAACCGCTCTAGCTGTCGTTTGATCGCTGCCCCACCAATGAGGGCTTGGACTTGTATACCCAATGCTTCTCCATATTTCTCTGCTTCCCTTAGGATCTGGATCGCCAGCTCCTGAGTTGGTGCCAGTACAAGCCCCTGCAGCGTCTTCTCCTCAGGATTTATTCTCTGTAACAAAGGTAGAAGATACGCTAGTGTCTTCCCAGTTCCCGTCTGAGACTGGGCTAGTACATCTCGACCTTCCAATGCGGCAGGTATGCTCTCCGATTGAACAGGTGACGGATCAGTAATCCCGTAATCCGCCAGTTTCGAGGTAAGCTGCTCGTTGATTCCGAGTCCAGCAAAAGTAATCTTAGTCATTTTTTATATTCATCCTTTATTTCTTAGTAGAAGCGTAGTGTCAGTAATAAGTACACAAGCTTAATCTCTTCTTCCCGCCCCACTTCTATAAGTGCGGTGAGTAAGTAACGAAGAGGAAATTTGGAGCTGGAGAAGCGAACGCGTTCGCCTTTATCCTCAGATTTCATCCGCTATGGCGGTATACAATCAAGAAATCTGAGGATAACAGCGATCGAAGGCCCAAATGTTCCTCATAGTTACTTTTTTTTCACCGCACGCACAGAAATCATTATTTTCATTATATGTCATAAACCCAAGCGACACCAAACGATTATCCGAAATAACAAGAGACAACAAATAGACTGAGCAAAAAGGATACTCCCCATGCCCAGTCTATTCTCAAAAAAATATTCTAAAAGTTTACTTCGCTACCTCCTGACCTGCAATTCGGCCAAAAGTAATAATATCTGAAATGGCATTTCCGCCAAGACGGTTAGCACCATGAACAACGCCTGTTACTTCTCCGGCAGCGTACAGTCCCGGAATAACCTTTCCTTCAGTCGTAAGAACACGCGCCTTTGTATCAATGACCAATCCACCCATGGTATGATGGACCGACGGAACCGCCTTTTGAATATAATACGGGCCTTTTTCCAGTGACACTAACCCGCCACGATGGTTGTAATCAAGATCCTTACCTGTCTTTGCATATTCATTAACTTTGCTTACCGTCTCTTTCAATGTCTGTACATCTACCTTGAAGAAATTGGCCGCATCTTCAATGGTGTCAGCCTTATAGAGCATACCCTCTTTTATTAATTGCTCATACTCATCTTGATGCACTTCAATCGTCTTACCGATGTCGGCGATTTCCTGATTCCAGAATTGATAAGCGTAGCCACCTTCTTGTGCCAGAATCGCTTTAGATATTACATCACGTCGTTCCAATTCCTCTACGAACCGTGTTCCCCCCTGGTTGATTAGGATCGCACCATCGAACCTTGAGTCGGCCACGAGTGAAATGACACCAGTAATCGGATTGCAGATGGGATAAGTTTGAATATTCTCCATATTCGTAATATCTGCATTAATGGCTTGGGCCATGATAATTCCATCGCCGGTCGTCCCTGGTGTATCCGTAGACATATAACTTTCATCCAGCTCAGGATTATATTGCTTACGCATTTCGATATTAGAGCCAAATCCACCGCTAGCTATGATCACGCCATTATTCGCGTGGAACGTCACCTTTTGACCATTTGTACTAGCTTCTACTCCAACTACCCTACCACTATCATCCGTGAGCAATTCCTCAGCTTTCATGTTCGTCTTGATCGTAATTCCAAGTCCTTCGGCCTTGGTCTTAAGCTTAGTAATCAATTCGGCTCCTGTATGACCGACAGGAATAAGTGCACGTTTGCGCGAATGTCCCCCGAACTGAAAGAGGTGATCTGGTAAAAACTCTACTTTTACCACGTCACGCAACCATTCGGCTGAACCTAGTGCTTTCTCGGATAGAATCTTCACGATTTCCGGTTGACCAAGATTGTCGCCACCTTTCATCGTATCTTCATAAAATAGTTCCGCGCTATCATCGGTAATACCAAGCGCCTGCTGAACCCAGTTATTAGGCGCATTCATCTCTCCACCGGAGATCAATGTATTGCCACCAACGGTTGGCATTTTCTCTAAGATGACTACACTTTTCCCTGCCTCTCCTGCCTCAAGTGCAGCACTAAATCCAGCTCCGCCCGCACCAATAACGACAACGTCGTATGTTTGCTCTGACTCTTCGGTCTGTTTGGCATCTGCTACTGCACTGCCAGCGGCCAACACAACTCCCGATTTAACAATTGCATCTTGGATCGCATCCAAATACCCTTTACTCGTTACGCTAGATCCGGTAATAACATCTACTTCCACGCTATTGGCCTGCATTACAGTCTCTCTCAACTGGGTATATACAGGCTCGGCGAGAACTTCATTTTCCTTCTGCTCCAGAACCTTTACTTCGGTGATTTGTCCATTCGTCAAGGTCACCTCAACTTTAATATCTCCGTGCTTACCACTACCTACCCCAATCGCGGTCGTTGTTCCATCGGATGCTGTTTTCGAGTTTTCCTTAGAACCGCAAGCCGCCATCGTAAATACAATCGTCAGCACCAAAATAAGTGATAATATTCTTCCCGTGTGTCTTCTCATAGTTCCTCCCCCATGCTGAATGCTAAAATTTTGACATTGTGAAAAAATGTACAATGTGTATTATAGGCGATAGATTTCCAAAAGTATTTGCACATTTCAGTTTTTATTTATACATTTTGGACAAGTGATCGTTATCATTTGAAGATGAAGTACAACATGGTGTAATAAAGATATGAACTCTATACAACGTAAAATCACGTTTTATGCTGGAGGTTGTTTTCTCTTACTATTTTTCACATTATCAGGTGCCATTTACTTAGAGATGGAGAGAACGGTTGTTCCACTCAATGAATCTCTGACACAACAAATCGTCAATGCCCGAAGCGAACAAATATCTTATTGGTTTCAACAAAGAACCGGAGAAATAGAAATGCTTGCCAAACTAGCGGCAGATCATCACTGGACTCGGGATGATCTGCTAGTCGAAAGTCGTAAGCTAGAACAAAGACGCAGTCAGGACTATGAGTCTATTCGGATCGTTGATCTAAATGGAGACTCTTGGGCATCCGATGGCAAGTCTTTCTCTATATTAGAGCGAGACTATTATAAAGAGCTTATTTCGTCCAAAGCTCCCTATGTTGTTAGTAATGTTATCGTTTCCCATGCAAATGAAGCAGAGATTGTCGTTATTCTATACCGTGTTGAACCACTTGCAAATGAGGATGTAGCCTACATTGCCGCCGCTGTACCCATCGGTAAAATGAAAGAAATCGCCCAAGAAATCTTAGTCTATGACGGCAAAGGATCGCTTATAGTAAATTCCAAGACTCCAGACTCTGAGGACTCTAGAACTAACATGTCAACCTTTACAGCTTCAATCGATGGAGTTCCAGGCTGGAAACTCAACTTCCAAGTGCCGAAAGCTCAACTTTCCCAGGGTATGAGAAAGACCCAATGGTCCGCCCTTATGGTCGGGAGCGTCGTTGGTATCTTCTTCTTGATTCTCGTCAAACTACTGGGCTCATCCATCGTGAAGCCAATACAAATGTTAAGTCAATTGATGAGACAAGTGGAAAGCGGCGATTGGAGCGTTCGTTCCAACAATCAGCGACGAGATGAAATTGGAGAGTTAGGGCGTAGCTTCAATCAAATGCTCATTAATCTATATGAATCCGAACAAGAGAAGAAGGAAATGGAACTACAGATGATTCACGAACAGATTAAACCCCATTTTCTGTACAATACACTGGATACGATTCAATGGATGGCTGCAAGCCATGAGGCAAACGATGTGGTAGACATTGTGGAATCCCTTAGTACCTACTTCCGCCTAGGGCTTGGCAGTGGCAGCCAATTTGCAACACTGGAGCAAGAATTTCAGCATGTCGAGAGCTATTTAAACATCCAGTGTGTTCGATATGAAGATATTCTGGAGTACGAACTGCGCTATGATGAGCAGTTGGAACAGCAACAAATCATTCGGTTCATTTTACAACCACTCGTTGAAAATGCGATTTATCACGGAATAAAGCCACTGACGGACCAGAAAAGTAAAATATCAATTCATGCATATGAACAAGGGGATCAACTGATAATCACAGTTGAGAATAACGGAGTCGACATTCCTGAATCCCGGCTAGCGTCAATTCAGGAGACCGTGCGAAATGGAAAAGAGGGCAGAAATGAAGCGATCGGTTTTGGTCTCTATAGTGTCAGCCATCGTATCCGACTAGCGTACGGCGATCTCTATGGTTTAAAGATAAGCAGCGAGCAGGGGATAACACGTATGACATTAAATATGCCACTTGGAGGTGAGAAATCATGTGGCAAGTTCTAATCATGGATGACGAGAAAATTATCCGTAAAGGCTTACGGAAATATATTCAAGAGAGTCGGCTACCTTTTGAAGCATCTGGAGAAGCAAGGAACGCTACTGAAGCACTGTCACTAATCGAGCAAACTACACCACATATTTTATTAGCAGATATTAACATGCCCGGTTTGAATGGTCTTGATCTAATCCAGCTTGTCATGAGGCGATATCCGGAATTGGTCGTAGTGATCATCAGTGGATATGATCATTTTGAATATGCACGAAGAGCATTGCAATTGCATGCTTATGATTACTTACTGAAGCCGGTACCCAAGAGCGATCTGAACCGAATGCTGGCAAAGCTAAACGACCACTTAAGTAAACTTTATCCGGACTTAGTTACAAAGGTCGAGAAGGATATAACATTAGAATTTTTTTCAGAACCCTCTAATCTCTCGCCAATTATGGATAAGGTAATAGATTATATCAATCAAAATTACACTGATCCTGAACTGGCTGTACCTAATGTCGCAGAATTATTTCACATGAATTCAAATTATTTAAGTAAACGAATGAAACAAGAGGTTGGGGCATCTTTTTTAGAGTACTTGACAGAGCTCCGCATCTCAAAAGCAAAGGAAATATTAGATGATTCTATGCAAAATATCAAAATCGGCGATTTGGCGATCAAAGTAGGTTATACGAATCAATATTATTTCAGTCGCCTATTCAAAAGCCGAGTAGGTATATGTCCAGTAGATTATAAAAATGCCAATGGTCAATGCCGCGCCTAACTGTATGTAAATAAGAAAATAACCCGCCTTCATGGCGGGTTATTTCTTATTCAACATGCGATAGCTTAAACGATCGGCCAGACGCGGAAATAACTGATACAACTTAGCGCCTACCCCAGCGATCCAGGGCAGATTAATCTCCGTCGTTCCTTTATCAAGTGCTGATACCATGGCTTTAGCCACCCGTTCAGGCTTCATCATGAACCATTTCACATTTTTGACGTAATGACCTTCAGGATCTGCCACAGTGAAGAATGGCGTATCAATCGGTCCAGGGTTTATCGTAGACACCGTAATTCCATCAGCCCGCACCTCTTGGCGAAGTGCACTGCTAAAACCTAACACCGCATGCTTTGTCGCTGTATAAGCCGTTGATTTGGACGTTCCGATCTTCCCCGCTATCGAAGCAACATTAACGATCCGGCCCGAACGCGCCTTCTTCATATATGGAAGCACCGCTTTGGTGCATCGAACCATACCTAAGTAATTCACGTTCATCATATCTGAGAATTCATGCAGTGGCATGTCATCACAATATTCAAATTTCCCGTAACCGGCATTATTCAGAAGGCAATCAATCCGTCCAAACTCCAAATAAATTTGGTTGAATCCGACCTCCACCGAGTTATCATTCCCTACATCCAGTTCAATTACCTTATAGGGTCCGTGCATTCCTGAACCAATAGTCTCTAGCTTATCAACTGACCGAGCAGCCAGTACCACGATTGCTCCGCGTTCCGATAGCATCTGAGCTGTCAGAGCACCAATCCCGCTAGAAGCACCCGTAACAACAATAACTTGTCCGTTCAATGACATAATCACAGTCCCTCCTAATCATTCTCATTTTAGGAGATCATGACCTGGATGTCTAGTTCCCCAATACCTTCCATCATTAGAGGGATACAGAGCGCCTTACCTGGTGAGTGTTCCATCGATGCAATCTTAATCTGCGGTGGTGTAATATCCACTACAAAGCCTTGACTCGAAAGAATTGTACTTGCGTTACCACTGATCATATTGCTGAGCTCCGAAATAGCACTTTGTCCCATCTCATCCATTTCTGTCAGCACAAATCCACCCATCATGGCAGATACAATGCGTAAAGCAACCTTCTCATGTATCTCAAACACTACCATGCCGGTAAAATGACCTGACATTCCGATTTGTATCCATATATGATCTTGTCCCGGAATAATATCTTTAACCCCGAGACTCCCAATTGAAGGGGATATTTGTATAACCTGTTCAATAACAGAACGAGCGGATTCAAGAAAAGGATTAATTACTTCTGCTTTCACAATTTCGCTCTCCTTTACACTAGGAAGTAAAATTTTTAATACAAAAGTCCCATCTTTTGGCTAAAACACATTATACTTTATTCCTATTAATAAGTCATTATTTAATATATCAGGTGATTAGCCTCAGTCTTTGGAAGTGCTCATCCCTAGCGTATGCAAAATAAGGGTTATCCTGGAGTAGCTTGTCAAACCGCCCTCAGAAGAACCCTTATTTTTATACATACTTTACGTACTAATTACTCATATTCTCCAACATGTTTAATAAGACGGTTACAGCTTCTGCTCTTGTTGTTTGGGTACTCGGATGAAATTCGTTTGTTCCTGTACCTTCTATTAGACCGAGTTTCTTCAATGATTCCACGGCACCTTTTGCCCATAATGGAATGTTTGGGTCATCCTTAAAGGACGTAGGGATATTAGATTCGGTAGGAAGCTCAAGTGCATTAGCGATCATCGTTGCCATCTCAGAACGTGTTATTACCGCATTCGGACGGAAGGATCCGTCCCCATAACCTTTAATAATTCCTGTCTGTACGGCTTGTGCAATTGCTTTCTGTGCCCAGGCTCCGATCTTAGTAGAATCCGTGAAAGACAGCTCAGTGCCTGCTCCTTGTGGCTGTAGTACATTCATCAGCATCACCACGAATTCCGCACGAGTCACCGCGTTACCTGGCTTAAATGTACCATCAAGATAGCCTTGAACAATTCCACTGCTAACCGATTGTCGAATCGTTGCTTCAGCCCAGTGTCCCGCAATATCGCTAAAGCTAACTTCCGGTACGATGTCTGTTGATTGTTCAGTTACCGGTAAACCCGAAGCTTTGTCTACAATGAGTACCGCATACTTCGTGAAATGATTGACATCCACGGAAATTCGATTCCCGTTTATCTTACTGCCTTCGACTTTCATCCATGCTTTCTTCACTTCATCATAATAGAAGACAGCCACCGTTCGATCGCTCTTCAAGTGAGCCGGATCAAATACAAAGGTCAATGTTACCGGTTTATTGAAGTTCTGTTTGAAGTTTTTCAGCATCTCAAATACAGGGCTGGCCAGAATCTCTTTGTTCGTTAATAGGCCATCGGTATTTAATACTCTGGTAATAGATAGTTTCAATTCTTCGAGAGAAGCACCCGCCGGAATTGAGATCACAATATCACTTCCCAAAGAAACTACGCCTGATTGACCTTGGAGGAGCGTTAATTTACCATCAGTTGCAGTAACGGTGTTAACCGTTGGTGTTGTTGTTGAACTACCGCTGCCATTACCTGTATTGCCGTTGCTTCCAGTGTTTCCATTATTATTATTATTATTATTATTGTCACCGCCACCTACAGCTTGTCTTGTAACTGCAACAGTATACGTTTTGGTTGTTGTTCCATCTTGAGCTGTCACGACGAAGTCGATTACGTTTACCCCAGTAGAAAGGGCAATTGATTTAGATGAACCATTTGTGTAGGTTATCCCCTTAATCTTGATTGTCGCTTTACTGTCGAGTGACGATGCTGTCACATGAATAGATGACACGTCACTGCTTACCGATGCAGTGTAGCTAAGCTTGTTCTCATCAAACTCAGGGGATAACTTACCTGCGTCTAATGTTAATCCATTCAAGCTTGCCACATCAATTAATCTACCGTTAATTAGATCCGACTTCATTAGTTCATAATCAGACTTGACCTGACGGTAGTAATCCTCGCCAAGATTGAGAAGTGATGTTTGGAAGTCATTCCAGACATCGCTATCATTAAAAACTTGATCTAGTACACTCTGCTCAAACGTATCGCCACCGTATTCAGCCGAACGCGCGTGAGCATAAGCATACGATTTGGCAATATAACTCACATAATCCGCGAGGTTATCTTTTGTTTTAAACGTACCTCCAGATGCATCCTCGTAATCCCCTTTGTATGGCGATATTTTGTGAACAAAGAAGGAGCGGGTATCACTATTAAAATATCCAAGGAAGTCCTCTGCATCTAGCGATAACTTTTCGTATGCCGTTTTGATTCTAGCACCATCTCCACCAGGGAAGCTATCATAAGGAGTTGTTTGTGCCCCGTCCGGATTCTCGAACATGTCTGGCTTAAATGATTGTTTAACATCCAAAATGAGATCATCATCATGGCTTACCGTTGGGCCTTCAATCAGTACATTATACCTTTGAGATCCAATGCTACCAAGCCCTTGATAGATACGAACGGCAACATCCTTTATCGCAAAATAATTAGTATTCTCTGCAAGCTTCGCACTTACAAAATCAGGTGATAACGTATCTACATACTGTCGCCAATTCAATTCAACTTCTGCTCTTTCTGCAGCCGTCGGCTCGCGATATTTATCCGGTTTGCCTGCGACGTTAAATACACCTGTCGAATGCTTACCATCCACAGTAGGTACAGTCCATTTAATTAATTGATCCAGCTGTGTCTTTTTCGCCAGCTTGTTCATCACAGTCTTAGTGAATCCGTCACTTATATGTTTCGTATCTAACTTCGTTGCCGAAGTATTCTTGTCATTGTTACCAACCAATGATTGAAGCGACAACATATATTCATTCAACATGTCTTTGGCCATATTTCGAATTTCTGCATCCGAAACGTTCTTCAGCATATCTGGGTCTGCGTCACGAGTTAAATACAAACTCGAAGTCATCCGCAGCAAATCCAGATAGAACGGCGCAATATACGCCCCATCGAAGTCATTTAAATCAAAAATTATATTTCCAAACTTATCGTCGTAAAAGCCAACATTCGCAACATGCGCGTCGCCTTCAATCCATGTCTTAACATTGGTTAGATTCTTCCAATTATCCGGAAGAGGAATAACTTCACCCAAATCCTGATACAACAGATAAGGAGCTCCACGGTAAAATGCGGCTCCCGTAGCTGCCATCCCATCCGTACCGTACTTATAGTTCTTGGTAACTGGATCATTATAGTACGAGTTGGCTTCCTTAATTCGCTGCGTCAGGGTTGCTTTACGCGCTGCATCCGACTGAACTGGAGTCTTATACCGATCTAATGTTACACCTGTAATCGGATCGGAGTCTAGCGAGGCCCCTGAGACAACAGCGGAAGCCTTCAAAGTAACGGTTAGAGGAAGCGCCTCCGTCACTGCTGAGAGGCTTATTCCACTTATTGTAAAAGTAACTGTGTTTGTTACCGTGTCTCCAGATACTTGAACAGATAATCCGTTTGGCAAACCTGTTATTGCATAATCAGTAACTTCCAAAGGACCATCTTTCACCGTTCCTGTGGTTACATGGATAGAGAACGATCCGCTTGCCTTTGTAGGTTCAGTCATGCTTAGCTTATTGGAAACGACTTCCCCCTTAACTTTAGGTACATTATTCAGTAGCTTAATGCCGCCCACAGTTCTAGAATCATCATACGCTCCAACTGTACTAGCGGACTTTTTAATAACAACGCTCAGATTAACATCCTCAGTAACATCTGCAATTGCTGTACCACTAATGGTAAACATAATTTTCTTATGAACGGAGTCACTGACTGCACGTGAAACTGTTAGACCTGCAGGTAGACCATTCACGTCGTAATCAGCAACATTCAAATCTCCATCTTTTATAGCACCTGTGTTCATAATCACTGTAAACTGGTTATCCGAAACGCTGATTTCCCGCAGAGAATCCATTTTGATCGTGTTATTCGCACTGTCTACTTTGACGGATAGCGGGATTAAAGAGCTTGTGTTGTAGGGTGAAAAATTTCCGAGTTGCCCAATATCAAAATCAGCACTGTTATCATGACTATTCCAACCATTACCGTATAATTCTGACTCCTCTCCAATCGCACTGATTCCATGGGCTTGATTGTTAGGATCCTGGGCCTTACGTACGATGACCTTCTGTGCTGAAGGTGCTTGGGTAGCTCCTGAACCTTGATAGCTTTGTGCAGCTCCATATCCGACAAAGTCAACAAGTGAAGAGACTACTGGAGTGATCGATGGATTCACAACAGTTAATGGTGCTGAATCCGATACCAACGCTACTTTTCCATCTTTATTGTCCAGGTTGATTGCTCCTATAACATTCGGCGACGGTAATTCTGGTACTTTCGACGTCGCATCCCCAGCCTCTTGGATTAAATAATATCCTCGCGCTGGAATTGTTCCACTTAACGGAGTTACCTCCCAAGAATTAGCGTCTTTTTTACTTGTGCTTACTGCATATTGAACAGACCAGTTACTCAAATCTACTGCTGTATCCGTCGGATTGTATAACTCTATGAAATCATATTTATAGAGCGCATTTTCGTTCTGGCTCCCACCACCAAACACCTTACTAATGACAATGGGGCTGTTCACGCTAAGATCAACAGGACCTTCAATCGTCTCTTCAGGAGTCTCTTCAAGTGCCTCCTGAGAATTGTATGTATCATTTAGCGTGTTCATCATTGCCGACAAGCTCGAAGAATCAACTTGTCCAAAATCAACACGATTATCCTGGCTATCCTCATCTAATGCATAACGTATGATTCCTGAATTAGCTGAGAGCGAAGGAGCTGGGCCTGAACCATAATAGCTTTGTGCCGTTCCATATCCAACAAAATCCACAAGTGAAGAGGACACTGGATTTGTTGGATTCTCCATCGTTAATTTCTCCAAATCAGATACCAACGCCACTTTACCATCTTGGTTCCCCAAATGAATAGTTCCTACCGCATCTGGCAAAGGTAAATTTGCATCATATAGCGTTGAATTTCCTGCCTCTTGAATGAAGTAAAATCCCTTAGCAGGAATCATACCTGTCAGGGCAGTAACCTGCCATGAACTGCTGTCCGAAGCGCTTGAGCTATCAGCATATTGCACCGACCAATTTGTTAAATCTACTGCTTCATTCGTCGGATTATATAATTCGATAAAATCATATGGGTAGTCAGCATTTCCATGCTCACTGCCACCTCCAAATATTTTACTGATGACAACATGATTCGATTCAGCTGCATTAGCTATATTGCTATTAAGTCCCCCAAAATTAGCAAATAGATTTACCATGAGAACGATCATTAGCAATATCGTTAATTTCTTTGTCCACGTTCTTTGGCGCTCTACGTATGGCATGTCCAACCTCCAATTATTATATTTATTCTAATTTTATGTTAACAGTGTATTCAGAAGATTTTCTCAATGTAAACTCTATTTCACTGCTCGTTGACTATGCTCTTACATAACCATTCATCCCATGAATACGTAGGAAATTCGTAAGGCTAATTCACAAAACACATAACGATCAATCTGACAAACATCCCGTAAAAAGTTCCGTATCATTGCGTTTAACAAGTTGAATCACCTATAATTAATGAAATAATTAGTATTTAAAGTTCAGAAACAGATGGGACCATAGTTGAAAGGAGGGATTCAGGTGAATATTAGTCAACTGGAAACACTAATCACTATTTCTAAAACAAAAAGCTTCCGTAAAGCCGGGGAATTATTGAATCTTACCCAACCTGCCGTCTCTGCGCAGATCAAGAGCTTGGAGGATGAATTTAACACCGTACTTATCGACCGAAATCAACCTGTAACTCTAACAGATCGAGGTCAAGTGTTTCTGGAAAGGGCCGAGCGGATCCTTGATATCACAGAGGAGCTTAAGCAAAAGCTGTCCGATATGGAACACACTCCACAAGGGCATATTGTATTAGGTACAACAACCTCGATTGCCATTCAAATACTACCGCGGATCCTTTCCTACTTCCAAGATCAGTTTCCGCTAATCAAAACGACGATCCAATCCATGCCATCCTCACTCATTTATCAGAATGTGGAACAAGGTCTAGTCGATATCGGTATTGGTTATTTAATCGAGAACAATCCACAGGTCTTGTCTACAGTGCTATATTACGACATTTTTGAACTGGTTGTGTCACCACAACATCCCTTAGCTGGAGTCAAAATGCCTACATTGGACTCGTTAAGAGATGTTCCTCTTATCATGCTCTCACCTGACACGGTCGGTCGGCGCTTCATCGATGACATTTTCAAGAAACACCAAATTGAACCTCACATTGTGATGGAACTATCCAGTAGTGAAGAGGTGAAGCGGATGGTCGAGATTAACTTGGGGGCTGCGGTCATTTCCAGACAGTCCATCTTGCGTGAACTTCGCCAAGGCTCATTAAAAGTCGTTACGATTCCTGAACTAGAAGTTACCCATCCTGTTGGGGTAATCTATAAATCAAGTCGATACGTCAACTCTGCTATGCAGCAATTCCTCTGTGACTTGAAAGGAATGCCTGAAACTAACTTTATCAGCTCTGAATAACCATACTAAGAAGGGAGTAACATCATGAAATTTGATCTTCACACTCACCATTTCCGCTGCGGTCATGCGGATGGAAATATCAGCGATTATATTGAAGCCGGAATTGCCGCAGGTTTGTCAGTCATCGGCATCAGCGACCATACCCCTTACTTTGGTAGTGAGGAAGAGCAGCCTTTTCCCAAGATTGCCATGGCAAAACAGGAGTTTTCAAATTATGTTGAAGAAGTTCTAAGACTCAAACAGAAATATGAAGGCACCATCGATGTATTACTAGGTATCGAGAGTGATTTTTTTCCTGAACATGCGGAGACGTATCGGCACATTTTGGCTCAATATCCGTTCGATTATATAATCGGTTCTGTTCACAGTGTGGGAAATGTCAGTATCTTCAATAAAAATCGTTGGAAGGGGCTTAGCCAGAAGGAACATATCGCCGTAAAAGAAGCTTATTACGCTTTGATCCGCGATTCTGCCCGCAGTGGGATGTTTCAAATTCTTGGACATATCGACGCGATGAAAGGTAATTATCCGCCCTTCTCGGATATCCCTGCTGCCAAAGCCATTGACGAGACATTGGAGGTTATTGCAGAAAGTGGCATAGCAATTGAAATTAATACTTCAGGAAAGACAAAACTCAGTGGTGGTTGGTATCCATCCGATGAGATTTTGGAACGTGCGCTGTATTTCGGGGTTAACGTGACCTTTGGTTCAGATGCACATAAACCTGAACGTGTAGCCGAAGATTTAGATGCCGTCGCAAACAAATTGCTGGAAATTGGATTTAAAGAATGGGTATATTACAAGAACAAGCAAAAGGTGGTTGTTCCGCTGAAATAAGCGGTATATAAGTTCAACCCTCCTGATCTCAAAGTTATACTCCACAAAAAAAAGGGAACCCGCACGATATTCCGCCGGATTCCTAAAACAAATATATTCAAAAGGGGGTCATGTAGTAAGTGTAACCCCTTAGTATTAGGATTGAATCACAGTTATATTTCATTTGTGTAACAAATGAGCTCCTCTATGCTCCTTGTCCAGAAATGAACTTATCGAGTAGATCTTTAAGAGGTTATGCCGCTCATTGCCTGCATCATTTCTGTACTCTGAGATATTTCCGCAATAGGACATCCCTGACTTCTGTAATACTCTTTCTGAAGCTGGATTATCTCTTTCACATCTGGCTTCAATGACGGTAAGTCGCATCGTCTCGAAGCCGAAAGACAAAAGGGATTTTACCGCTTCAGTAGCGAATCCTTGATTCCAGCTTGACGGAGAGAACAAATACCCTAGTCTGGCTTTGCCTATTGCTTCATCCCAGTACTGAAGTGAACAGATGCCCACCCATTGTTCCTCTTGCTCCTGATTCCGTTTTTGCACAACCGCAAAATGTAGATCTCGAAGTGTCCGGTAGGATTCTTCGAAATAACGATACATTCGGGCAGGGAAGCGTAGTGTTTCTGGCTGAAATGACGTATGACGTTGAACTAGTGGATCGGTAATACAACGAAACATCTCCATAGTATCATCTGCTGATATTTGCCGCATAATTAACCGTGGACTCTCCAAAATCGGAAACTGATCCAATAGTTGCTGCTTAATGTTAGTCATTACTCCACCTCAGATTCTCTCTCCTTATTAGAAGTTGTTCAAAAAGTCATCTTTTGATCACGAAGTATACCCTGGGGGAAATCGACATCGAATCTTGAGTTCAGCCGGAACCAGCATATGCTTACGTAAAATGTTTCCTATGGAAACATTTCAGGTGCTCACGTAGGTTTACCAAGCATATGCTAACGAAGTCGTTTTCTCAGAAAACGTGTAGCTCCGCTCCTCAATCCCTAGCTTCATTCAACCTTCTCGGTGCTGAAAAGCTGACTTTTTGAACTCGCATTATTTGGATGAACAGAATGATTTCTTATCATTCCAAATAAATAAAGGATCACATAACTAAAGAGAGTGATGATGAAAATCCATTTACAAAAATCCAATGTATGTTTTAGATTTTCCATATCCGTAAAATAATCAAACATATCCCGCAGAACATATCCCGGTCTCTTCATAATATCCCAGCTATTCCAGCGGTTAAAGCGACCTAGATATACTCCGAAGCTACTGAGGGCTAGAATGACAACAGCAAAAACCCAACCAACCACGGAGCCATAACTTTTGCGAACCAAGTGGTGAACCGATGCTAATGATACATTGCCTAGCGCCAGACCAAGCAAAGCAACAAAAAGTACCGTAAACAGATGATCCCAGAAGGGCATATCCTGCCAGAATCGATAGCCACTTACCGGATATCTAGCAAAAGGATGTAATAGATCTGTAATCATATAAGCCGCGTTAGGATAAAAGAACAACCACACCAATCCAAACACCAGATACAACAATCTTCGTGAGAGTTTATTCTTTAATAAGCTAACCGCATCAAGTACAATGACAAGTCCTACCGGAATCCAGGCTAGAAATGTATTCCAGATCAGAAATAGATAGGGAGATCTCCCCCCATTCGGAAGCTTGATCTCTGTTACAAACTTCATGCCGATCACAGTTGCTATAAATAGGACGATATATAGGTATATTTTAACGGGATACCCCAGTTCTTTCAGTTTATTCACTCGCATGTCCTCCCCATCTGCAGTTTCTCTCGAGAGTGTATATCTCTCACTAGTTAGCTTATATACGATTGAAAGAGGGGGTTAGTTACTTGCGTCCAACTCATTCCATGGATTCATTCCTTAAGACCATATGGATATGATCTTCCCAGACTCCATTAATTTTTAAATATTTAGGGGCCAATCCTTCATGGTAAAATCCTAGCTTCTCCGCAATTCTTAATGAAGCACCATTTCGCTGATCCTGAATTGTGTAGTAATCTGGATCTCTAAGGGGCCCCCATGGCTCATGATAAGATCTGTTGCGTTGCACAAAATTCAATACAGCTTCTACATGGGACTCATCAAGGACTTTCAATACTAGCCGATCCGAATGTAAAATAGTATCCATAGTACCACCTCATTTATTTCTTTATAAAAAAAAGATAGGAGTTCAGACCATGCAACCATTCACTGCAAAAGTCATCGAAGTTATAGCTGCGATTCCCGAAGGGAAAGTCATGACTTACGGCGGAGTCGCAAGAGAAGCAGGAAGCCCACGTGCCGCGAGACAAGTAGTTCGAATCCTACATTCTATGAGCAGTAAATACGCTCTCCCTTGGCATAGAGTGCTTAATAAAGCTGGGGAAATCGCCATTTCGGATGATGAGTCGAGATTTATGCAGAGAATGTTTCTAGAGGCAGAAGGCGTCGAAGTGATGGAAGGGGGCCGAATAAATCTGGATACCTATCAATTTCACCCGAGCCCTTCTGTACAAGGTGATTAGAGTTGCTTCCCTTACTTCAATCCATAATCCTTCAATAAACGGCTAAGCTCAGCGTTAATTTCCTTAACATCTGGTCCTTTGGCTGGCTCATCGCTTAGTTGATATTTTTGTTTCAGTTTCAAAATAGCATATACCCGTTCATCAAGCATGTCTTCTGATATCGTTCCCTGTTCCACTGCTTCAGTCAAAGCATTGATTACTGCTCGTTCTTTCTCATAGTCATGACCAATGAGGACGATATTTCCACCAGCCTGTATGAATTGTACCGCGACCTCTCCAATTTCATAATGCTCTGCAATCGCACCCATGGTCATATCATCGGAAATAACCACACCCTCAAATCCAAGCTCCTCTCTTAACAGATCGTTAATAACAATCTTCGAGAAAGAGGCTGGATGATCAGGATCCAGCTTAGGCATCAACAAATGAGCAATCATGACGACGTCGACCCCTTCAGCAATAGCATCCTTAAATGGGCGCAACTCTAGATTCCTTAATCGGTCTATCCCATGATTCACTACTGGTAATCCAAGGTGAGAATCCACCGAGGTATCCCCGTGTCCGGGAAAATGCTTAACAACCGGCACAACACCCTGCGAGTCAAGTCCCTTCATCGCCGCAATCCCCATTTCACTAACAATCTCCGCCGTATCCCCATATGAGCGATCACCTATAACCGGATTGTCTGGGTTACTATTCACGTCTAGTACAGGGGCAAAGTCCATATTTAGGCCAAAGCCGGACAACTGTGTACCTATCGCTTGACCTATACCATTTGCCAATTCTGTACTACCTGCTTCCCCGATCTTTGCGGCTGTTGGCACCTTAGTAAATTCTTTGGGCATCCGGGTAACCCGTCCACCTTCCTCATCCACACTCATAAACAATGGAATTGAATGATCAGCATTAACATTTGCCAGCTTTAACTCATTAAACAGGGAGAGCGCTGAAGCACTGTCTTTTATATTATCCTTGTAAAAGATAAAACCTCCCACCTGATAAGTCTCGATCAACTCTAGAGCAGATGAATCAGGCTTCGTCCCTTCCATACCTACTAAGACGAGTTGTCCTACCTTCTCGGCAGTGCTGAGAGTCTTAAGCTGTTCCTTAATGGGGTCTGTTAACTCGCTGGGCTCCGTAGGTGTAGGCTCTGTGACTTCTCCTCCCTGTGGATCTTGGCTGTTGGAAGGAGTTGGTTTCACCATTCCAGATGGATTGTTCTGGGACGAACACCCAACCATAAGTCCAACACTAAGTATAACTAGCAAGCAAACCCGCAAAGCATATCTCATGTTCTAACCTCCATATCGCACTTATGATTCTATGAAGTATTACCATTCCACTTTACGAATCGAATCATGCTTATGAACGTGGTTGGTTCCATTGCTTGATAAAACTCCATATGCCACGGAAGAATACCAATAATGGTGCCAATAACAGTGACCCTAAAAACCACATGGGAATCTCATCGGATTGACTCTTGAAATAAACCGCAAATCCTATGGCATAGGCCAGAAACACCACTGATATAACTAAATAAACTTTCATCCCTTTTTCTAACTTCATGACGATCACTCATTTCAATTTAATAATTTGCTATTATTATTCTGCACTACAATATATCTTAACAAATATGAATACGGATCATGGTTTTGTTTGATTAATACTTCCTCTATCGTCCCCATCTCTAATATAGGATAACCATGGAAATGTTCCCTTAAATCCGCTTCAGAGAAGAAATGTGCGTATTTCCCCTCCTTATATTCATAGGTACCAGGTTCAAGGTTCTTACCGATACCGTTA
This sequence comes from Paenibacillus segetis, assembly GCF_014639155.1. NCBI lineage: Bacteria > Bacillati > Bacillota > Bacilli > Caryophanales > Paenibacillaceae > Paenibacillus > Paenibacillus segetis. The sequence goes on from NZ_BMFT01000003.1 coordinate 159,966, forward strand.
TTGGGATCTTCGTCAGAAAAACAAGTAAAGTACATTACACCATCCGTACTCAGCTGCTGAGCACAACATTGTATCAAACGGTGTCGATCACGACATAAAAATAAATGAAGTAAGTCATAACAATAGATTCCTTCATAGGTCTTGTCCAAATTCATTTCTAGGGCTGATCCTTCGATATATTGCGATGCAGGATCCCACTCTCTTGCTATTGCAATAGCATCTGGTGACAACTCTATCACATCGACTTGAAAGTGGGAAGAAAGGGCTTTGGAGTTCCGACCATAACCCCCTCCTGGAACAAGAACCTTATGCACACCATATTTTTTAAAAATATTACGGGAATGAAGCACTGTTGGACTCGGTTCTTTACCCCAGATCATCCCTTCTACCTTGAATCTCCTACTCCAATAATCGCTCACTAAATCCACTTCCCCCAGTTCAATTCGTTAATAGGTCAGCCCATACGTATTTCCCATATTATTTCAATTTTCACTAACCTTCAATGTTTTTTGTCTTCTTTACTTTCCTCTACTCCCCTTTATAAAAAAGATTACTCCTATGTCTCTCCAAAACTGCTAGAATGGTAAAGTTGGCTAGTAAAAATTAGGGGGATTATTAATTCATCATGCGATACATACATAAATTAAAAACGGGATGGGATCATTTATCCTTAAATATTAAATTATTCTTTCTAGCAAATATGTTATTTCAAATCGGAGGCGGTATGTTCTCCGTATTATATAATCTCTACATCCAAGGTCTAGGCTATGGAGATGCTATGAACGGTAGAGTGGTAGGTATTCAATCATTAGCCACGGCCCTTATGTTCATTCCTGTCGGACTTCTAGGGGATCGGACTAGCCGTAAACGATTACTAATTATAGGAGCTCTGTTTAGTGGTTTAGCTTTTGTGGGTCGATCCTTTTTTGCATCGGAGTTTAGTCTATTATCCCTTGCCGTCTGCTCTGGTCTGTTTGCTGCCATATTTCAAGTGCTGGCTATTCCATTCCTAGCTGAGAGTATTCCTGATCATCAGAGACTACGTATTTTCAGTTATTTCTCTTCTATCGTACTTGCATCACAAGTCTTTGGTAGTATGGGAGGTGGCATGTTAGCCGATCTATTACAAACATTCGGTATAAGTCGTATTTATAGTTTGCAAATCGTTCTGGCAGCTGGTGGAATCGCTACGTTAGCTGCTTTCATTCCATTACTTTTCATCAGGGAAATGCCACATAAGGTTGTATCGACGCAGCCAAAAATCTCTACCGCTAGGACAGGGAGACAGGTTTCTTGTCCCACTAGAAATTCAAAATCGGATTATATAAAGATCGCTCAGTTCGCACTTGTTCAATTGATCATCGGTATTGGCTCTGGACTAGTTGTTCCCTACTTAAACTTATATTTCACTAACCGTTTCTCTGTATCCCTAAGTGCTGTAGGCATCCTTATCTCACTTGGGCAAATCATGACGATCATATCCATGCTCATCGGCCCTTCTTTAGCCGCTAGGGTTGGTTCCGTAAAAGCCGTGGTATGTTTCCAGGTACTTTCTCTTCCATTCCTCATATTAACTGGTTTTACGAATTTGTTTGCGATCGCCGCAGTAAGTTTCCTATTTAGGCAAGCATTAATGAATGCAGCTAATCCTATTCAATCCACTGTTCTCATTGAAAGGGTATCTGATTCCAAACGTGGAATAGCAAATTCCGTCACCCAAACTGCGTTCATGATGGGTTGGGCTTTCATGGGATCAATTCAATCTTACTTAGTTACTACATACGGTTATTATTGGGGTTACGCAGTTACCTTCAGCATAACAGGAGCGCTCTATGTCAGCGCCGCAGCCCTTTATTACATAATGTTCCGCAAGCCTTCCCAACCTGTAATGAATGAATCACTAGTATCCACTAGTTTATAAAATAAAGGGGGTTATCTATCAGCTGTCTAATAACTGATAGATAATCCCCTTATTAATTTTTAGATGGGATGCATTCTTACGTCCCGGATTTCGATAATAAGTCGACATCTTCGATTCTTCGAATCGCTGCGTAGGCAATCAATGCTCCAATACAGGCCAAGGTAATCGGAACAAAAATAATTGAATTCAAGTTGAAGCCACCATTATTTGAGCAAACAGCCATAACTATGAGAACCGAACTAACAAGTGTAGTTGTTATCGAATGTTTACGCATTCCAAAATATAATGGAATCAAGCTCATAAAGCTCGCAGCCACTGCATTCGCAATCGTGGAAGTTCCGTATTTGACGACCATCTCAAGAGTTAACTTCCCTGGAATGATATTTATAAACCGATCAAGTAAATATATAGCGCATGTGAGAATAAGCGAGGATAAAATTATAGCTGAAAAGGTAAAGCAAATAACAATAAGCAGTTTTGCTACCATTAATTTTTTCCGGTTGATCGGATACATAAACAATACCGTAATCGACTGGCTTTTGAATTCGTCAATAATTAATTTTGACAACAGAACTCCTGCGAATATAATAAATGTGCCTCTCACCAGGGCATCCAGAATTTCAAAAATACCTTCAAAACTAGAAAACTCAATTACATTCTCACTCAATGAATCAATACTAATCAGGCTTATCAATGCAAAAATGCATAGGTTCGCAATCAATGCTGCCCGAATGTAAGTGGCGAAACGAAACTTCTTGAATTCCAGTCTCATTAATTTAAGCATGAACAACACCTCCGTCTAACAGATTCATGAAATATTCCTCGAGCGAACTAGTTTTATAGTGGATAGAATTCACATCCACATCGTGCATAATTAGCATCTTGGTAATCTGTTTCAACGGAATACTATTATCATAAACGCGGATATACTGTTGATCGATCACCCGAATATTATCAATGTTCAGTTGATGCGATAGTACATAGGCTGCTTTATTACAATCATTCGTTGCAATCTCGATATAATCTGTATTTTTCTCCCGAACTTGGTCCATCGAAACCTCTTCGATCAGCAATCCGTGATTGATAACGCCAATCGTATCTGCCATTAATTCAATTTCAGCCAAAATATGACTTGAAATTAAAATTGTGATGCCATATTCCTTACTTAGTGTTATAAATAGCTCTCGGATCTCTTTAATGCCAATCGGATCAAGTCCGTTTATAGGCTCGTCGAGAATGAGTAACTCTGGTTTCGTCATAATCGCCCTTGCAATACCGAGCCGCTGTTTCATACCGAGAGAGAAGTCTTTTACCTGCTTGTTAGTAATCCCTTTCAAATTAACAAGCTCAAGCGCTTCATCAATGGCTTTTTTATTATAGTAGCCCATATATTCACAATGCAGATCCAGATTTTCACGTGCAGTCAGCTTATCATAAAACATCGGGTATTCAATGATCGTCCCCATTCTACCAAGTACATCGTAGGACATAGACGTTAATTTCTGACCAAATAACTCGATCTCCCCCGATGTTGGTTTCACTAGGTTCGTTATCATTTTCATAACTGTTGTTTTACCTGCACCATTGGGGCCAAGAAAACCGTAAATTTCACCTTGTTTGATGTTCATGCTGACATTAGATACAATGTCTTTCTCTTTAAATGATTTCGATAAACTATGTGTTCGTAATACGTAAGCCATACTTATTTCTCCTTTCGCTTATCTCTTATGGTCTCATTGTAATAAACGAAATGATTTATTTTTCTTACTCAAATCTTACGTGTTTCTTAAGTATGCAAGAAATATTCTTTAGGTATCGGAGAGATTAGTTCATTTTCACTTTCTTTAACCGAAACAAGAATTCCGTTTTCTCATACGGCTTACTAGACAGATGAATACTTCCGCCCATCGTTTCTATTAGTCTTTTAGCGATAGTTAGGCCTAATCCACTACCCTGTACCGCTTTATTTCGTGAGTCGTCTAATGTGTACATTCGCTCAAACACGAAATTCTTATGACTATCCCGAACCCCCTGTCCACGATCCCATACAACTACGCATACCTCATCTTGTTCTTCATACAATTTCAGTCCCAATGTCTTTCCGTCTGCTCCATACCGAATGGCATTGGATATTAAATTATTCAGAACTCGGTTTATCGCATCCTCGTTGCCAAGTGCAAATGCCGCATGGTCTGGAATATCGATATGTACTTCAAAACCCTTGGTTGCTAACATGTCATAGAATTGCAGTATATTCACCCTACATAGTTCACTCATATCCAGACGAGTAAGTGGAAAAGCTGTATCACCCGATTCTAACTTAGCTAAATTAAAGAAGGTATCAATCAAATGGATCGTCTGAGATGTTTTCTGATGCACCTTAGAGAGTAATTCTTGGCGTTCTTCTGTACTCATATCCTGATTTAGAGCTAACGCCTCCACATATCCAAACACAACGGTCAATGGTGTCTTCAAATCATGTGAGATATTAGATAACATTTTGCGGACCATGATTTGCGATTTGGCATTCTCAGCAATTGACTTCAGGTTCATCTCAAGCAGCGCATTCATCTTCGTCATTAACACCTGTAGTGCCGGATCACTTGTGAAGAGCAACAACTTCTCTCCAGATTTGTCTGCCATAATGACTTCTAGTCGCTCGCCAATTTTATTGATTTGGGCGCTTCGCACTGATTTCGCTCTGTGCTGAAGGTAAATGATTATAACTAGAACTATAATTACGATGATAGCTAGGGTTAACATGTTAGACACCTTCCCATTTGTATCCGATACCCCATAATGTCTTAATATAGACCGGATTGGAAGGATCATCCTCAATCTTTTCCCTAAGGCGCCTAATATGTACATTAATCACGTTCTCGTCGCCCATATATTCATCGTTCCAAATAAATCCGTATAATTGAGATTTCGTGAATACACGGTTCGGATTACCTGCGAACAATTTCAGTATCTCAAATTCCTTAGCCGTAAGCTTAAGCTCTTCTCCTTGCTTTTTAACCGAGAAATGATCAAAATCCATCTCCAAATCTCCAACAGTCGTGATCTTCTCTTGTTTGAGATCAACCTGTGTATATGTCGTTGCTCTACGAATTGCTGATTTAATACGAGCGGACAGTTCAATCATGGAGAATGGTTTAGCAATATAATCATCGGCACCAAATCCAAGCCCCAACGCCTTGTCCACATCGCTGTCCTTAGCCGACATAATCAGAATAGGAAGGGCACTACGCGAGCGAATGATTCGAATAACTTCCATCCCATCCATCTTAGGCATCATCAAATCTACTAGAACAAGATCAAAGGCCCCCTTAGCAAAAGCAAAAATACCATCCTCGCCGTTATATGCTGCTGTAACATGAAATCCTTCTTTACTGAGTACCTTTTCTACCATTTCTACGATAGAAATATCGTCTTCTATTAATAAAATGCGATGCATAATATTTATCCCGTCCATTCCATTAAAATACAGTGTCATACTTGATGATACTATATCCGCATTGAAATTAGGTTATTAATTCGATAAAAAAAGAAGCCCTCCGGGCTTCTGTAAGCATCAATATTAATAAATTGTTCTTTATAGTTGCAGCATAAATTGAACCGTCTTATCCGAGAACCCAGGCAACTCCTCGTGTCCGAAGTCAGGATAGATTTCCAAGTTTTTCTGTGAACGAATTTTGTTATAAGCGGCAAACTGGGTCGATGGAGGACATACGGTATCCATTAAGCCAACACCCATAAGTACCTCGCCTTGAATTCTGTCAACTAAATATTGTACATCGATATATCCAAGCTTCTTAAATATTTCCTCTTCCCTTACATGCTGTGGATCATAATTACGGAAATACGTCCGAAGCTCCTGATACGCATCCTTGGTCAAATCCATATCCCATACCCGCTTGAAATCACATAGAAACGGGAAATATGGCGCCAATCTCTGGACTCGAGGCTCCAGCGCAGCACATGCTAATGTCAAGCCACCCCCTTGGGAACCACCTATGACGCCGACTCGGGTTGCATCCACTTCAGCAAACTCCATGACAATGCCCGTTAGTTGAGCCGTATCCAAATAGATTTGGCGGAATAACAGCTGATCCGGGTGGTCATCCAGCCCACGAATGATATGGCCATTCATCGTTGTGCCTTTCACTCCGCCCACATCTTCGGATAATCCCCCTTGGCCGCGGCAGTCCATTGTTATACAAGAATAACCAAGAGATGCATAGCTGAGTTTATCTGTCCAACTGCCCGTATTACCGGTATAGCCATGAAATTGAATAATCGCCGGATGAGGTCCCTGAACATGAGTTGGCTTTACATATTTCGCATGAATTCTAGCCCCGCCTACGCCTGTAAAATACAAATCATAGCATTCTGCATAAGGCACCTTGAAGCTACTGGGGATCAGTTCAACTTGAGCATCTACCGCTCTCATCTCAGCAAGTGCTCTTTCCCAGTACGCATCAAAGTCCTCGGGCCTCGGATTACTCCCGTTATATTGATGCAATTCATTCATAGGCATATCGATAATAGGCATTTCGATTTCTCCTCTTCTTAGTGAATATTTCACTTTAATGTCTCTTGTTAGTTCTTGATCGTGAAGTGAAAGTCCTGCATATTCCTCAACAAGTCATCATCCCAATCGCTGAAATGCTTGGCTATACTGAAATCTACTATACTATTGATTTTTCTACGTTAATTTTTTGTGCAAAACCAAAATTTGTGTTTTTGAAAGCACTTGCATAGGCTAAAAAGTTATGATAAATTGTACTTGTCTAAAAAACATACAAGTAAATTTTCTATTTAAAGGAGTAAATCAAATGACAACTACAATCAAAGAGACGCCTCATATTAAACCGAACGGGGTAGAAATTGCGGAAACCATCCTATTGCCGGGAGATCCTTTAAGAGCAAAATTTATTGCGGAAAACTTTTTGGAAGATTACAAGTGCTTTAACGAAGTAAGAGGTATGTTAGGTTATACCGGTACTTACAAAGGAAAAAAGGTCTCAGTAATGGGTACTGGAATGGGTCCAGCCAGCATGGGGATTTACTCTTGGGAATTAATCAATGTGTTTGGAGTTAAAAATCTAATCAGAATTGGTACTTGTGGTGCAATGCAAGAAAACATTGAACTGTATGATGTTATTTTTGGTATGGGAACTGCAACAGATTCCAATTATGGTCATCAATTTAATCTACCTGGACAATACCCATTAACTGCTTCTTTTGATCTTCTGCAAAAAGCAAAGAAAATAGCAGATGATAAAGGACAAAATGTTCATATTGGAAATATCTTATCCAGTGAAATCTTCTATAGTGCGGATCCAACAGCGATGAATAAATGGCAGGAGATGGGCATACTAGCTGTTGAAATGGAGTCCGTAGCACTTTATTGGAATGCTATTCAAGCACGTGTAAACGCATTATGTATTTTAACTGTTAGCGATCACATAATTACAGGAGCAAAAACGACTCCAGAGGAACGCCAAACTGCATTCACTAAAATGATGGAAATCGCTTTGGAATTAGCGTAAATTTCGCATTTATAGCTTCCTTCACTTCATCTAATTTGAGGTGAAGAGAAGGGAGCCTTACACACCCAATGTAAGCGTTATTATTCATCTTGTTATTACATCATTGACATTGGAGGAGAAACCCTTTACCTAGTCTTCATTACGAAATATGCAACTGAAGCAGAACAGAAGAAATATATGGGGTTTAGTACAAGTAGTTTCCAAATTGCGACCGTTATTGGTACATTAACAGGTGGATTTGTTGCTACTTATCTAGAATGGCAAACCTTGTTTTTGATTCCTCTGCTCAGCTTGTTACTGTTACCTTCTATTCTTAAGCATTTACCAAAAGAAGAAAATAAGAAGAATAATGTAGACTTTTTAGGACTTTTCATCGTTGCCATTATTGCTACTTCGATTATGCTGTATATGTCTTCTTTTAACTGGGGACTGTTTATCCTCTTCATTGTCTCTGTGATCGCATTCCTATTCTATATAAGTAAAAATAAGAATGCCTTTATTACCATTGATTTCTTTAAAAATAAGCAATTCCTATTTGCGTTAGTGGTTGCATTTATCATTAATACGCTATATTCTGCTTATGCGCTGAATACACTTTCATTTTTGTTAACAACCGTATATGACATTCAGTTAGATACGGTGTCTTTATTGTTCATACCCGCATGTTTATTAGCGGCATTGGTTGGGGCTCTGTCTGGTAAAATAGGAAAACACCTCAATAGTAAGCAGTGTGTATATCTAGCCTTTGGTTTAATTTTTGTCAGCTTACTACTAGGTGCCTTCTTCATAACAACATCCATCGCAGTATTTGTTATATCACTTATTTTGTTCTCTTGCAGTTTTGCATTGTTGTATGCCCCGCTTATTGATATTAGTATTAAACATGTACCGACTCAAAAATCTGGGACTGCATTAGGATTTTACAATTTATGTCTCAATATCGCGATGTCCGTTGGTTTCACCTATTCAGCCTTATTGATCGATAAGAAAGATTTACAATTCAGCTTTTTAAGTTTTGTAACAGATGATCCAACCGCATTGAACTATAGCAGTATTATCATCATTCTTGCAGCGATTGCTGTATTGTCGATTGTATTGTTCTGGTTCTTATTGGGTCGTAAAATTGATAATCGCACTCCACAGAACTAATGGAAGGAAGCGTGTAGTATGAACAAATTTAAACGTGTACATTTGATTGTCATGGATTCTGTAGGTATTGGTGAAGGAAAAGATGCGGATCAATTTAATGATGTTGGTTCCCACACCCTTTTACACATTGCAGAACATATGAACGGATTAAATCTGCCTAACCTGGCCAAATTAGGACTGTCCAATATTGAAGAAATTCCTGGTGTACCCAAAGCGGATAAACCTCTAGCCTATTACACTAAATTACAAGAAAAATCCGTCGGGAAAGATACAATGACAGGGCACTGGGAGATCATGGGCCTCAATATTGATAAACCGTTTAATGTATACCCAAATGGGTTCCCGGAGAAATTAATTCAGCAGATTGAAGACATCACAGGACGAAAAGTAGTAGCGAATAAGCCAGCTAGTGGAACAGAAATTATTGATGAATATGGCGAGCATCAGATGAAAACAGGGGACTTGATCGTCTATACATCTGCTGACCCGGTTCTGCAAATTGCCGCTCATGAAGAAATTATTCCACTCGAAGAGTTATATGATATTTGCGAAAAGGTTCGGGAAATCACGAAAGACCCTGCTTATTTGATCGGTCGGATCATCGCAAGACCTTATGTAGGTGAGCCTGGAAACTTTACGAGAACATCCAATCGTCATGACTACGCATTAAAGCCGTTTAATAAAACGGTCATGAACAGTCTGCAAGACGGCGGTTATGATGTAATCGCTATTGGTAAAATCAATGATATCTTCGATGGTGAAGGAGTAACACAAGCTATTCGTACGAAAGACAATATGGATGGCATGGATAAACTGCTTGAAGTTATGAAGCAAGATTTCACTGGAATTAGCTTTTTGAATCTGGTTGATTTCGATGCCGTGTACGGTCATCGCCGTAACCCAGAAGGCTATGGGCAAGCACTAGAGGCGTTTGACAAACGATTAGATGAAGTGTTCGACTCAATCCGTGAAGATGATTTGATAATCATTACGGCCGACCATGGAAATGATCCAACATTCCCAGGTACAGATCATACGCGTGAGTATATCCCTGTGTTGGTCTACTCCAAGCAATTGAAGGATAGCGGCAAATTACCTGAACATGATACATTTGCTGATATTGGTGCAACGATTGCAGACAACTTTAAAGTAACTATGCCAGAGTTTGGTGAGTCTTTCTTGCAACTTCTAAAATAATAACTTCCTTCGTACAAGCCTCCAAAATCTTTTTTGGAGGTTTGTATGCTTTACATTTTGGAGAAAAAAATGCAATTCATTGTCGTCTGAAAAATGATATGCAATAATGGAATATTATATTTGCCTAAACAGAGAAGTTGGAGGAATACAACATGAATTCATACAAACTAGATAAATTGAAACGACCACTTTATATAAATGTATATGACGAGCTTTTGCTTCAAATTTCAAAAGGAGAATACCCCGTAGGCAGTAGACTGCCCTCAGAACCGGATCTAGCAAAAAATTTAGGGGTTAGTCGCGCCACTTTAAGACAAGCATTAGTTCTTTTACAAGATGATGGATTAGTAAGAAATATACGTGGTAAGGGTAACTATGTTATCGAAACTTTTTATAAACAAGCGGATGTTCAATTAGAAAAACTAAGTAACCCTTTGCATAAATGCCACATAAGTACATTTGATCAAATTGATTTACATTATCGGATAGACCCGGAGACAGAACATACGAAACAAGTGTTAAAGAGGGATTCATCGGGGGTTATCGCTTTTGAACGGTTATATAGAAAGGAAGGCCAACTACTTGCTTATGCTTTTACTTTTATGTCAATGCAAACGGTAGAGAGTTTATCCTTGGACCTCAATAATAAGGAACAATTACTAGAGTTTTTAGAGAATGAAGCCTATATAGGCGCTAACCATGCAAATATTGAAATAAAATATACACATACCGTTAATTTAGCCGATCGGAAAGATAAATTAATTGGTCAAAATGAATGTTTTCTACTACTGGAATCTCTTTATAGTAATACAGAGGTAGATTATCCGTTAATGTATAATAAATTTTATATACCACAGCAGTTCTCCAATATTAAGTTAAACGCATATTAAACTGACGAGGTTTATATGTGCTTATTGTTCAGCGTTACAACCTTAGCAGAGCTTATCTTTCCAGCACGAACGGTCTCCTCAACCAATGTGATAATATCATAGTGTGCCTGCTTGGATCCCATAACCAAGAGTGGAACACCAATAAGGTCCATTTTTAACGCCTTAGAAAGGAAGCCTCCAACCGTCATCACCAAAGGAACCGTAGGTGACGTATTGGAGAAAACAACCGTTTCCTCTAATTTATTATTGTTCTCAAACAGCCTAAACACACTTCTCATAGCAGGGATAAGCGCTTTTGAGTTACCTCTTCCTACACTATATACTTTATTTCCTTCACCATCATCGCCATGATATACCATCTTCCCCCTCTCTTGAGGGCTTAATCTATTGAATGCATCCGTATTTAAAATTTCAGCTTTTGAAGGAACTCTGTCCAAAGGTAACTTCCTAAGATGATATGCTGCAGCTAAAGCTGACGTATGTGTCCCACCAAAACAATTGTATATATAAATCAAAACTACCCACCTCCAATCAGGATGAATTTAATATTTCCCCAATTACCCATATTATTCAAAAGATGATTGAATCCTTCCTATGCTATCCATATAATTAAGAAAGTACATATAGGAAAATACTATAAATTCAACATATATTTAGGGAACGGTTGAATGCAACTGAGGGGGATATGTAGTTGTCGGATGATTTATTTGGCGTGTTCCGAAGTAATGTTCGTAATTTAGATGATGCCACCCAACGCAATTTGTATTATGCGTTACATCAACTCATATATTCCAATCTATTTTTTTTACTTAATGATCATAATTTAGTAGAGGACGCTATTAATGAAGTTTTTATCAAAGCTATGAAACATGGTCCTCAGACTAGAGAGGATTCCAATATTAAAGCCTGGTTGAAACAAGTAGCCAGAAATACGGCTTATGATATTTTAAGAAAAAATAAAAAATATCGGCAATTTACCGACATTGAATCCGTTATAGATAATGAAGAAAACGAATTTCAATTGATCTCTATGATGGACTCTGTCGAAAAAATCGTTGAAGAAATAAATCGACGCCAATCACTTGTAGAGTGTTTGCAACACCTAAAATGGGAATACCGTATAGTGTTGTATTTGAAATATATTGAGGAATTACCTAGCAAAGAAATTGCCCGTCTACTCGGTATTAAAGAGCCTTTAATGAGCAAGCGCCTCAAACGCGCTAAGGCCAAATTAGCCGAATTATTCTTGGACAAATGGGGGGAATGAAGCATGAGCCCGGACAACAACGAAATAACAGAAGAACAGCTAGAACAATTCACGAAATGCGCTGTTCAAGCCATACACGCTCAAATTGAAATTCCCGATCCGGAAGAATCTTGGAAGAAAATGCGTATCCAGCTTAGAAAGCGTAATCAACGTTCCAGGTGGTTAAGAGCATCCCAGCTTGGCGTTGCGATTGCCTGTATTTCTATAGCTATTGGAATTTTTGCAGCTAACCCTAATCCAGCCTATGCTGTTAAACAGGTTATACAGATTATTAAAGATACACAAGAAGGGATCATACACATTTTTTTCGGGGAAAGAGATGCTCCACCATCTAATGGCATGCTAACACCTCCTCCTCCGGATATTACCGGAGAGAAGACTATTCCTTCTCCAATAACGAGCGTCCCTCTCGTTACTGAACCCAAGCAAGTTTCAATAGAAGAAGCTACCAAGCTTGCGAAGTTTCATGTACTAAGCCCTGAATGGATTCCTAATGGATATCAGGTTGACTCCATTCAACTGTATCCTAATTCAGATGGAGAATATCATATTCTGAGAATTGAATACCACAACAAGGACACGGAGCTAATCTCTTATATGCAAAGATGGATGAATGAATCCGGAACGCAGATGCAGACAAACGTTCAAGAAAATGCCGGTACGATCAAAAGTGTTCAATTAAATGATAGCGAAGGTGTAACCATTATGTACGAACATGGCGGCGGAAGAATAGAGTGGCTTACCCCTGATACTTCTACCTTATTACAAATTTCAGGAAACTTAACTGAAGAACAACTACTAAGAATGGCTAAATCAACTACAAAGGCAGAGGATCACTAGATCCTCTGCCTTCTTTATGAAATCTTAGCTTACGGCTATGCTTGAGGAAGTTTTCGTTCCTTCTTCCCTAACTCCACCATTAATCGTCCAGTGAGTAGATACGGTTCGATAATAATACCCCGTGCTCACTGTTTTTTCTTCACTAGTTAAAATATAACTATTATTGGATTTAGTAGCACTATTACCTGTATAATAATCAACCCAAGCGGTTCCGGTCCATCTTTGCACGACTACCTTAACACCAATTGTTGATACTGTTTTCTTCGCATTCGTTTCTCCTGAAATACTAATCTTACCTGCACCTTTATCACTAATAGATGCTGCTCCGTAGTCCAGAGATACAAAATTAGGATCAAACATCGAATACGGACTAATCTCAATTGGTGGCGGAGATGTGTGCATAACAGCGGCATTCGCTTTGGGTGCGGCACCTAACAATGGACTAACTAAACCTATGGCTACAGAAAATCCAATCAATAATAATGATTTCAGTCTAAACTTCTTACTCATTTCATCCGCCTTCTTTCGACTATTTTTTATAGTTGATCCTCAACAACAACCGCTATTCTTCTCCTCCTTATCAAAATATGTAAATACCATTAAGAAGAAAAAATCATGCATATATAAATAACGAGCTTATCCTCCAAAAGTTGACTTTTGAATAGAAAATTGACGGAAAATTTTTTCAATATGAACTCCTTTCGAATATAGATATCGTAATACAAAAATGGTAATATCTTCTTAATATTTTCATTTCAACTAATTCTAGGTAATTAATTGGGAAGCGTTCTACTAGAAAGGAGACTATGATTTCCCTCATCTAGATAGAGTTACTTACCAAGAAAGATCTACCACTATTAAATCAATCAGAAGGAGGTATTTTATTGAAAATTAGTTTACTATTTCGCAAATTATCAGTAATCACGCTGGCATTTGGTCTGACTGTTGGAGCCATTCCTGGGGTAACTTCGGCTTCAGGATCCTCACAATTCAAACTAACGAATCCACCTAATTCCATATCGCTTAATACTGTGCATTCTAATGAAACTTTCATTTCACCACAGATAGACACCAGTACATCGGATAAGATTAGGGTCATTGTTCAGCTTGAGGGGTTACCAGCAGCCGTGGGACAATATGCAGCGAAAATGGGAATGCGTTCCTTGGCTTCTCTCTCTTCAGAATCCGCGGTCCAAGATGAGCAACAAGAAGTTCTTAATGAAGCTTCTGATCAAGGACTGAATCTACAAGTCAATTATACGTATAACACCGTATTAAATGGATTCGAAGTTACTATTCCTGCTAACGAAATCTCAAATCTAGCAGAAATTCCAGGAGTCAAATCTATTCAGAAGAACAGTACATGGTATGCACTTCCGATTGAATCATCGTCTACAGGCGATAACTACGAGATTAATCCTCTCAAACAAATTGGTGCGGATCAGGCTTGGGCGAAGGATCTGACTGGAGCAGGATTAAAAATAGGCGTTATCGATACGGGGGTTGACTTCAACCATCCAGATATTAAGGATGCTTATAAAGGTGGTTATGATTCATACTATAATGATAGTGATCCTTCTGAAGAACCACCGATTTTACCAGAAGATGATGAGATCGGACATGGAGTAGGTTATGAAGGTACTTATCATGGTACCCACGTTGCCGGGACAATTATCGGTAGAGCGGTCAATACAGAGAGTGAAATTGTGCAAAAAGGCGTAGCCTATGACGCAGATCTTTATGCATATAAAGTGCTTGGTCGTGAAAAGGAAGATCCCACCCGTACTTCTGGATCGTCTGCCCAGATCATCGACGGAATTGAACGAGCCGTCAAAGATGGCATGGATGTCATTAACCTTTCGCTCGGTTCTGATTCTGTGAAAGACGTTAATTCTCCTGAATCCGTTGCTATAAACAACGCCGTACTATCCGGGGTCGTTACAGTTGTTGCCAATGGGAATGCCGGTCCTGGTTATTTCACTATGGGTTCTCCAGCAGGCGCTCAATTAGCAATAGCCGTTGGAGCGGTGACAAGTGAGAGTAACCACTACTCCGGTCAATTACAATCGACATTGGAAGAGGCGGCTCCAGTAGCTACGGCTACAGATGCTACTTATGACTTCAACCTTATGGGCTGGGAGACAGCCAATGCTAATTTCCTAGACATTATGGGTACAGACCCATTAGACGTAGTTTATGTAGGTCTTGGAGATAACGATGACTATACTGAGAAAGATGTTGCTGGAAAAGTAGTACTGGCTTCAAGAGGGACACTTGCCTTCGTAGATAAAATTGCTATCGCCAAAAAAAATGGCGCTAAAGCAATAGTTATCTTTAATGGTGGCGCAAATGGTTCTGAGGCTGATCTGAGTGAATCTATAGTTGGAAAAGACGATTATATTAACGTTAGCCTCGGTGATAGCTTCAGCTTTATTCCTACCTTTGATTTGAAAGGTACAGAAGGTCGCGCTTTGGTTAGAGCACTAATTGCTTATCCTGATCAAACGCTGAAATTCACCTTCCCTGATGATTATGCAGTCTCTACGATCCCTGGAGATTATTTAGCAAGTTTCTCTTCTTGGGGACCTAACGCAGATAACAATTTAAGCATTAAACCAGACTTTACCGCACCTGGCGAGAACATTTTGTCGACCTATCCGAAGTTTGATTCACCTACCTATGAGACCAGCTACGAAAGACTTAGTGGAACAAGTATGGCGGCTCCACATGTTGCTGGACTTGCTCTTCTGATCAAACAACTCCATCCAGACTGGGCTCCGCTTGATATTCGCGCTGCTCTAGCCAACACAGCAGATGTGATTACCGATCAAGATGGAGATTTATATGATGTTTATCAACAAGGAGCTGGCCGTGTCAATGTAGCCAATGCTATTATAACCCCCGCGTTACTTGAAAGTGTTGAACCCATTACTATCCTTGATGCGAACTATAATCCGCTAGATGTTATCAACTATAACTCTTCAGCTAACTTTGGAGTTGTTGCTCCTAATGCAGGAGTACAAGGAAAAGAATTACAATTAAAAAATACTTCCAACACAGAAGTAACCTATACCGCATCCATAGAATGGCATCAAGAACATGATGGTATTAATGCTACACTGGATAACAGTATAATATCAGCTGCTGCTGGCCAAACAACATCCTTCAATTTGAACCTCGAAGTAGCAAATGCTGAACAAGATAACATGTTCGAGGGTCAGATCAATTTGGAGAGCCCTGGTCTGCCAGCTTTACATTTACCATTTGTAATCTATGTAGCTACTGAACAACCGAGCAATGGCTTTGGTATTCAAGAGGTCCAAGTAACAAACTCCGTTGTTTATCCAAATCGCGCTTCATAAAATTCCACTGATCTTTCCTTTAAATTGACGGAAGGCGATACCAACTATATTGAGATTAATGCCCTCGATTTAGACGATGAACTCCTCGGATACTTCGATATTAACACCGGAGAATCATATGATGACCTCTTTGAACCAGGGGTATATACTTTGCCAGGAATAAATGGTACTTATTACTCTTATGACAATGATTCAACAACTGCACATCTCAAAGACGGCATTTACAGTATCTATGTGTTTGCCGCGCAATTAACAGAGTCTGGCGGAATAGCAAAAGATGCATATGGGAACCCAATACAATATGAAGGCTTCACTACTTTTAGAATTGATAACTCCCCTTCACCTACAGCTACACCTACGACTACACCAACACCTTCGCCGTCATCAGCACCGACACCTACACCATCGCCGACATCAGTACCATCTACATCGGGATCTTCCGGAATCTCAGGTCCGTCCACATCTACTAAACCAGTAACAACTCCTAGTGCTGCCACAAACGAAATCATTGATCAAGGCTTCAAACAAGTCCATCTTGCTGCGAAGACTAGTACAGAAAATGGCATTATTACTGCCACCATATCTGATAGCAATCTGAAAACAGCCATAGCCTCTATTGGAAATTCTGAGACGGCTATAATTGTTGATGCAACAACCAGCAGCAGTGAACCAAGCTTCAAATTATCTTTAACGCCTGAACAAATCAAGCTGTTACAGAGTATTCCATCACAAAGTAGTATTGTAATTCATTTTGCAGGTTCAGCTGTTGCCTTCCCCGTCTCTCTATTGACGAAAGCACCAGTAAATTATGGCCTTGAGCTTGTCATTTCCCAGACTGACAATCTTAAATCGCACTTTGATGGTCAACTTCACGGTGGGACCCTTATTGGAAATCCCGTAACATTTGAAGCTCATTGGGTATCTGCTTCAGATAGCAAGCCTATTGAAGTACCAAGTAACACTTTCATTAAGCGATCCTTTACGATTCCGGGCAATATTGGACCTAATACAGCCGGAGTATTGTTTGAAGATCATGGCACAGTCAAACCTGTTTCTTCTCTCCTCAAGCCACAAGCAGATGGAACTACGCTCGTCATCGTAAACCGCCCAGGTTTTTCCGTATATGCAGCGGCGAGTCGAACTGTTCAATTCAATGACATCGCTTCTTCTTGGGCTGCATCTGATATCACAGCTCTAGCGAATAAATTTATAATTGATGGTACCTCGGCAACCACTTTCTCACCTAAGAACAACCTAACTCGGGCAGAGTTCACATCACTGCTAGTGAGATCACTTGGCTTACAAAGCAACTCCACAACCCAGTTCACAGATATTAAATCAACGGATTGGTACGCTAGCGACGTGGCTGCCGCTTATGATGCGGGATTAATTCAAGGAACAGGTAACAACAAATTTTCTCCTAATGCTGCGGTTACTCGCCAAGAATTGTCTGTTATTCTGGCTAGAGCGCTTCAACTGACTGGAGTTGAACTCAAGGTAGCTAATCCACTCTTTACTCCTTACACCGATGAAGCCAAAATTGCTGGATATGCGAAGGAAAGTGTCAAAGCCTTATCTGCTGCAGGTCTGATTACAGGTGAAACAGTAGATGGTGGTTCTTACTTCAACCCTGCTGCAGCAACAACGCGAGACACGGTCGCGGTGTCACTCCATCAATTATTGCGTGCAGCTAAGCTCATCGATTAAATTTAAGATTTAAAATGAATCTGATATAAGAACGGCTCAACCCCCTCTGGTTCATGGCAGTAGCCATGAATCAGAGGGGGTTGTTCTGTCTGTCCCCGAGCATAAAAAAGACCGGACACCATGCCCGGTCTTCTTCAAGATCATATCAATTACAAGCTAAGCCAATTCTTGAACATGTGCTTCGTGGTAGCTTTGTTCATCTCAGCGATTGAAGTCGTTAATGGGATGCCTTTCGGGCAGGCTCGCACGCAGTTTTGCGAGTTACCACAGCCCTCGATACCGCCGTCCTCCATGAGCGCTTCGATCCGTTCCTCCGCATTCATTTCACCCGTTGGATGGGCGTTAAATAGCCTTACCTGTGATATAGGCGCTGGCCCCATGAAATTTGTCTTTTCATTAACGTTCGGACAAGCTTCTAGACAAACACCACAAGTCATACACTTGGACAATTCATAAGCCCATTGACGTTTCTTCTCGGCCATCCGAGGACCCGGCCCCAGGTCGTAAGTTCCATCAATCGGAATCCATGCTTTAACCTTCTTAAGTGATGTAAACATCACACTCCGGTCAATGACCAGATCACGTACAATCGGAAATGTCCTCATTGGTTCCAAACGTACGGGTTGCTCCAGATTATCAACAAGCGCCGCGCAAGCTTGACGTGGCTTACCATTGATCACCATCGAGCAAGCACCGCACACTTCTTCCAAACAGTTGGATTCCCAGCAAACAGGAGCTGTATTTTCCCCCTTCAGATTCACGGGATTCCGTTGAATTTCCATCAAAGCGCTGATGACATTCATCCCCGGACGATAGTCCAACTCGAATTCTTCTGTATAGGACGCCGCTTTTGGATCGTCTTGGCGCGTAATTATGAACTTTACTTTCTTAGCAGCCGTTTTTGTTTCCGCCGTAGCCATTACTCTTCCCCTCCTATTAATCCTTCGAATAATCGCGAACACGCGGTGGGATCAACGAAACGTCAACTTCATCGTAAGAGATTCGCGGTCCATCTGGTGTCCAAGTTGCCTTGGTCGTCTTCAAAAAGTCCTCATCATTACGATCCGGGAATTCAGGTTTGTAGTGCGCTCCACGGCTTTCATTCCGCAGTAATCCTCCAAGAGTCATTGCCTCGGACAACTCAAGCATGTTCCACAATTGACGTGTAAACGCTGCTCCAGCGTTATTCCAGCGGGACGTGTCATTTATATTGATGTTCTTATAGCGTTGTTTGAGCTCTTTGATCTTACCAATCGTTGCTTCTAGCTTCGCATTGTAACGTACAACTGTCATGTTGTCCGTCATCCATTCACCAAGTTCCTTGTGAATAGCATAGGCATTCTCCGTACCGTTCATTGCCAGCAAGCCTTCATACTTGTCTTCCTGTGCCTTGCGATTCTTTTCAAATACGGATGGATCAATATCCTCCGCAGATTTTTTCAGACCGCGTATATATTCCACGGACTTAGGACCGGCAACCATCCCGCCAAAAATAGCAGATACAAGGGAATTCGCGCCTAGTCGATTCGCCCCATGATATTGGTATTCGCATTCTCCAGCCGCAAATAGACCAGGGATATTCGTCATCTGATTGTAATCAACCCACATCCCGCCCATGGAGTAATGGACTGCAGGGAATATTTTCATTGGAATTTTGCGCGGATCGTCACCCATGAATTTCTCATAAATCTCAATAATGCCACCGAGTTTAACGTCCAGTTCCTTAGGATCTTTATGAGATAGGTCGAGATATACCATGTTCTCTTGATTAACACCGAGCTTCATATCTACACACACATGGAAAATTTCCCGTGTCGCGATATCCCGAGGTACCAAGTTACCGTAAGCCGGATATTTTTCCTCAAGGAAATACCACGGTTTACCGTCTTTGTAAGTCCAAATCCGTCCGCCTTCCCCACGAGCCGACTCCGACATCAAACGGAGCTTGTCATCCCCAGGGATCGCCGTTGGGTGAATTTGAATGAATTCGCCGTTTGCGTAGTGCACACCCTGTTGGTAAACCGCACTTGCTGCAGTCCCTGTATTAATAACCGAGTTCGTTGTTTTGCCAAAAATAATCCCGGGACCACCCGTTGCCAAAATAACCGCATCCGAAGCAAATGTCACGACTTCCATGGAACGCAAATCTTGCGCGCAAATGCCGCGGCATATACCTTCATCATCGATTACGGCGGATAAGAACTCCCAGTGCTCGTATTTCGTTACCACGCCACCCGCTTCGAAGCGGCGTACCTGTTCATCCAGTGCGTACAATAACTGTTGCCCTGTTGTCGCTCCTGCGAACGCAGTCCGGTGCCGTTTCGTCCCCCCGAAACGACGGAAATCTAGCAATCCTTCCGGAGTACGGTTAAACATGACACCCATTCGGTCCATCAAATGAATAATACCCGGCGCTGCCTCACACATCGCCTTAACCGGTGGTTGGTTTGCGAGAAAGTCTCCACCATACACCGTATCGTCAAAATGCTCCCAAGGAGAGTCACCTTCACCTTTAGTATTTACAGCACCGTTAATCCCACCTTGTGCACACACAGAGTGAGACCTCTTTACCGGAACGAGCGAGAACAGATGAACTTGTACTCCCGCCTCCGCTGCTTTGATCGTAGCCATCAGTCCCGCAAGACCGCCGCCTACGACAATTACGCTTTGTTTAGCCATATCTATCGTCAACTCCTAAAAGTTTTGTATAGCATCTTCTACTTGAAATAACCTTCGTACAAAACTTACTTCGTAAGCCTAAACTAGTTTTGTTAACCTACTAATGATTTCAAACCAGTCAACCATGCTGTACCTTCAGCTTGAAACTCTACACCGCGGAATACAAACAGTGACCAGACTAGCATTACAGAGATGATCACACATAGTCCCATACAGATGATAGAAGACACACGTTGAGCACGCGGGCCAATTGTAATCCCCCAACTAACCATGAACGACCACAATCCATTCGTAAAGTGGAAGGACGCCGATAGAACACCAATTAAATATAAGATGAAAAAGAACGGATTCATAACAATGTCATGCATTACTCCGCCAAGCTCTTCATGTGTAATATTGCCTAGAGCCACCTGTATACGTGTCTCGTACACATGCCAAATAATAAAAGCAAACACAAGCACGCCTGTTACCCGTTGCAGTAAATAGCGCAAGTTCCGTTCATTCTGAAACCGTGTATTATTGGGTTTTGCCTGGAAAGCAATGTATAGCCCATATACCCCGTGATACAAAATGGGTAACCAAATCCCGAAAATCTCCAATACCAGTATTAGTGGCAAGCTATTCAGTGCAGCCACACTATCTTTGAATCCTTGACTCCCGCCTTCTACGGCTGAAAAATTAGTAATCACGTGTTCCAGAATGAAAAATCCAAGCGGTATGACACCCAACAACGAGTGCAGTTTTCTGGAATAAAACCCTTTCATAAGCTCATATGCCCCTTCCCATTTCCATCATTTCCCTATCACATGTTATACCTCTAACAATAAAACCATCTGAGAAAACGTATATGACAATTTCCACAAAAAATTGCCCATTTCGCTATGTTATAGACATAACATGTGAACAACTTGTGTCACTTCCCATGTTACTCCTTTTCATCTTATAATGGAATTGCAATATAATTATTAAATGTTATAACAAAATCACATAACGAACTCGTATACATCACTTTTAAATACAGGAGGCACTACTATGATTGAAGAACTGCTTGTATTTACCACCGTTGTCGAGCAATCTAGTTTAAACAAAGCATCTAAACTACTTAACCTATCACAACCAGCGTTATCCCGAAAGATAGCTAAGCTAGAACAGGAATGGGGTGTGCCTCTATTTCACCGCAAGGGTAAGCGGCTTGAACTGACCAGGGTTGGACATGAAGCATACATTTACGCATTAGAGCAACGACAGCGACATCAGAATTTCCTACAGTCGGTTTCTCGTTTCAAAACAGCAGAACGAACCATCGTGAACTTAGGGGCGAGTCTTACTACCATCCAAACAACACTACCATTACTTGTCACTGCATTAATGAACCAATTCCCTGAGATCGAACTGAAACTCTCAACTGGTAAAACCCATGAAATAGTCTCTTACTTAAGAGATAAAAAGGTAGACGTTGGTCTAGTAGCTTCATCTATTAATGAAACAGGGTTACGCTGCATCCCCTTATTTCAGGATCACCTAGAGCTCATTGTTCCTAAAGGACATGAACTAGCGGATGGTGCCACTATGGAAGACTTGAATGGACGTTCCATGATTATTTTTTCCAAAGGCACTTGGTATCGTAAATTGATTGACGATTTGTTCGGACGATATGGAATCATTCCAGATGTGAGGATGGAAATCGATTCTTTCGAAGCGATTGTACGTCTACTACCGATTTGTAAATCAGCGGCGTTGCTACCTAAATCATATTTACGCAGTCAGTTACTACGTGACAACGACCTCGTTACCGTACCTATCAAAGAATTAGAACAAACCCAGAGAGAAACATGCCTCATCTATAGCGACAAATCTGAGTTAACTAGTGAGACATTGGAATGGATCACAAAAGTTAAAGGTAGTCTGTTTCATGAGCTTGATCTATAAAGTTATATATTCGACACAATTAGCAGCCTATCCTTCGACTGTTTTTTGTATCACTTACAATTAATTGAATTTTGCTCACACGGAGCAGGCAAGGGGGGGGTGTTTGAGACACTTCAAGGGGAGGTAACTTCCATAAAATGCAATCGAAGAAATTTCGGAAATCAATAGATTGATCCCAGGGCACTTAACTTGTATAGGCTTCAATAACCGCAAATAAGCTCACTGAGATTCGTTACAATGGTTCGTGATCATTATTCGCTTGAAGATCAATCGCTAGAGTCGTTTTGAGTCAATAATACCATTGAAAACTTACGCTGGGGGAACCTCGTAGAATAGCGGACATTCAAAAAGGAATAAAACTCCATATTCTCGTTCTCCCAGCGATACTTGTGACTACATCATGTAAGCACATTACCTTTTTTGCCGTCACCCACTAGTTTCCTTCACTTCTAATCCAAGCTTACGAGCAACCCATCCGGTTGTGCTGGCCTGAATAACGATCGTAAGTACGATCGCCATGAATGTCACCGCAGAAATAATCTCCGCGTGAGCAACTCCCATAGCTAGAATCATTCCAGATAATGCAGCTGGAATAACCCCAGTCTCTCGAACCCAGCACATAAAGAGTAGCTCCTGCCAGGTCCATTTCACCGTTCTGTCCGGTAGGGCGCATAACAATACGGTGATAGGGCGGGCTACGAACATTAACAGCAATACAGCCACAAGACTCTGCCAGAAATAATCTCCGAGAATTCCAAAGTTAACCTGGCTCCCGAGTAACAAGAAGATCAACATGCGCATCATGACAGTTATATTCTCTGCGAAGGAGTTTATTTCAACTTCCTTGGTCTTCAGCGATAATTTGAACGTCTCCGCATTACCCCATATGATACCAGCTACAAATGTAGCCATAAACCCGCTAACATGGAGTACATCTCCTAACCAATATGCAGCAAGGCCGCATATGATCATAACAATACTTGCATATTCCTGTAGAATTCCACGACGCACATGTCCACTTAGATAAGTAAACAGGGCCGAGACAACAATCCCAACTAAGATGCCACCAAAAGCGGTCTTTACAAAGTCCCAAGACATCGAGCCAATACTCAATGAGCCACTTCCCATAACTATAGCAAGCATAGAGAATGTCAGAATAGAACCTGTAGCATCATTAAATGCCGACTCACTTTCCACAGTCTCACGTACTCTTTCCTTAATTTTGACCTGCTTAAAAACGGGAATAATCGAAGCTGGATCAGTAGACGCAATGACCGCAGCAGCCAGAAAGGAAAAGCTCCAATCAACTCCAAACAAATAATGTACACCTGTGCCCACGATAAACATAGTGATCAATACGCCCGGAAGACTCAATAACGAAAGTGTAATCCATACTTTACGCAACCCACTAAGCTTTAGATTCCGGCCTCCATCAAACAAAATGAATACTGAACCGACAGTAAGAATCATTTGATTGATCAGAGAACCGCTTGGTTCATGGATCAAGTTCAAACCAGGACCAAATACCATACCTATAGCAATAAACACCGCAACGTCCGGCAATTTCAGCCAGGAAGCTAATTTTCCTGAGAACATCCCTATAGTTAAAATAAGTATTACTAGCATAATATCATGCGAGATTGCTAGGCTTGTTGCCGATTCCATCTTCAACCCACTCCAACTACAGGATCACATTATTCTTCATTAATGAATGATTTGAATTCCTCAACATTTTTATTAGAACCAATAATGACCATAATATCGCCTGTAAACAATTGATCCATGGCGGTTGGGGCTACGATCATATCGTTTACTCGATGAATCGCGACGATGCTACACCCGAAACGGGCACGCGGATTCAGTTCTCCAACATTTTTGTTATGCAGGCAAGGCGGTACAATCATTTCCACAATACTGTATTCTTTGGATAATTCGATAAAATCCAGCAGATTCGGAGTCACGAGCTGATGAGCAACTCGAATTCCCATGTCTCGTTCCGGAAAAATGACGCGGTCAACACCAAGTCTTTCAAGCGCACGGCCGTGCAAGACGGAAATGGCTTTAGCTACTACAGTCTTGATCCCTAGATCCTTCAACAGAATCGCGGTTAGAATACTCCTTTGGATGTCACTACCCATGGCCACAATACCACAATCAAAATTGCGAACCCCTAGCGATCTAAGTACCTCTTCTTCCGTAGTATCCGCTACAACGGCATGTGTGAGCCGATTACTCAAGTCATTTACGATCTCTTCGTCTTGGTCTATACCGAGAACCTCGTAACCAAGATCCATCAATTCCAATGCAAGACTTGAACCAAATCGCCCTAATCCGATGACTACAAACTGCTGTTTTTTCATGTGTTTTGCCAAACTCCTTATCCTATTATCATTTTACCTTCTGGATAGCGATACAATTCCTTACCCTTCTTAGGACCAAGTGCATAAGCTAATGTTAAAGGCCCTAAACGTCCAGCAAACATAGTGAGACTAATAATAATCTTCCCTATGACGGTTAACTTCCCTGTGATCCCCATCGTCAGCCCTACCGTACCAAACGCCGATGTGGTCTCAAATAGAATGCTCAGGAAGCTAACGTCCTCCGTCGTAGACAATACCATGGCGACGACTATGACGAGAAATAGCGACAACATGGTAATCGTCACCGCTTTAAAAATACGCTCCTGTGCCAAACGGTAACGGAATATTACAAGATCGGAACGGCCACGAATCATCGAGAAGACTGCGCCGATCAAAATTGTAAAGGTTGTTGTCTTAACCCCACCACCTGTAGAACCAGGTGATGCCCCGATGAACATCAAGATAATCATAAAGAACTGTGTCGCTTGTCTTAATGCACCAATGTCCACCGTATTCGCACCTGCTGTACGCGGTGTGACGGACTGGAAGAAAGCACTCCATATCTTCTCACCCCAACTGAGTGGTCCCAGCGTCTTCGTGTTCGTGAATTCAAATATAAAAATTACGATTGCTCCAAGTATGATCAGTGCGGACGTCATGGATAGTACCACCTTAGAGTGAAGAGATAATCTACGGCGGTTACGGAAATCGATCAAGTCTGACATTACGATAAACCCGATGCCCCCCGTTACAATTAAGAACATCGTAACGAAGTTAACGATGGGATCCCCAACATACATCGTCAAACTCCGAAATCCACCAAACAAATCAAATCCAGCATTATTAAACATCGCGACCGAATGAAAGATACCAAAATAAATGGCTCGACCCAGTGGCATATCAAAAGCCCAACGAATGCTATACAATATCGCGGCACATGATTCAATCACTAACGAATACATCAATACTTTACGAATCAAACGTACAATGCCTTCCATCGAGTTTTGATTCATAGCCTCTTGAAGCAACAAGCGGTCCTTGAGCGATATTTTTCGCTTGAATGCCAAAGAGAACAAGGTTGCCATCGTCATAAAACCAAGGCCGCCGACCTGAATCAACAACATAATTACAACTTGACCGAATGTAGAAAAATAAGTCCCCGTATCTCGAACAATCAATCCAGTTACACAGGTCGCCGAGGTTGAGGTAAAAAGAGCATCTACAAAAGGTAACGTCCCCCCATTAGTATGCGAAATAGGAAGCATCAATAAAAGTGCTCCAGTCAGAATAATCGCCGCAAATCCTAACACTAACACGCGCGGCGGGGAAAGCTTGAACCATTTTGATATCACACGCTCACCTCATCACTGTAGTAAGACAAGAACAAGAAAAAAAGACACTGGAAATCCAATGCCTCTCGGTGTTTGGGCTCCTGCTGCAAAGGCCTACGAGGTTAGCTGACGGATTCGGACATGCACAGTTGCCCTATTTATTTCATCACCGGATGTATAACCCAAGCGCTGAAATAAAATTCACCCCTAAAGACTGGTTCCCCCGTTTTCACACAGAAATTCGGCCATTCATATTTTCATTTATTTACATTTCATTTTCCCAAATGGATTATAATCTTTATTTTCCCCCTTCACAAAGCTTTATTTCCATGAAAAACATTGAAAAAAGCTTAAAAGTACCGAAACAACGTTCAGGGTAATCCCTTATCCCAGCATTGCTAATCCTTACCGATGTTATTGCAGTTTTTCAATATTTCGTACACACTTCTGGCGATTGTATTCGGCCTGTGTTATCTTTACTGTGATGAACATTGATCGAAATGTTGTAAATTTTCAAAAATTCATTCAAAGGGGTTTTACAATGAAAGCTGCTGTTAACCCAATCGGGCGCAATTTAAAAACGAGGACACTTTGGATATTAGCCGCTATTGGCCTCATTATATTTGTATATGTGCAAGTGCTTCCTAGTATCTTGTCAGATACGCTTCAGGTGGAGCAATCCAAGAATGTCATCACAAAAGATCAGGCCAAGAATTCCGCAGCAAAATTTATGGAATCAACTTTAGGCATTTCTGGTGATATGGAAAAAGCATTAGTTACCTACGAGGCCCATTCTGAGATGTACGGTTATTTAACTAAAGAAAAACTAATGGAATCGTATTTGAAATCGTACGGCGAGAAATTTCCACTTGAAATGTTCCGTGTTCGTTTTGAAAATCCAGATGCAGTTCACTCCGCAGTGACTGTGGACGTTCATTTAACAACAGGGCAAGTGGTCGGTTTTGAAAAGATTGGCTCGGCAGGAAATTCAACTAAAGATTTGATGCTATTAATAGGATCTGAATCAACCGAATCCCTACTGGCACGTGAAGGGAATTTGGGGCTAAATGAAAAGGATGCACTGGCTACTAAGTACTTGAAGGTATTTGGTTTCGACAGAAATAAGTTAGATCTTGTTTCAGAGGAAGATGAGGTAGGCATCCGATATCAGTTTAAGGGCTATACATCAGGACAATCCCAAGGTTACCTAGATTTCCGTTTTGAATACGGGCAAGTATCCTCAATGGAATCTTACTTTGATACACCCCAGGCTCATCTGAATTACGTGAAGGATCAGACACAAATTGCTTATTGGCTTACATTTGGAGGATATGCACTTCTAACCTTCGTGTTAGGTATTCTAGCTATTATTTTCAGCGTCAAAGCTCGCAGGCACTCCTCATTTAAGCGCGGAATATTTCTGTCTAGCTGTTACTTTGTTCTAACCATGGTCGGAGCGATCAATATGCTTCCATACCTGCAAAAAGAGGGCGGAGAGCCATTAATCCTCCTCATCGGCTTTGTGGTACAGGGAGTATTATCATTGATCATGGCCGCCTCTGTATATTTCTCTCTTGTTGGCGGTGATGGATTGTTACGGCAGAATGGCCATAATTTATGGGCTCGCGCTAAAGAGCCTGGTTATGGGCGACACATTTTGTCCTCCATGGCAAACGGTTACGCTTGGGCTTTCATTCTACTCGGTGTTCAGTCGATTATCTTTATTATCCTGGATCAAACGATCCACTTCTGGTCCACTACAGATGCTTCTCAATCACCGTACAACCTATTATATCCGTTACTGTTCCCACTACTCGCATGGGTTGCAGGTATCGGTGAAGAAGCTGTGTATCGCCTATTCGGGATCCCGATGGTAAAGAAAATGGTTCGCAGCACATTCTTGGCTAGTTTCATTACGACGATGATTTGGGCTTTAGGACACACTTTATACCCAATCTACCCCGTCATTACACGGCCAATTGAATTATGTATTATCGGACTGTTATTCAGTTTCATCTTTCTGCGTTATGGTTACATCGCCGCGGTCTTCTCGCATGTTATCTTTGATAGCATTCTGATGGCATTGAGCCTTATGTTTATGGGAGGATCCATCAACTTGGCAGCAGGGGTGTTCTACATCATCCTCCCTGCCGTCGTTGCTTATGTGATCTATCTATTCAACCCACCAAGCAAAGAGCGCAAAGTACCCTTCACACAAAAAAGAGAGGAACCGCTGATCACGATTCCTCATCCCGAAGGGCGTTTATAATTTGATTGGCGAGCTTCTCGCCAATTGAGAGGGGCCGAAAGTCTTCGACTGAGGCCTCTTTTATTTTTTTGAGTGAGCCAAAATGTTTCAGCAAGAGCTTACGGCGCTTCTCACCAATTCCAGGAATGGAATCCAACCTAGAGGTCACCATCGACTTCGCACGCTGCTCACGGTGGAATGAGATAGCAAAACGGTGCACCTCATCCTGTATTCTCTGCAGAAGATAGAATTCCTGACTGTCACGTGGAAGATGAACCGGCTCCGGTGGATCCCCCACCATCAACTGCGCCGTCTTATGCTTCGCATCCTTCACAAGACCACAGACAGGGATGTACAATCCTAGCTCATTCTGCAACACATCTATTGCTGCTGAAATTTGGCCTTTCCCTCCATCTACAACAATGAGATCAGGCCTTACAAGATTGTCCTTAAGCACCCGTTCATACCTGCGACGAATAACCTCACGCATGGTCTCATAATCGTCTGGTCCTTGAACGGTCTTCACTTTGTATTTACGGTATTCCTTCTTAGCTGGCTTCCCATCAATAAACACAATCATGGCCGATACTGGGTTCGTCCCTTGAATATTCGAGTTATCAAAAGCTTCAATCCTCGATACCGACTCTAGACCAATGCTGCGTCCCAGATTTTCCGCTGCCTTTGAAGTCCGCTCCTCATCCCGTTCGATTAGCTTAAATTTCTCGTCAAGTGAGACACGTGCGTTATCTTTGGCCATCTTCACCATCTGTCGTTTGAGTCCACGCTGTGGTACATGTACTTTTACACCCAACCACTGCTGCAGAGCGTCCGCTCCGCTCACAGGATCAAGCATTTCGCTTTCACCCTCACCCAAAGGAGGAATCCTATTACTCAGGCCCCCTGCGTCTTCCGCCGCTACTTCCGCTACAGGAACGGTTGACTCTTCATCCTCCGAGAGACCCTTTAGCTCCGGCAACAGAATTTCTTGGGGTAGTGCTGGGTTATCACTGTAATACTGCGTTACATACGACAGAAAATCACTATAAGCGTCCCCATAGAATGGGAAAACGGAGGCATGGCGTTCGATCATCTTACCTTGACGCATATACAGAATCTGCACGCACATCCAGCCTTTATCGACGGCATAGCCGAACACATCGCGATCCTTGGCGTCTGACATCGTAATCTTCTGCTTTTCCATCAGCGCATCAATGTTAATGATCTGATCTCGCAATTCCTTCGCCCGCTCAAAATATAAGTCCTCTGCCGCTTCTTGCATTTTTCGTTGTAATTCCTTCTTGATCTCCTCATGTCCACCACTCAGAAAAGAGTTAATCTCTTGCGTCATTTCTTCGTAGGTAGCCTGAGGCACCTCCTTCACGCACGGCGCCAGACACTGCCCCATATGGTAATATAAGCATACCTCTTTGGGCATGACATTACATTTGCGTAACGGGTACATGCGGTCCAAGAGCTTTTTCGTTTGCTGGGCTGCATAGCTGTTCGGATATGGGCCAAAATATTTAGCCTTATCCTTTAACAACCGCCGTGTGACTTCAAGCCGAGGATGTTTTTCGTTCGTTATTTTAATATAAGGAAAAGTTTTATCATCCTTCAACAGGACGTTATAGCGTGGATGATGGGTCTTGATCAGATTGCACTCCAGGATAAGTGCTTCCATGTTACTTCCCGTAACGATATATTCGAAATCACGGATATGCGTAACAAGCCGCTGTGTTTTACCATCATGACTACCTGTGAAATACGAGCGAACCCGATTCTTAAGGACCTTAGCCTTGCCGACATAAATAATGGTTCCCTCTTTGTTCTTCATTAGGTAACAACCTGGAAGATCAGGCAGTAATGCCAGCTTATGGCGAATAGCTTCCATCGCTTTCTCTTGCTCATATAAATCTTGATCTATAGAATCCATGCCCGCAAACCTCCTCCCCCGCATGGAAATATTCACTTCCGATATATAGAAAACGCCCCCGGACATGCCGGAGGCGTGGGAAAACAGCATAGCCTTACAACCAATGAGAAGCTATTTAGCTTATTGGTGTTTAGCAAGTATGCCTTTCAACGCTTCTTTGGAGTTCAATCCAACAACCTTATCAACAGGTTGACCATCTTTGAAGAAGATCAGTGTTGGAATACTCATAACGCCAAAGCGGGAAGCCGATTCCGGATTCTCGTCCACATTCACTTTTGCTATTTTGACCGAATCTCCTACGTCTGAAGCCAGTTCTTCAAGAATTGGAGCTATCATCTTACAAGGACCGCACCAAGGCGCCCAGAAATCAACAAGCACCATGCCTTGCCCTTCGACTTCACTATTGAAGGATTGATCGGATACGTTAACTATTGCCATAATAAAATCTCCTCCTTATATGTTTGTTTTGTCATGTTTGCACATCATCCTCAGAACAAACACAATTTGTATCAATACGAAATGATGAAATCACCTTAATTAAGGTGTCTTGTCAATTATACCACATTTATTTTGTGAATGGGAAATCACTGATACAGCGCCTTCTTTACAAAATAAAGGAGAATTGGTTATACTAATGATAACCTAAAAACGCTTTGTCTATGACTTATTTCATTGACGGTTATCATTTGACCGAGGAGGCTACGCAAGATGGACGCAAATCCGCATGCCAACGACCCTAGAGCGCATATCAACGAAGAGCCACGCAACGATTTATTTGATTTAATGAACGGATTTTTCGGTATGTTTACGCTTATGGCCGTTATTTTCTTTGGAATGGTCATCATCAAATTTATTGCCGGTTAATCGGGCAATACGACAAAAGCCGTTTCTCCACAAAGAGAATCCGGCTTTTTTGTGTTATTATTGACCTCGCTTGTTACTCCCATTAACAGGTACAACATCCACGAACGGTGCAATTCGATCCATCAATCGTTGGCCTTTATGCTGCTCTTCCCCATCCTTATTCGTAAAACCAAGATGCTTCTCCAGCGCTACTAGCGAATGATTCGACGTGTAAAAGGTCGGCTTACGATTCATTCTATAATTGAGAATAGAACCCATAATATGATCACGTACCCAAGGATTCAAATTTTCAGCTCCAACGTCATCAAAAATGAGTAAATCAGCCTGTTTCATAATTTCGACTGTTTCCTTCAATTTCTGATTATCCAGCATCATCGACTTTAAATCTTCTACAAATTCTGGCATGTATACAATCACACCGGAATACCCTGACTTCGCTAACTCATGTAGCAAATAACACATCAGAAAGGTCTTCCCGGTTCCGAAATGCCCCACAAGGTACAGACCTCGAGTTTTCAGTCCACTTTCCTTTGTCTCATTAATATATTTAATAACCTGCGTAACCGCCGGTGCTCGTTCACGATCCTTCAACATGATCTCTACTTCGTTGTAACCTTCCTCAAGCGCACGCTCATCTACATAGAAGCTATGTATTCGCTTCTTCACCGAGAGCTCCGTTTGTCTCTGAATCTGCTTATCACAAGGCACCTGCCGATCAATCAATTGAGGTTTTCCCCCGACCGTTTCGACAGTCAGCTTCGTATAATGTCCCGGGAAATCATTAGGGCAGTTATCCAATCCTGGACAATTGCTGCAATGGCGATTGTTGTTCACATACTGATACAGCTTAGCCATATTAAGGCTCAACTGTTCATCGGATAGCTCTGGATGAGCTGAACGAAGCTGAAGCACGAGCGGTGAATTCATGAGTTCCGCGGTAAGCTCCTCAGAGCGTCGCCGGAGCTGTGGATTCTTCATTTGCGATAACAATTGTCCGAGTGATTCCATCGACTATTTTCACTCTCCTTTGTTCAATAGATGTAAAGATAGCGTTTAGAATTAAACGCCTTTGTTCTTGTTAGCTTGTGTCCGTTCAGCCAGCTTAAGCATTTCAGCGAAATCTTCATCAGATACACTCTGTTCTCCGCTCGTTCTCTCCACAATGGGAATCTCTGGTTTCGGCTTCGCCCCGCGAGTATTATATGTGCGCCCGCGTCCCGAGCCAGTCGTTGAACCCGAAGATGTCCCTGCACTCTTATCCTTCACTTTTGACTGATCACGAATATATTGAACCGCCTTCTCATACGTGTTTACTTGTTTCAACAACATATTCGAAGCGATAGCATCCACAAAATTACGATTGATTCGCTGTTCACCACCAGAGGTCAACAAACTCATCAAGTAATGGATCAATACGTTGATAACTTCACCAGGCAGCTTATAATTCAAATCAATCTTCTCAAAAATATCGAGTAAATTGTCCGGCACCGATCCTGGAAAAAACGTCTTTAGGAGCCTAGTATACGGCTCATTACGCAACATCATATTGTATTGATGAATATCGCATTTACTTAAGAATTGCGGAGGTACTTCTACATAGAATTCCATTTGAACTGCGATTTCTTCTTCAAGGAGATCAGCAGATTCTTTCTCCTCTTCACGCATTGAGACCACTTTCTTGTATGCAACTTCACGTTCTTCCTTACGCCGTTTACCTTGGCGGAACTGCAAATTCGCTATATGCTGCAATTTATCCAACAATAGCCCACCATCTGCATCAAACACACCGTCTTCATCCAGAAGTCGGCACAAATCCTGCACACTCAAATCATATTTGCGCGCCACGTAATTTGCAACACCCATACCTTCAGGATTAAATCTAAGCCCCTCCACAAAGGAACGATTGACGGATTCCCGAGGAAACCGCAGAATAATGTCCGCGTAATTTAACGCATCCTCTTCACTTATTGCCACATGACCACCTCTTGCGGTGGTTGCGGAAGTTTCGGCGATGGCTTGCTCTAGCTCATAATCAATCGTGTGCGTGTTCAGTTCAAAAATATCGTAAAACGGAATAGATATATTTTCTTTATTATAGGTAAGAACGGACCATTCATCCGGTTCCTTATTAAACAACTTTTCTCGTAGTTCCAGCACCGCAAATTTCCCAATTTTATCCCGTAGCAATAACGTCAGGTGTTGAGTTCTAAAGAACTCTGCAGGGGATAACGGGGATTGTAGTTCATACTCATACATATAATCATCACTATCAGGCATGTACAGACGACTAGTTTGCAATAGACCAACTGCCTCAAGTTTCGAGGTCTGCTCGATTAGGAACTTCCGCCCCTTCTCACTAGGCTCAAGTCCCAGTGTCAGGAAAAGCCCCCGTTGCTGCTCTATAGCAGAGTATCCAACCTGTTCCAATGGAACTTGCTGAGAGAGAAGTTGATAGAGTCCTAGGGCAAAAGCTCCGACCATAGGCTGATAGATTAGCGTAAGCATCTTCCCGTCTACACCACTAAGGCTGAAGTCACGGTATACGCAATAATGATGATTTTCGGTAAAATGATGCAAATTATTCATGCGCACCTATGAAACACTCCTTCATATCACTTACAGTGAGACTTTCTCCATTCTACCACAAAAAGACCTAAGCTTAGTCGTAAAATCATGGCATTTCTTATCCGCCGCAAAGCTCACGGTAGGTCTCCTCAACAAATGAAAAATAAGGTGACGGGGGAAAAGTCTTCATGATTGCATACACTTCAGCTATGAGTCTCCGTGCACGATCATACTCTCCTTGCTTAGCATAAATGCTAGCAATGTAGGCTCCGGCAGAATGGATAGAAGATTTATCCGCCGGATGATGAGCCGAAGCAGGCATGCTCACTTGTGATAATACTTCAAGCACCTTCGTATAATGACCTAAGCCATAGTAAGCGATTCCTTTTTGCAAAAGCCAATATCCCTTGTGCTCACCATTCTCAAATTCGGAGTGTCGCTGGATCGAATCCAACGCCTCAGCATATCGTTCTTTCCAATTCATACCTCTTACTTCGGCCAATTCTATCAATTCCAGCGACAGAGAATCCTCCGTAAACTGGGAAAACTGCCGTGCCTTGGACAAATACTGTTGAAAACTCACCTCATCGTCTACGATTTGACTATTACCTGCTAACATCCTATAAAAGTGGTCGGTCAAAAAGTATACCTTCTCCTCTTGTGACAAAGAAATAGCTGCTAAAAGGGCATTCATACTTTCCTCATAATATCCAATGGCAGACAAAGAAGCCGCTTCAGCATAATAAAGGTTTAGCTCGAACAAGATATCTCTACTCGATTGTTTGTCCTTATATTGTCGCCAAACATCACGGATCAAATCAAGCGAAGCCCCATATTGTGATTTTGTGAACAACAAGGCATACATGATATATCTAGCCTTGGCTGCCTCAACATATAAACCAAAGTGATCGTAAATCTCCACAGCCTTATCTACTGCTTTCCCGCCGTTTGCGTTCACTGTATGGAAGCAAGCCTCGGAGTAAAACTCCATAAGACGTGCAACGTCCAGAATTAGAGGAAGTTTCGCGTCTAATAAAGGTTCAACTATTGATATCACTTCTACATATTCTTTTCGTTTGACGTGACCCTCTACTTCTCTAAGCAGCGACCCTATCTCCGCAGATCCATCCTCTTCTAACAATTGACTGACTTCTAGCCCCAATTGCTGAGCTAAGTATTGTAGACTCCCTATCGAAGGCTGAGCTTTGCCATTCTCAATTTGACTGAGCATACTCTTCGTTATATGTTCACCCGCTAACTGCGATTGTGTCATGCCCTTCGATAGACGCAGTTGTCTGATCTTTTCTCCAATTGTTGACATATATTCAACCTCATTAGATTCGTTTTATCCAGTATAACTTAACTTGAAGCTACATAAAAGTATTCAAAAATGATTTTGTTAAATAAAATTAAACTTTTATTGTAATTTGATTAATTATACCTTAATATAAGTTTAATTAAATTAAACTTAACTCTGAGAGGTAGGAGAAATATGAATATTGACGCTATAAAATCACGTCATGACAACCGAAATATTCTGCTTTTTTTCATTGGCAAACTCGTTACGATGTTAGGCTCAAGCATGTACACTTTTGTGATTGGACTCTATATTCTGAAATTAACAGGCTCAGGTGGAAATTTCGCGCTAACGATTATTTGTGGCATGTTGCCTCGGATACTACTGTCACCATTTGCCGGAGTGATCGCTGATCGCATGAGTCGTCGCAAGCTCCTCATAGGGTCGGACGCCGCCAGCGCACTTGTCATGCTCCTAGCTTTCCTCACTACAGCTCTCGCTGGACTTTCACTGATAACCGTCTA
The DNA here is from genome assembly GCF_014639155.1 of Paenibacillus segetis. Classification (NCBI taxonomy): domain Bacteria; kingdom Bacillati; phylum Bacillota; class Bacilli; order Caryophanales; family Paenibacillaceae; genus Paenibacillus; species Paenibacillus segetis. The sequence continues at coordinate 195,584 of NZ_BMFT01000003.1, forward strand.
CACTTCACTCATTCTACTCTCGGTATGCTCTACCTTTTATAGCGTCTCACTTTCTTCGTCCATTATGATGCTTGTTGAAGAGAATAATGTGCAACGGGCAAGCTCCCTGAACCAAATTTCCAGTTCTATCGGCAATATTTTAGGACCAATACTCGGTGGAGTTCTCTACGCATTTGTACCCTTAGACATGTTTATGTTATTTAATGGCCTTGCCTTTATGGTATCTACATTGATGGGGTGGTCATTAAAATTCAAACCAGCATCTAAAGAAAACTCAAATCAAAATTTGCATTCGGAAGGAGGTTCCTTGACTGGATTCCTCAAATCATTCCAACTAAGTTTTGTTGAAGGCTTCAATTATGCCAAACGAAGTCATCTCATTTGGGGAATGATCAAACTGGCCTTTTGGATTAATTTCTTCATCAGTGCACTGAACGTGTTTCTCCCTTATATTATTGTGGAATCTCTGAAGCTTAGCTCGAAGCAATATGGAACGATCGACGCAATGCTTGCAGCAGGCATGCTACTCATGTCAGCCCTTCTCTCATTCCGTAAGCAATTAGGAGACCCCTTAAAATCGTTAATCCAGGGATTAACCATCCTATCCGTACTACTTCTCGCCATGTCTCTTCCCTTACTTATTACCTTCGCTTCTATTGGATCGTTCGTGTTCTATATGGTGCTCATGTTAATTGTCGGCATTATCATTATTTATATCAACATTCCCATTCAGGTTACATTACAAAAGACGATTGATGAGGAATATCGCGGGCGCGTTTTCGGTATTCTTGATACGATGGCCAGTGCGATAGCCCCTCTTGGTATGGTATTATTCGGACTCTTCCTGGACTGGATACCTAGCTTCTATATACCTATAATCTCCGGACTTGGTTTGATACTCGTAACTTGGATCGGAGCACATGAATTACGAAAGGCTCCCGCTCCAGCAACAGTTGCATCATCACAGCAGGTTTCTAGCCAATAAGTTGAAGCTAAGTCTTAGCCTTGCAAGAATAACAAACAGCGGTAGCATCCTAGTGATAATCCTGGGATACTACCGCTTACTCTTTATTTCATGATCATTGCTCGTTTATATTAAAACATTTTGTAGCCACTTTGACGCAATTTTTGGATCGTCCAACCACTCAAAATAGCACCACCGAGACCAGCGAGTGCCGTCAAATAATCGACCAATTTGAACGAAGCCAAATACGATCCAAAGCTCTTATCATGGTTCCAAAGCGAATAGACGACGATCGGAATAATGACAAGCACAAAAATATATGCAGGAAACCACGTTGTCTTCATAAGCATATTGAGAATAAATCCGATGCCGAACATCATCACGAAGAATAAAACCATCAGCACCAATACGATGAGCCATCCCATCGCTTCCCCACCCTTCTCATCCACACTATTAAGAGGTTATTCAAAAAGTCGACTTTTTTAAACACACACTATAAGCAAGATCACATTCACTATAACTAGTAGTAAGTTTACTAGAAAAAATGTTACGAAGCAATGAACTTTTGGCAAATAAAACCTAAATCGATTTGCCCCTCCTGCCTCCATTAGGATACAATAGGAACAGTACATATTGTATCCCACAGAAATTTAGGAGTGATAATAAATGAGTGACGTAGCTTCAACCTTGGAAGGATGGTACGCCCTCCATGATTTCCGCTCCATAGACTGGACGGCTTGGAAAGCAGCAGATGACGAGGAGCGGGCAGGTGCGCTTGAGGAGCTTCACACTTTCCTTGCGCAGTGGAGTAATATGGAACAAGATAAAACCGGAAGTACAGCTGTTTATTCCATCGTAGGACAGAAAGCTGACTTTGTGTTCATGCATCTTCGGGAAACACTAGAGGAATTAAACGCTGTGGAGACCGAATTTAATAAAACGACTTTTGCGCAATATACTACTAAATCCTACTCTTATGTAAGCATCGTAGAGCTGAGCAATTATCTTGCATCTGGAGATGGAGATCCAAAGAGCAATCCTGAAATTTTGGCTAGGCTTCAACCTATCCTTCCAAAATCAAAACATATCTGCTTCTACCCAATGAACAAGAAGCGTGATTTGAACGATAACTGGTATATGCTAAGCATGGATGAACGCCGCTCTATGATGCGTAGCCACGGCATGATCGGACGTAGTTATGCTGGCAAGGTTAAGCAGATCATTACTGGCTCTGTTGGACTTGATGACTGGGAATGGGGTGTCACGCTCTTCTCCGATGATGCAATCCATTTCAAGAAGCTTGTCTATGAAATGCGATTTGATGAGGTCAGCGCAAGATTCGGTGAATTCGGCGCGTTCTATGTTGGCAACTTACTCAACGAGCAATTGTTTGAGGATATGCTGAAGCTCTAACCTAACCTATAATAAATAGAGGTTAACAAAAAGCAAACCAATAAAGGCTATCCCTTAAGTTCAAGATGAACTCGAAAGGATAGCCTTTTGATTTACTCTTCTTCGTTTAATTGCCGAATCGACTCTAGAAACTCTGCCGTAGCTCGGTCGCGATCTCTGCTCTTCTCCTTCAATCTTTCAATTGCTGGAAGAATAAGAATATCCACTTCCTTCTGAACGGTATAAGCGAAGTCATATTGTTGCTGTGACTCTAAAAAAGAACCCACTTCCATCAATGCGTTATAGCGATTTAACTCTTCTCTCGTGAGTAAGCCCCTAACTTGAACGCTACAATGGCGCATCTTACAGGAATCTGCCTTTTTTCAGAACGAGTGGAATACCGCCTATCGTAAACAGATAACGAATATCTACAACTTTTTTCAGTTGAGCAGCAACCCAGCCTGTGTACTTCTTACCAAAGGCAGAAGCCACGGCTTCACCTTTACCAAGTGAAGCTACAGTACCTTTATTACTAAATACAAACTTCTTGAGCTCTTTACCACGAATCGAGGCAACTACATTTTGAGCACATACAACGCCCTGCTGCATAGCAATTTGAGCTGTAGGAGGATAAGGACGTCCTTCTTCATTAAACATCAAGGAGTTGTCCCCAATAATGAAGACATTGTCATGGGATGGAGCATGCAGATAATCATCAATCTTCACACGACCGCGAGCGGTTTCGAAACCAGCAGCTTCGATGAGACGATTCCCGCGAATACCACCAGTCCAAACAACTGTAGCGGATTTAATTTCTTCTCCTGTAGCCAATACGACACCATCAGGAGTGCATTCTTTTATCGCCACGCCAATTTTAAATTGAACGTTCTTCTTACGCAACACGTCCATTGCATATTCAACCAATTCTGGATCAAAGCCCGGGAGCGCAGTTGGAGCTGCTTCCACGTTATAAACGTTAACTAAGCTAGGATCTACATCGTACTCTTTGCAAAGGCGAGGAATACGATCTGCCAGTTCAGCAACAAACTCAATTCCACTAAATCCAGCACCACCAACGACAAAGTTAAGACGATCCTTACGACTTTCATCAGTCTTATATAGGGCGAATTGATATTCGATATGTTGACGAATTAGTCGTACCGAGTTTATACTGCGAATCGTCATAGCATATTCACCAAGACCCGGGATACCAAAAGATTCCGGTTCACCACCAAGCGCAATTATAAGATAATCATAAGATAATGTACCATCCTGAAGCACAACTTTTTTATCTACAAGCCGAATCTCTTGAACATTGGATTTAACTAAATCAATCTTGAATTCATCGATTAATTTAGAGATTTGTACACGTGTATGGTCGATCGAATCCGTTCCTGCCGCAGGCATATGTAAATGCGTCGTGAAGTAATGATAATCATGACGATTCACCAATGTAACATCGGCCTCGTTGTAATTTAGCTCCTTTTGCAGTCTTTGTGCAGTTAAAATCCCGCCATATCCCGCACCAAGGATGACTATTTTAGGTATGGTACTCATTTGTTTGTACTCCTTCCAATTTTAAACACTCTATATTTATTATTATTAAACAGAGCAATGTGAAAATTAACACTTAAATTAGGAAAAATATTGAATCAAACCCGCTAATTTTTCCGCCACCATAGAGATATATATCACAGTTATTTTAAACCGTTACTGTATTTTTATCAAAACTTTAGCGAACGCTGATGAAGTGTACTTTTTTCGTCACACTTTTTTGTGCATACAATTGAATGATATCGACTTTCAGACAAAAGATCAAGTCTTATTTCACGCCACTTTCCGAGGTTTTCCATATCCTTTCAATACACTAAACCCACGATCTTGCCTTCTCTTTGCAACTAAAGGTAAGACGTTTATAATAAAGTAGAATTGACATTATTAAGTTGTACAAATTTTCCGGAGGTGTTCGCCTGTGTCATCCCTTAGTACTAACGCCGAAATTTCCGACCTACTCATCATCGGAGGCGGTCCTGCAGGCATGTTTGCCGCATTTTACGGCGGTATGAGAAAAGCATCCGTCAAACTAATCGAAAGTATGCCTCAGTTGGGTGGACAGGTTGCTGCCCTCTATCCTGAGAAATATATTTACGATATCGCTGGTTTCCCTAAGATTACAGGACAAGAACTAGTCGACAATTTAAACGAACAGTTGAAATTGTTCAATCCAGATATTTGCCTGGAGGAAAAAGTTGTTCTTATTGAGAAGAAAGACGAGCGTCATTTTGTCGTTACAACCGATCAAAATGTGCATCATGCCCGTGCTCTTATTATCACAGCAGGAGTCGGAGCATTTGAACCTCGTCGTCTGGAACTTGAGAACGCCGCTCATTTTGAAAAGACGAACTTACATTACTTCGTAAGTGATCTTAATAAATTTCGTGGTCGTAAAGTGCTGATCAGTGGTGGTGGTGATTCCGCTGTAGACTGGGCACTCATGCTTGAACCGATCGCAGAGCAAGTAACACTCATTCACCGCCGTGATAAATTCCGTGCTCATGAGCACAGTGTTGAAAAATTGATGGCTTCTAGTGTACAAGTGATCACTCCTACCGAGATTACTGCACTTCATGGTGAGGATACAATCGAACGCGTTACACTTGCTCATGTTAAGACAGGTGAGACCCAAGAGATTGAAGTTAATGATGTGATCGTTAACTTTGGGTTCGTATCCTCGCTTGGCCCAATATCAGAATGGGGACTCGATATCGAATCGAATGCCATCGTTGTAGATTCTCGTATGGAGAGCTCCATTCCAGGGATATTTGCAGCCGGTGACATCACAACATATCCTGGTAAATTGGACTTGATCGCTGTTGGCTTTGGAGAAGCCCCTACCGCAGTCAACAACGCTAAAGTTTACATCGATCCAGAAGCTAAATTATCACCAGGGCACAGTAGTAACCTCAAACTATAGTACTACATGAGAACGGACAAAAAAGGGTATCTTAACTTTACGAAAGAATACTTCGTAAAGGAGAGATACCCTTTGTCATATTTATGCCCGTTATGTAACGGACTTACATATTTAGGCACATCTTGTCCTGATTGCGGTACTGTTCTGCAAAATATGGGGAAAAGAGAAGATTACGCTGGTCCTTACAGTCCGTATGGCTCTGCTGACCAGTTCACTTCAGTCATCTCCATACATGATTCCATCGGATGTGAGCATGTTGTCCAATGTCCCCATTGCCATGAAGCTTTCATCTATCGTGTCAACGCCATACAGGCACCTTAAGTGAATTAGTAAATTGTTTTTGTACCATTATTATATCGACATTAATATATCGAAAATATGCTTGTCCTTTTCTAATGGAGAATGGAGCCCGTATCCGTGTTCAAATCACGTTTATGGATCTCTGCTAACAGTAGTGCAATGAAATCCCTATCCAACTGCAACTTAGTAGCCATCTGGTAGGATTCAAGCAACATTTCATCTGTCAACATCGCCATTGGTATCACATCCTTTCAATTATTTTCCTTATCATATCAAGAAATCAACAGTGGAACAAGCGTTCCTGTTATCCACAAAGGGCTGTGGAAATCCTGTGAATAAGATGTTAGTAACCTGTCGAAGTTATTGTCAATTATAGTGGTATAATGTGGATAAAAGTTATTCACAGGATATTCCCGACTGTTTTTTCGCGAAAAAAAATTCATATATTGTGCATTTTATGGATTATTGTGGGCGTGTATTGACTTCAAATATCCATATTCTACCAAAATTATCTATACCATAATCAAATCCTAGTTCTCCGATCCCCGGGAATGAGGACTCCATGATTTCGATACATGTATTCGTCAATGTACGCATTTCTTTACGCTTAGTATTAACAACCTTACTACGTAATGACCGCCGTAAGCCTTCACGGGCACTTAGTTGAGTACCTCCCTTACATAAATTTGTAACGAAAAGACCTGGGCGAGCCAATCTTCCAACCATCGCACGATAGATCCAGGTTCCATCGGGTTGTTTAGCTACTTTAACCCGATAGTCTATCGGCCGCCCACCGATACGGGCCAAATGAATCCCTTGTTGAATAATGTATTTTCTGCCCACTTTTGCCCGACCCAGTACCTTAAACATCGTTTCAAAGCTACTGAATGATCTGCGTTTTGACATATAGGTAAAAGAATATATCCCGTGTTCATAAGATACCTTGATTACACCATATCCTCCACCGCCCCGGATTGGCTTAATTACAACCATTCCAAACTGATTGACCATTCGCTTCAATTGTTCCGCATCGTACATTCTAGTTTGCGGTATGTGGGGAGCAACACGTGCGTTACTTAACAACGCTTCGGTCTTTAACCATTTATTAGCCAGTTGTCTTCCTGCCATGATTCCATCCCCTTTCTGGCGCTATATGCTATACATACTCAGAGCGGGGCTACTGTTCTTGGATGATTGTCCGAGGCATACGCCCCTTTTATGGGGACTTGTTCTCTTTGCAAAAAATTACATTATTACGTATAGTATTCTTCAAAAGTACATCTCATATATTAGAGGGGGTTCCACTTTGGAAGCAGATGGTTCATTTGTACCGGGATTGTTCGAAGTATTATATTGGGTTGCCATGATCGCCATGTCGCTAGTTCTTGCTGCAATTACAGTCGGTCTGTGCGTCATTGGCTTTAAATTCATGAAGGATTCCCGTAAAGGACTCGGATTAGGCTGTATTATATTTTCTTTGGTTGCCGCCTCCATGGTCACACTTATGATTAATAGGCAATTCTTCTGAAACCAAATTCATTTTATACGTATTACTTTATAAAACATATACTAACTAGATCTCAAGGGGGTTCATTGTTTTAATGGGAAATACGAATATCTGGAGTGACCGTTTCCGTAAGTTATTCATTAACAATCGATTCGTTCTCGTGTTGTTAATTTTACTGCTAGTAGGATTAAATATTTTTGTATTCGCAAAAATCTCATTCGTCTTCAAACCACTAACCGTACTGTTCAAAACAATCTTGTTCCCCATCCTGCTTACGGGGGCTATCTACTATTTACTTAACCCACTAGTTGACAAGTTGGAACGTAGAAAGATCCCTAGAATCTATACGATTGTGACTCTGTATCTATTGATTGTGGGAATCATTACTGTCCTGGTCATCACGGTTATTCCTCTCGTTCAGGAACAGGTTACAAGGTTGATTGATAACTTTCCCAAATATAGCTACGAGGTTCAGCTTCAGTTTGAAAATTTGATCGGTAGTGACTTCTATTCCCAGATCCAGCAATCAACAGGGTTTGACCCTTCGACTCTGGGGCAAACCATAGCTGAACAGGCTACTTCTATTCTCGATAGCACATGGTCTGGTATTGGTGGATTTTTGGGAGCCGTTAAAGATATTATTCTCACACTAGTTACTGTGCCGTTCATTCTATTCTATCTTCTCAAAGATGGAAAGAAACTTCCATTATTTATCTTACGCTACGTGCCTGTACGATTCCGTGATCAAACCCACCGAGTGATGACCGATATGAACGGACAGATCAGCTCCTACATTCGTGGCCAAATTATTGTCAGCTTCTGCATTGGGATACTTTTATATATCGGTTTCCTCATCATTGGGCTGGATTATTCTTTGATATTGGCTATCATCGCTGCGTGTACGAGTATTGTCCCTTACTTGGGACCTACGATCGCAATTACTCCTGCGCTCATCATCGCCATTGTCACCTCACCGATTATGCTACTCAAGTTGATTGTTGTGTGGACGATCGTGCAGTTAATTGAGGGTAAATTCATCTCACCGCAAATCATGGGCAAAACATTACGGATTCACCCGATCACTATTATCTTCGTGATCCTAACTGCTGGAAATCTGTTTGGTATATTAGGCATCATCCTTGCCGTGCCAGGTTATGCCGTACTGAAGGTTATTTTTAGCCACTTGTTCAAGTGGTTCGAAGGCCGTTCCCATCTGTACGATGATAATAATCCTAATCCGGATCAAGTCGAGGTTGAAGATATCTCTGATATCGAGAGCAGCAAACCACTGGCATAATACAAAATAAGCCGCCTTCTTGGATAACTCCAAGGAAGCGGCTTATTATATTTCGCATTTCATTTTACATTTCAAAGCACAATCAATCACAAACTTCTGGTCGTCCTTCTTCATCCTTCATACGGAACGATTGTCCACAGCCACAAGAAGCAATAGCGTTTGGATTATTTATAGTAAATCCACCGCTCATTCCAGACTCCTGAAAGTCGATCTCTAGACCGTTTAGAAAGCGGACACTCTCTTTATCCACAACAACTTTAAGGCCACCAACTTCCAAGTGAACATCTTCTTCACTTTCTTGATCGTCTAGACCCATTCCATATGAGAAACCGCTGCATCCACCTGGATTTACACCCAGACGCAGAAACATGTTAGGTGTTTCCTCTTCAGCTAGCATGTCTTTTATTCTTTTCATCGCACTATCCGATATATTAATCATTCTCCATCCTCCTTTTGCGTACAACTAAATTATACTCCACAAGCACCATACCCTCAAGTAATGTGATATTTATTGTTGCAAATATACCAGACATAAAATCTAGCTTATTGCCCCCTTGGATATGGGGGTTTATAATAGGTAGGTATTTAAAATGTCAAATTGGACGGATCTCAAAATATAAGTAATTCCCCTTTGCGGGGCGTCTACTTGGAAGCGGAGGGTATTAAATGAACACAGTTGTTAGTCCAAGCACAGATAAAAGAATGGCAGAAATTATTGAGAAGGTCTCTAACGGAGAAAGACTTACCCTAGAAGACGGAATATATTTATATAAGAGCGACGATTTATTGACCATTGGACAATTAGCCAATGAGGTTAATCTTAGAAAGAACGGGAAAAAAGTATATTTTATCGAGAATATGAGCCTGTATTTCACCAATGTTTGTGAATCATATTGTGCGTTCTGTAACTTCCGTAAGGATCAGGGGGAAGAGGGCTCCTATACGTTATCAGGCGAAGAGATGATTGCCTACGTCGAGCAACATATTCACCCCGGAATTCGGGAATTCCATATTGTTGGTGGCCACAATAATCATGTGCCTTTTCAATATTATGTGGACTCGCTTAAAGCACTTAATGAACGTTTCCCAGACGTCACTATCAAAGCCTATACGGCAGCAGAGATCGAATTTTTCACACGGATTAGTGGACTAAGTACAGCAGAAGTGCTTACAGAGCTTCGCAAAGCCGGTCTCCAATCGTTAACAGGAGGCGGTGCCGAAATACTATCAGATCAATACCGCGAGAAAATGAAAGTCGACAAAGCCAACGTCGACCAATATCTCGATGTCCATCGGACGGCTCACCAGCTTGGGATGAAGACTCATACAACGATGTTATATGGTTCAATCGAATCTCATGAGGATCGTATCCGCCATATGATGCAAATCCGCGAGCTTCAGGATGAGACAGGTGGATTTATGGTGTTCATTCCACTATCCATGCAGCCGCGCAACAAGAATGCGGGAATTATGCGCCGGAACTCTGCCTATGAAGATCTCAAGACCATTGCGATTAGCAGATTGATGCTTGATAACATCCAACACATCAAAGCCTATTTCATCAATATTGGAGTACAGCTCACTCAGGTTGCGCTCTCGTTTGGAGCATCTGACGTACATGGCACCATTCTCAAGGAAAGAATCAGTCATGCCGCCGGTGCTTTAACTCCTGAAGGTATGACTCGCAAAGAGCTCATCTGGCTCATTCAAGGTGCTGGGCGTATCCCAGTTGAACGCGATACCTTCTATAACGAAATTCAAGTTTACGAATAGAACTGCTGCCTTACGCTCGAACTTAAAAAAAGTTGTGCAGAAGGGAACGTGGGTTGGATGAGACAATTCGTCATTCTTGGTGGAGGATATGGGGGAATATCAGTCATTCATGAGTTATTCAAAGGCCATATCCCGTCAGATGTACAAATCACTTTAGTTGATCGCATGCCTTTTCAGAGCTTGAAGACGGAGTACTATGCACTGGCAGCTGGAACAGCTTCTGATCATGAACTACGGGTTCCCTTTCCTAACTATCCGGAATTACAAATCAAATATGGAGAAATCAGTACCCTTGATATGGAACAACGTCTGGTCCACTTTGTGGAAGGGGAGACCCTTCCATATGATCAGCTTGTGATCGCCCTTGGATGTACTGATAATTACCATAATATTCAGGGTGCCGAACAAAATTCCTACAGCATCCAATCCTTTGCAGCCGTTCGAAACACCTATATGCAAATAAACAACAGCAAACCTTACAGTAACATCAATATTATTGGCGGAGGGCTAAGCGGTGTAGAACTTGCCGCTGAACTTAGGGAGAGCCGGCCCGATCTGAACATTACGATCATTGACCGTGGCTCCCGGGTATTATCCGCCTTTCCACCCAAAGTATCAGGTTATGTAAACAAATGGTTCCAAGAGCATGAAGTGAAAGCTCTATCTTATATTTCAATCACCTCTCTTGAACCTGGGATCATCAATTATGGGGATGGATTCATTTCCACGGATGTCACGGTGTGGACAGCAGGAATTCGCCCCGCTGCATTAGTGCAGGGGATGGACGTCAGTAAAGATCCACAAGGGCGTATTCTGCTGAATGAATATCATCAGATTCCTAGCTACCCCGAAATATTCGTTTGCGGTGATTGTGCGAGTTTACCATTTGCTCCAAGCGCTCAAGCAGCGGAGGGGCAAGGCTACCAAATCGCTCAAGTTGCATGCGCGTTATGGCGTGGAGAAACACCGAAGCTCTCAAGTATCAAATTAAAAGGTACCTTAGGGTCTCTAGGCAAAAAAGCCGGCTTTGGCCTCATGGGAACAAAACAAGTAACTGGCCGAGTTCCGCGTATGCTCAAGAGCGGGGTGCTGTGGATGTCCAAGCACCACCTCGGTTAACTAAGCTCTTTTATTTTGTTCAGAATCACCTCATATAAGTCATCAGCAGTTTCCGCCTCCACAGTCTCACCATTAACCATTGCATAGGGAGTCAAATAGCACATCCCGCACCCAGTCAGGCAGCCATATTCATATACATCACACTCATGCTGCTCTTTCAGCTTCTTCATCATTTCATCCGTACCGAAATGAGCGTTGTTTGCGCAAAATTCAATAATTGGTCTCACGGGCTACCTCCGTTTTTGCAAGCCATTTAAATTTTAGTTTTTTTGTACTATAATGAATAAGTAATAAAGAAAGGAGTTGAACTCAAGTGAGCGAAAACGTACAAGATAAATTGTATGACGAAGTACTAGAAGTTCTAGATAAACTTCGCCCATTCCTACAGCGTGACGGTGGCGACGTCGATCTCGTCGATGTTGAAGATGGTATCGTCAAGCTAAGATTGATGGGTGCTTGTGGCAGTTGCCCTAGTTCCACTATCACTCTCAAAGCAGGGATCGAACGCGCTTTGTTTGAAGAAGTGGAAGGCGTACAAGAGGTCGTACAAGTATTTTAATGAAATATAGAAATATTGAAAATAAACCCAGACCTTCCGGTTCAATCGGAAGCCGGGTTTATTTTTTATGTCGTAGCGCGAAAATACGATTTCGGTTGATGATGCTAAGTTGGTTTGATCCATGGACGAATCGGATCCAATCCACCGGAAATATCCATAATATTCCCTGTAATAAAGTCAGAATTCGATTCGCATAAAAACGCAATGACGCGAGCGATATCCTCGCCACTGCCAGGTCGGCCTAAAGGCGTCTCTCCATCCTGGATTTGTCTAGCATCAGCAATAGACATCTCTTTATTCGAACCCCGAATGTCTCCAGGACATACCATGTTCACTGTTATTCCGTAGGGTGCTTCTTCTACAGCTAATGTCTTGGTAAAAGAGACTAGGCCCGTCTTCGCAGCCGCATATACTGCCCGGTGGGGCCAAGCCCGCGATTCCGCAGCATGACCAAAGCCGAAATGTATAATCCTACCCCAGCCTTTCTCCCTCATCCCCTGAAGTACAAGATGATCCAGAAGTAGGGTTCCCACGAAGTTCCCTTCAATCATCGCCAAAATCTGTGTTTGACTATAATCAGCAAACAACCTGCGTTCACGGATGAACGGCCCAGCATTGTTCACTAGGATATCTATTGTTCCGAGCGCATCTGTGACCTGCTTGACCATTGCCTCGAGCTCCTCAGACCTAGAAATATCAGCCTGAACCGTAATGCACTGTACGCCCAGATGTTGTATCTCAGAGCGGAGAGCCAGCGCCTCGGACTCGCTATGTACATAATTGATCGCAATATGGCATCCTTGCGCAGCAAGGGTCAATGCTGTCTTCTTGCCAAGCCCTTTGGCGCTTCCAGTAATGAGGGCAACCTTTCCCTTCAATATCCTCTCCTCCTTCTAAGTACCTTTATTTCAAGTATAGAAGATTTAATGCATTCCCACAAACAAAGAAGGAGATATATAAGTCTAACTTAACTAATAGTGTGTGATTCATGGCTACGATAACAAAATGTTCTTCCGATCGCTTTGTCCCCAAATTTCTTGATGAAGAGAACAAAAAAATCCCGTTTACCATCAAGAGGTAAACGGGATTCAATGAAGCAAAGAAAATACGTTCCTTAGAATACAGGTACTAGAGCACCTTGATACGTATCATTGATGAATGTTCTTACATCTTCAGAAGTTAGTGCCTTTGCCAATTTTTGAATCGCATCGGAATCCTTGTTATCAGGACGAGCAACCAAAATGTTGGTGTAAGGGGAATCCTTATCTTCGATAAAGAGTGCATCCTTTGTTGGATTTAGCTTAGCTTCAATCGCATAGTTTGTGTTGATCAATGCAAAATCAACTTCTTCTAATTGACGAGGCAGCATAGCCGCTTCACTTTCAATGATTTTCAGGTTTTTCGGATTTTCTACGATGTCAGCTTTAGTTGCTGTAATTCCAGCGCCATCTTTCAGCTTGATCAATCCTTGTTTTTCAAGCAATAACAATGCGCGTCCACCATTCGTAGCATCATTCGGGATGGCTACTTTTGCGCCGTCTTTAATTTCATCAACCGATTTGTATTTTTTGGAGTAAGCGCCAAATGGCTCAACATGGACACCTACAACAGATACTAGATCATAGTTGTTTTCTTTGTTTTGCTCATCAAGGTAAGGCTGGTGTTGGAAATAGTTAGCGTCTAGTTGTTTTTCAAATAACTGAACGTTAGGTTGAACATAATCGGAGAATTCTACAACTTGCAAATCCACGCCTTCTTCTTTCAACTTTGGAGCAATGAATTTCAAAATATCAGCATGCGGTACAGTTGCACCTACGACCAATTTCACTGATTCTGCTGCCGGTGTTTCATTTTGTGCTGTATTGCCTTCAGATGCTTGTGAGTTATTTGCTGCATTGTTCTTAGCATTGTTATTACCGCAAGCTGCGAGTACCAGAACCAATGCCAGCGTTAAAAAAGATAAAGTCCATTTTTTCATAACAGTATGACCTCCTAATTTTTTTTGAATAAGGATCTGGGGCTCTATATATAGTAATTCCTTATTTCCGGGTAAAATAAATCACTAACCGATCTCCCAACATTTGTAGTGCCTGCACCAGAACGACCATCAAGATTACAGCAACAATCATAACTTCCGATTGATAACGGTAATAACCGTATTGAATCGCTAAGCTACCTAAGCCACCGCCCCCAACCATACCCGACATCGCTGTGTAAGATACAAGTGTAACGGCCGTAATCGTCATCGCAGCAAAGAGACCGGGTAACGATTCTGGGAGTAATACCTTTCGTATGACTTGCATTGTAGAAGCTCCCATCGCCTGAGATGCCTCAATAACTCCACGATCCACTTCACGAAGTGCTGTCTCAACGAGCCGAGCAAAGAATGGGGCAGCCCCTATGACCAGCGGAACAATCGTACCTTGAACTCCCATCGATACCCCAACTACAAACCTTGTAAATGGAATCAATGCGACAATCAGAATGATAAATGGAACGGAACGTACGATATTAACAATTAACGATAATATTCTGTAAACCCATCCTAAAACCCAGGAATTGGACCTAGATAAGGTATACAGTAGTACACCCAGCGGTAAACCGATCAGAAACGTGAAGAATGTAGCGTATCCCATCATGAGCAAAGTATCGACCGAAGCACTGCCGATTTCTGACCAATTTACTTTAGAGAAATCTAATCCTCCCATTATCCAATCACCTCCACATCAAGATCGCGTTCCCGAAGCAGTGCAAGGGTTCGGTCAACATCACTTGCGTCACCTTCAAAAGAAACGGTAAGCTGTCCATAAGGTACTTCCTTAATCGTAGAGATTGTTCCATGCAGAATCGCGAAGTTAACATTGGTCTGACGCACTACTTGAGATAGGACTGATTCATACGTTTTAGCACCAAGGAATGTAATTCTAACAAGCCTAGCCCACTGTGGATGCTGCACGGAGTTCGCTAATTTCAATCCAGCCTCAGCAAACGAGTCATGATTGATAAACTCGCGCGTTACTTGGTGCTTCGGCTTAAGGAATACTTGACTCACTGGGCCTTGTTCCACGATATTTCCCTGATGAATAACGGCTACCCGATCACAGATGGTCTGAATGACGTTCATCTCATGTGTGATGAGTAGAATCGTTAAGTTAAACTTTCTGTTAATATCCAGGAGTAGCTTCAAGATCGAATCCGTCGTCTGGGGATCAAGTGCTGATGTCGCTTCATCGCATAGTAACACATCCGGATCGCTAGCGAGCGCTCTAGCAATACCAACCCTCTGCTTTTGTCCTCCAGATAATTGAGCCGGGTACTTATTCCGATGCTCTTCAAGCCCTACTAGGGCCAGGAGCTCATTAACCTTCTTAGCGATCTCAGCCTTCGGTGTTCCGATCAACGTAAGTGGAAAAGCGATGTTGTTATATACCGTGGCAGAGGACAGCAGGTTAAAATGCTGAAAGATCATGCCAATTTTGCTACGCTGACGCTGAAGCTCTCGTTTTCTTAGGCTTGTCAGCTCGGTGCCACCCACCCAAACTTCACCAGTAGTAGGCCGTTCGAGTAAATTAATACAACGGATTAGCGTACTTTTTCCGGCACCGGAATGACCGATGACGCCAAAGATCTCACCTTTTCCTACAGTCAGATTAACACCGGACAAAGCCGTTGTAGCTTTTTGTTTGCTTCCATATGTTTTGGTCAGCTGTTTAAGTTCAATCATGCGGATAACCCCCTTTATAAATTAATGTGTTTCTTCCTTCTTAAGGAGATTCCATCAGGCCTTTTCCTAAAAAAACAAAAGAGCCCCTTTGCAGAATCAAGGGCTCTCTTTACGTAAAGACAATGCCTTCTCATCTGCCAAAATCATGACCACATCAGGTACATGATTTTGAAGGAATTAGCACCATGTCATTTGATCAATAAGCGATAACTTAGATCACTATTAAACAAATCGGTTGCTGGGCTTCATCGGGCCTTTCCCTCCGCCACTCTCGATAAGAAATATGAAGTTATATGAAATCATCGGATGTAATATTTCAGAAACTATTTTAGAGTATAGATACTTTCCTCTGTTTTGTCAAAGAAAAACATTTCCACAAGGATATGACCTTCACCGTTGCCATCTTTTAACTATATATTCGAAGGCTGTATACAAAGTTTTACACACCATTTGATACCCTTGATCCAAATCCTGCAGATGCCCATCGAGATCCTCAAGCTCAATCTTGCCGTATAGTGCCTGATGGCGCTGCCACAGATCATCCTTCAACTCCGAGTTCATATAATGAATTTCTGTATTACGGCGTCCGCGAAGCACATTCAGCGTTTCCTTGTACTGTTCTTTGATCGAAAACAACTTGTCTCCCAGCTCGATATGCACCTTCAGATAATGGAATTGACGGAGTACCGTGAAATAAGAATAATGAGTTTTGACTTTGGACGTATTCAGATCATACATTTCATTGAGAATCGTACCGAGTTTATCTAGAATAGAAAAAACGCGAATAAAGCCGTCTTTGTAGAAAAATACATATCGCGCATAATCACCTTTCTCAGCAGCATCCATATCTTCAACATAATCCTTCACAACCTTCTTACGAAAAAAAGTTGCTGCAAAAAGACACTGCTCCAGTTCATCGAGCGAGGAAATCAACCCATGCGTCCACACTTCAAGCTTCCGGTAATCATGACTTGGATCTTGATGGCGTTCCATTTCTTTCTGTAATAGCTTGACGCCCTGTACCATGATGTCCATTGTATCCGCAAGCAAGCCTTCATTTTGTCTTGGTGGTTCACCAAGTAAACTACGCAACATAACTTTTCCTCACTTCCTAAATTCAGCACTGGATATCCCTTTTTTTGGGATACATCAATATCAATCGACGACTTCTGAGAATCATTTATGCGAAATAGGTTTTCCAACGTTGATCCACTAAAGAAACAACTTCCTCACTTGGGAATAATTCATCTTGGTAACCCGGCTTCATACGGGCATCAATGATCAGCGGCAGACTATATGCCAAATGATGCTGATTAATCTCCGCTACGGAGTAGATATCATCAGTCGGATTAAACCTCGTAAATACAGTCCAGAGGAGGGCCATTTGATCATTAGCTACGATCTCTGCATGGTCAACCAGTATAACTAGTGGCCATTTGGTTCCACGCTCCTTCAAAGTAGTAAGCAGACGCTGCGGAAGCATAGGCTCATTCTCATAAGAGGCACCTGATACAACAAGACAACCATCATGGAATACTTTTATTTGATCCACTTCTGGAATATCTCCCTCATCGTATACCTTCGGAAGTGCTCTGATGGGTTCACCTACTCCAACCAGAATTGCCTTACTACCGAGCTTCTGTTCACGTCCCGTGTAGTCCAGTATATCATTCGACATATTGCTGAATATATACAAATCCGTACATGGATTAAAACGCTCTAATACTGTGGCTAACAACAGCTTAAAGTCTGATAGAACGATCATTTTGTCCGTCAACATCAGAAATTTTGTTAGCGACAGTTCCCTTTGTCCTAAGATTTGAAATCCGGAAATCAATGCCTCTCGTGAATAACTCTCCCGCACAACGGCTGAGGTTAACGTTTGAAATCCACATTCTGCATAGGTCCAGAGTGAACGGACCCTTGGCATTAAGATCGGAAAGGCAGGAGAGAGTAACTTTTGCAAAAATTGCCCTAAATAATAATCTTCCTGATACGGCTTGCCCATAACGGTTGCAGGGTAAATCGCATTTTTCCTATGCCACATATGATTCACGTGAAGTACCGGAAACTCCTGTTTCAGAGAATAATACCCACGGCTGTTCCCGAAGGGGCCCTCAAGACGTCGCTCATGCGGGGGAACTAGTCCTGTTATCGCGAACTCTAATTCTGCCGGAATTTGATGGCCACCTAGCGGATTGTCCACCATGGGGAGCTTTTCTCCAAGTATAAACGATGTCATCAGTAGCTCCGACAATATTTCTGGTACAGGCGCACTGGCTGAAGCAATTAAAGCTGGAGGGCCGCCAAGGAAGATAGAGACGGGTAATGCTTCCCCTCGTTTCTCTGCCTCGTAGTAATGATAACCTCCCCCCTTTTGCATCTCCCAATGTACGCCGGTAGTGTGATCATCATATAATTGAATCCGATTCATCGACATATGGCATTGTTTGGGACTGTTTGGGTTTTCTGTGTACACTAATGGCAATGTAAGGGAGGAACCGGCATCCCTATGCCAATTCGTTATCCTTGGTAACTCCCGTAAAGGAGACTCCGTCCGACAAGCTTGAAGTATGGGTGCTTCCGCATGGGGCACCGTCTTCATTCCCACAGTTAGCATATCCCGAATGAGCCCACGTTCATTCCACAGCGCCTTAGCCGTTGGTGGCAACAAGTTATTCATTGCCCCTATAAACCGATTTGTTAACTCTTCAGGACGTGAGCCAAATGCCATCTCCACCCGGCGCCTTGTACCTAATAAATTAGTTGCGACTGGAAATGAAGACCCTTTCACATTCGTGAACAACAACGCTGGTCCCTCATCATCGATAACTCGTCTATGAATCTCCGCCAGTTCCAAGTACGGATCAACAGGTACATCTATAATTGCAAGATCATTTTCTCTTAACAGAGCATCTAACCACCCACGCAAATTTTTGTAACTCACATCTATTCCTCCCCAAATTATGGCTACTTTAGCCGCAATATGTTTCAGATAGGCCACCGAGTTCGATGACAGTAGAGTAAAAAAGCCCGCGATAGATCGTGGACTTTTCTTCACTTATATATTGTATTGTATCACGCTGGCTACTTCTCAGCACGATCCTCTCGTATACTAGGTGGTCTGCTCATCTGCCATGTTCTGACGCTCATATAACTTAATACACCAAACAATGCTGCTAGAACAAAAATATGTGCAATCGATGTAAATAGATATACCTGGTAATTATATAAAGTAAAAACAACTCCAGCGCCAGTGAGCACTTGCACAACTACAAGAATGGTGGCCGCAAGGCCCAAGACACGAATTTCTCTGTTGTCAGGATGTTTTCGATAAGCAATATGTCCTAGTACAGCTATAACAATAAGCAGTAATCCTGCA
Organism: Paenibacillus segetis; assembly: GCF_014639155.1. Lineage (NCBI taxonomy): Bacteria > Bacillati > Bacillota > Bacilli > Caryophanales > Paenibacillaceae > Paenibacillus > Paenibacillus segetis. The sequence goes on from NZ_BMFT01000003.1 coordinate 214,575, forward strand.
GCAACCCGGTGAGCAAATGCAATTCCAACTCCCCCAGTCAGTTCAGGAACTAGTCTGCCATTACACAGTGGCCAACCGGAACACCCTCCTGCCGAGTCTGTATGGCTGACATAAGCTCCTATGTATACAACAATATAAGTATAAGCCGTTGCAAACCAAGTTAAATTACGAAATCTTTTGGATACAGCTACCGTATTCTGGGCTTTCACATTCCCTCTCAGTCTCGCTTCATCTTCACGGACGCCAAGTACGAGCATGATTGAGCTAGCAAAGGCGATCAAAGAAAATCCAAAATGAAGAGCCATCACAGCTGAAGAGGTAGGGTAAACAACCGCCATAGCTCCCATAAAGGCTTGCACCATCACAAAAATCAATGCAAGAAGAGAAAAAAGCTGCAAATCACGTCGATTTTTCCGATATAACCAAAAAGCGATGAAGCTGGCCAAAGCTAATAACCCTGCAGCTCCACTAATTGCTCTATGAGAATATTCAATCATTGAGGCCAGGGTATGGGCCGGAACAAATTTTCCGTTACATAGTGGCCATTGTCTCCCGCAGCCTAATCCAGATTCCGTTTTTGTTACAACGGTACCACCCAAAGTCGCTAGAAGCATAACTAAGGAAGAAAGATAACTTAACCATTTCAGTTGCTTGGAATTCAAAGGCTTCTCACCGCCTATAACTATAATAATAAATTAAAATCAATCATAAATTACATTTCATTATAACCGATAAAGATAGCGCAATCATAGACAGTCACTGTAAAAATGTTCAAATTAAAACACCATTACCCCACAATTCGGGGTAATGGTGTGATTTTATGCACGGAAATTATTGTTCTTTTCTCTCCGGCGTATCGTGTAGCGTATGGTATACGTCCAATGCCTTATTTAGAAAATCCTCGATTTCTTCCCGAGATTTCCGCAATTTATTAACGAATCTGACGAGCTCACGGCCATCCGAATAAGCGACAAAGCTAGGGATACCAAGAATGTTCTGCTCCTGACTTACCTCGCCTACTTTATCAACGTCGACTTCCAGAAACGTCAGACGATCACCATATTTCTGTTCAACTTCTGGCATAAATGGATCTATAAACTTGCAGTCCACACACCAATCCGCTTTAAAAATAGCTACTACCAAACCGCTGGATTGAATGCTTACATTAAATTCCGCAGCATTTGCTACTTGTTTCATCGTCTTCTTCCTCCCTATCTCTATCGATCTCCCTATTAGTCAACCAAAATGAAGAGTGGAAGTCAAATTTTTGGGCCATACTTGTATTAATTATGATGACGGAGAGGGACAGGGGGACAGGTTCCTTGTCCCAGAAAGTGAGGAAATCCCATGAAACAGCATCCAGATGGCGATCCTTCAAATTCTGTACCGCATTCTGGTATTAAGGAATTATTATTTCGCCTGCCCGCAGTATTAGGTGAAATGGTTAAAGGTAAGGCAGCTGAATTAGCCGATTCTACCGAGCTTCGGGAAGATCGGATTTCACTTGGATGGAATGAAGTCTCTGCCAGGACCGTATCTGCTGAGATTGAAGATCTGGTGCGCAGAGGCACAGCTGCCCGTCCCATGGAACCCTTGAACGATACTGATTGTGCACTCGTCGAAGAGATTGCTACCGCCACCGATCGCGCGGGGATTAGCAATATTACTCGGACCGCAGCATACCTGGCCTGCTTTCAAGCCTATCCTGAGCTGCATTGGGCCTTCCTCGCCCATATGGTGTCACGAAATGCAGGATGGAATATGACCGACCTCCGGGGAAGCCGGATCGCTGACACGTTAGATGAAGAAGGGAAGCGACTTACTTACCGGTTTCTTGAACGGGGCAATGCGTTGATCTTTCAAGATGCCTATCCACAGCTTCTTCTCTATATGAAAAGTCGAGAGCTGGGCTCTAGCCATTTCCATCTACTCCCTTATTTCCACGTGTCCCAATTCATGCGTCCTTTCTGGGAACGGTTCTGGATCGACCGTGGAAGTGCACTTCTCACTGTAGGCTTAATCATAAATGAACAACATTACATAGAAAAAAGAGTTATACGCCATCCCTATTATCAGAAATATGTAACCGATAAATTTAGCTATCATCTTCACAACTTAACGGGAATAAGTCAGATCGTCTTCCCCTTACTGGACGATCTGCCCGTAGAAGAAGCAAAGCAGAAAACGGAGCCGGAGGATGACGGAGTAGCAGAGGCGGGGATTGGTGCCGGCAGAAGGGCCGTCACCCGCCTAGCCGGGCGCGGTGTCTCTGACTTCGGCAGCCTCCCCGCTCGCATCGCGCTAGGCAAGAGCCTATACGCGATGCTCATGGGCTTGCGCGCCGTGCGAAGCGGCGCACAGAACTTCGCCGCAGCCGTGCCGCATAGCGGCTCGCGCGCAGACTATTGGCCGGAATTATTCACGGCCAAACGGGAAGAAGCTCTGACCACCCCTTGTCAGGGGTCAGAGCTTCTTGAAGCTGAGACGCTGCCAGCGGGCAAGCGTCTCTATAGCCCCAAGCTGCTGGATGCTTGGGGCGATACACCTTATGAGCCAATCACAAGAGAAGATTGGCTCAAGGACAGTAGCGCACTGGATGGCATCAGTGCGCCCAAAGCGCCTTACCTTTGCGATATCAGCCGAGAACATCGGCTAGCCATTCTCAAGACGGCGCTAATGCACGATGCCATGGCTGACAACTAGTAGTGGGACAAGGAACCTGTCCCCCTTAGCTGCGCCCCACTGTCTTCGTACGCTGTAATCGCATAAGCGGAGACAATACCTTCCGCAACGGCGCAGGGAAACTACCAAGCTCGTCTTTGCGTACTACACGGAGCAACACCAACATCACAGGATACAGAGCTACAACAACCACTCCGACGATACAACACGTCAAGAAGAAGGCTACACGATCAGGGAGAATCGATACCATTTGAATTCCCGCCTGGTTTAGGCCATATCCAACGCCAGATAACACGATTGAAGTTAGAATGAAGCCGATCCAACGATTCCCCATAATGGAGAAAGGTACAATCTTCTTCATCGCTCGAACATTCAAAATCGTAATAACGAAGAAACAGAGTCCTGTTGCGATAATAATGCCGTAAATGCCCCAGAATTGCGAGAGAATATAACTCGCAACCAATTTAGTCGCGATACCTATTGCCACATGAACCATCGATAAGCTTGCCTTATTAATTCCAAGCAATATCGAGTTGCTTGTCATCATCGTAATTTGAAAAATCGTTGCGAATGTCAACAGTGCAATGATGCTGCTCCCATCTCGCGTACTAAATAGCAAACCATTAACTGAATACGCCGCCGCGCACAAAGCGAGAATGATCGGCATTCCCGTTAGGACAGCCACGCGCATCGCCAGAGTAACCTGCCGATGCAGATGTTCTTTGTCTCCACGTGCAAATGCAGCAGAAATAATCGGTACGAGTGATTGGCTAAGTGCTATGGCCAAGATCGGAGGAATACCCGCAATCATTTGCGCACGATTACCGAGAATCCCCAAAATATAAGTCGCTTCCTTCGAACCAATTTGTCCACTAAGAAGCGGTTTTAATATGGAGTTATCGATAAAATTGACCGCCGGAACTGCCATAGCCGTAAGAACAATTGGAATCGAAAGTTTGAAAATCTCAGCATAGATTCTCGGCATCGACAACGTATTCTTTTCAAATGGAGCTTGTAGTTGGTTCTCCTTCAGGTCCTTTTGACGCACTTTATAATTATAAGAGAACATGACAACTAAAGCTGCGATACCGCCCAAAACTGCTCCAAATGTAGCTCCCGCTGCTATTTTCTCACCAGCATAGCCCATGTTAAACAAAATAAATGCCAGGGCAATCCCTGAACCAACCCGCACAATTTGCTCAATAATTTGTGACATACCACCAGCGATCATGATGTTACGGCCTTGTAAGTAACCACGTATTATTGCAATCACAGGAAAAAACAGAAGAGCTGGTGACAAAGCTCGCATGGCAACCGCAGATTCTGGTACCCCCGTAGCTTTGGCATACGCAGGTGCCATAATGTAAAGAAGTCCGAACATGACCGCCCCAGCAATAAGGGAAAAGATCAAAGCAGCATGATATATCCGACGCGCCTCGCCGGGACGTTCTAACGCATGTCGCTCAGACACCATTTTACTTAAAGTGCTCGGAATTCCTGCCGTAGCAATCGTTAGCAACATAAAATAAGCCGCGTTGGCTTGAGAGTATGCCGCATTACCGATATCTCCGAGAATATGTTCTAAGGGAACGCGCTGAAACAATCCTAATACCCTAGCCAGCAACGCCGCCCCAGCAAGAATCAACGTACCTTTTACAAAAGACTCTTTCTTGGACAAAGAAAATTCCTTCTTTCTGGTATTACCCAACCTTAGCAAAGTAATAGATGATGGAATAAGCATAATGAATAGATTTAGAACATAATAACCCAGATCATAAAGACCACGATCATGGCAAGCTGCAGTACCACTTTGACCACAACGCTCGTAAATAGGCCAACAACTGAGCCAATCCCTACTTTAAACGCTTTTTCTAGCGGCTGCCCTTTGATAAGTTCACCAATCATGGCCCCAAGTAGCGGCCCCAATATTAAACCGAAGGCAGGAATCACAAATGGCCCAATAATAATTCCAATTGTACTCAGCCAGATCGATAGCTTGCTACCGCCAAATTTTTTGACCCCCCATGCGCCAACCGCATAATCTGCGACCAATAGAACGATGACAATCAGCGTTTGAATGATCCAGAAAAACGGGCCAAAGGAATCAAACGAGAAGAACCATCCATAGACGAAAAAGGCAAAATACACGGCCAGCACCCCTGGAAGGATAGGGTATACTGTTCCCGCCATACCGATGACAAACAAAGCGATAACTAGCAGCCAGCCGAGTATGACCATGAATGAATCACTCCTCAGTCAAAATATAATTTCGAATGATTAACGCAATTCCATCATCATTATTCGATGCCGTTACAACATCCGCATTTTCCTTAAGTGTACTTTGAGCATTCCCCATTGCCACACCTAACCCAGCCGCTTGAATGACAGCTAGATCGTTCAAGCTGTCACCAACTGCTACTACCTCTGACATATCGATACCAAGCAAATCTTCACAAACCATGCGAATACCGCTCGCTTTATTGATACCCAATGGGTTGATCTCCAAATTGACAGGAGAAGAGTTGGTAATTTCAAGCCCGCCCATATCTTGAAGTTGCATCAATACATCATGCCGAACCTCATCATCCTCGATATGATAACCGAACTTAATCCATTGGTTTAGGTCCAGCAAGGAATCATCCCAATTATTCTCATTATAGACGCCTTCTACGGAATAAGCCCAGAACCAGACTTTCTTCTCCCTAGCAATCGCATGCATTTTCGCAATAATAGTCTTATCAAACAATTCGCGGTGATACAGTTCATGTGGCGTTTTCCACACTTCACTACCATTTGCTGTCACCATCGGTGTAGTAAGACCTAGTTGATCACCAAACGATATGGCTTCATTAAAGCCCCTACCTGTTGAAAGGCACACATGTACTCCTGCCGCCTTTGCTTTATGAATCCATTTCTCAGTCTCGGGTGTAATTTCATGATTATCATTCAGCAAAGTTCCATCCATATCCAGTGCTAGCAATTTATATTTCAAGTTGTCATCCTCCATTCCATTCTCATCCTGAGCAAATTTATTTATCTCTATCTTTCTACTGCTTCTCTCTAAACAACACAACGCCATTTTACCATATTACCTTGACCCCAACAAAGATAAAGCTAACTACGTCCTTCTTACTCACAGGCCACCTGAGGATATGCTCGAAAAAAAGCCCGAGTTCTCGCAGTCATCTGCAAAAAAACGGGCTACATAAAAGCCTAAAAAGGCTATACGATTTCTAATTCATTAAATCGCAACGATAATCAATGCCAGAACACCCAAAGTCATCTTCGCCCGCTGTAGTGAACTTCTCTTAACCTGTAATTGCTCCATATTACTCCCTCCCCGCCTGTTACTGATATATTTTACATCCCATATGTTGTCTTTATAGAAAAATGTTTCCCTAGTGCAAATTTTAAGTGATAACCCAACAAAAAAGCAAGAGGAGAGTGCCCCTTGCATTAAATATTTTTATTCAACTCTTGCTCAGTCTTCACTCCGTCGTACCGGATTGAGACTTACTTTTATTTTCTGTCCCCTGGGCCGTAGTATCCTTCTGCTGTAAATTTTTCTTCGGTACTCCATCGAGACCATATTCCTGGTCATATGCATCAAAAATTTTACGAGCTACAGGTGCGGCACTGTGTGCGCCAAAGCCACCTTCTGGAATAACAACGGCGACGGCTAGTTTAGGATTGTTGCGTGGTGCGAAAGCAATGAATACGCCATTATCAATATTTTTGCCTTTATAACTTTGCTCTGATGTTCCTGTCTTACGGGCAAAGTCATATGGAAAACCAGCAAAAGCATCAACCTTTGTCTCCATTCCACCGATAACCGTGTTCCAATAGGTCTCATTGAATTTGACTTCATTCAAAACCTTCGGTTGAATCTCTTGTACGATGTTTCCCTTTTCATCTGTAATCTTGCTAACGAGATGCGGTTCCATTCGTTTTCCTCTATTCGCCAAGGTTGCTGTATATTGAGCAAGTTGCAATACAGTATACCTACCTTGTTGTCCAAACGAAGCAAGAACTAGACGAGTAAGCGGCGTTTCCGCTTTATTAGTGTATTCCAACTTCCCAAAGTACTCTAAGGGGAGATCGACTCCTGTAGATACTCCCAGACCAAATTCCTTCATATAGCCGTCCCATATGTCAATGCCCTTGGCACCATAATTCTTATAGAGCCTCTTGCCAACCATATCCACCATGAAAGTATTAGATGACTTCCGAATCGCATCGATTGGTTTAAGTGGTCCATATGGATGGCTACCTGAATTTCGAACACTAGAGGAATCATTTTTCCCAAAATAAGCAATCCCATGATCAGTATAAGTTGAGTTTGTGGTAAATAACCCCTCATTCAATCCAACGAGAACCGATAACGGCTTGATGGTCGAACCAAGCAGGACAGTCGAGTCAAAGTTATGATTCGAGCGTCCCGAACTAATTGGAGTAACCGTCCCATTTTGATAGTTGGTTTCAATTTTTTTGTAATCCTCGTTTGAAATACTTCCCGTCTTCCATACATTGGTATCGTAATCCGGCATACTCGCCATAGCGATGACGTTCCCCGTGTCCACTTCCATGGCTACCGCATATCCTGTTTTCGCATGAGGATGTGTCTCCCCGGACACTGCATTGTTATGGACCCAGTCAATTTGATTTGTAATTGCTGCCTCCGCAGCAAGTTGTACCGTAACGTTAAGGGTTGTGTGGATATCATATCCTTTTACAGGTGGTGTGATTTCAGGAATTCCGGTTATCATATTTCGCGGATCGATGGAGACACTCTTGTACCCATTCTTCCCGCGAAGTATATCCTGATAATATAACTCCAGTCCATCGTACCCAACATCTTCTGCCTCCGTGTATTGTAAAGAAGCAGCTCTTTCTTCTTGCGCTCGGATTTCCTTATAGTAGGGCAAACTGGTTGAAGCGTTTTTGTATTTTCTAATATATCCAACGGTTTGTACGGCAACCGTATTTTTAGCATAATGGCGTACGCTCTCTTCCATGACTTCGATCCCCGGAAATTGATCCCTCCGTTCCAAGAAATAAGCTACTTCTTTATCTGACAAATCAATCTTGATCCGGCGAGGAGAGAATCCAACCCCTTGTTTATAATCAATATCCATCGCTTCAATGATTTTATCTAAGGTCAAAGGTGGTCCATCAGGTTTTCCATAGGTATCAAAAACCTTCATTAAGCTCTTGGCTAGCGCAATAGCCTCGGGACGATTCGTCTCCTTGCTGTAATCCTTCTGTAAAGTAAGATACAACGATTGTACCGGTGTGGAATAAGCAAGTTTCTCGCCCCCAGCAGCAAGTATCGAGCCTCTAATTGGGGAAAGGGGGACGTCTTTTACTCTCATGCTGGTTTCCTGTTGTGAAAGGCTTGGCCCCTCAACAAATTGCAGAATAGCAAGTCGAATGATAATGACGGTAAATATAGCAAACGTACTAAAAAAGAACACATTCAGTCGAATATGAAAATGATGTTTCATCCTTATTTCTTGTTCACGGTTATCGTCAGTAAAGATATTTTTCATACCTCTTCCCCCAATCCTAACGAATCGCAGCGATATAAAGCACAACGTATAAACCTTTTTTAAAGTTACACTATTCTGGAAATACACACAATCTTATCCTTGTAATATTTATACTATTCATAGATATTACATACAAAAAAGGCAAGAGGTATGATCCTCTTGCCTGAATGACTTCTTATTCAGTTACCACGAAGCCGATTACTCCGTCGTCCCAGTCTCGGACTCGTTTTTATTTTCTGTATTTGTAGTACTGTCATTCTTCTTCTGTAGACTTTTCTTTGGTACGCCGTCAAGACCATACTCCTGATCGTAAGTGTCGAAAATTTTACGCGCCACCGGCGCGGCGCTCCACGCACCAAATCCACCTTCGGGAATAACAACGGCAACAGCGAGCTTAGGATTCTCACGTGGAGCAAATGCGATAAATACACCATTATCGCGGTTTGCACCAGCTCCCCATTGCTCTGAGGTCCCTGTTTTACGAGCAAAGTCATACGGGAAACCAGCAAACGCATTGTTGACGCTCGTTGACATTCCACTGATGACTTCCTTCCAATAGGAATCATTAAATTTAATTTCATCCATCACATTCGGCTGAATTTCCTTTATGATATTCCCATCCGCATCGGTAATCTTCTTAACTAATTGAGGTTGCATTCGCTTACCGTGACTTGCTAAGGTCGCTGTATATTGAGCAAGCTGCATCGCTGTATACTTACCTTGTTGACCAAACGATGCATAGGCTAGCCTGGAAAGTGCAGTCTCCGATTCATTCATGTATTCCAATTTACCTAAATATTCTGAAGGGAGATCAATGCCAGTGGAGACACCTAATCCAAATGCCTTCATGTATCTATCCCATACCCCAATACCCTCAGAACCATATTTGTTATACAGTTTCTCGCCAACCATATCCACCATAAAGGTATTGGAGGAATGAAGAATGGCCCCTGCCGGGTCTAGAGCACCATAAGCGTGACTTCCTGAGTTACGGACACTAGCGGAGTCATTTTTACCAAAGTAAGCAATTCCTCTGTCACTGTAGACCGTAGTGGTCGTGAACAACCCTTCATTTAAGCCAATCAGAACCGATAACGGTTTAATTGTCGAGCCGAGCAAGATGGTTGATTCGAAATTGTGGCCAGAACGCCCCGAACTGAACGGTGTTATCGTCCCGTTCTGGTAGTTGGTTTCAATTTTCTTATACTCCTCGGCTGAAACACTCCCTGTCTGCCATACATTGGTATCATAATCTGGCATACTTGCCATAGCAATTACGTTCCCGGTATCCACTTCCATCGCTACCGCATATCCCGTTTTGGCATTAGGGTGGGTTTTCCCAGACACAGGGTTCTTATGCACCCAATCCAATTGATCCATAATTGCTTCTTCTGCAGCAAGCTGAACCGTTTTGTTCAGTGTGGTGTGTATATCGTACCCCTTTTCAGGTGGCGTGACTTCTGGAATACCAGTTGCCATATTTCGCGGATCGATCGAGACACTCTTATATCCATTTTTACCACGAAGTACATCCTGATAATATAACTCCAGTCCATCGTACCCAACATCTTCCGTTTCTGTATACTGTAAAGCTGGGTCGGTTTGTTCTTGAGCCCGGATCTTTTTGTAATACTCTAGGTTGGTCGAAGCGTTTTTGTATTTTCTTATATAACCAACGGCCTGAACCGCCACCGTATCTTTATCATAATGACGTATGCTTTCTTCCACGACCTCTATCCCTGGATATTGATCTTTCCGTTCCAAGAAATATGCCACTTCTTTTTCCGATAGATCAAGCTTGATCCTACGAGGAGAGAATCCACCGCTCTGTCTATAATCAATATCCATCGCTTTAAGGATCTCATCCAAAGTCAAAGGTGTTACATTCGGATCCCCATACTCATCAAAGACCTTCTTCAATTTCTCAGCTAGCGCTGTAGCCTCTGGACGGTTTGCTTCCTTGCTGTAGTCCTTCTGCAATGTGATATATAGCGATTGTACTGGTGTGGAATACGCGAGTTTCTCGCCCCCAGCAGCGATAATCGATCCTCTTGTTGGAGGAAGGGGTACATCTTTTACTCTCATGCTTGTTTCCTGCTGTGAAAGGCTTGGACCTTCTACAAATTGCAGGATAGCAAGCCGCACAATAATAACAGTAAATATAGCAAATGCACTAAAAAAGAACATATTCAGTCGAATATTAAAATGACGCTGCATCGCAATCTCCTGCTCGCGCTTATCGTCAGAATAGACATTTTTCATTTCTCGGTCCTCCACCTCAATCCTACTAAATCATCTCTCTATTTTAGCACAACGTATGAACACCCTGCGAAGTTACACCCTCTGGGAATTTATACAATCTTGTCCGCAATATGTGTCTCACTGAATCCCGGAGAATTAAACCAATCACCGCTGCGCGCCCAAGTGGAATCAAGTGGGATCCATTCTTCTTTTTCCGGAATATATACCTCATTCCAAGCATGCGGACCATAACCACCCTGACCGTCATATCCAAGTCCAGTTACCACTTTGACCTGTAAACCTTGAGACCTAGCCATGATTGCATACAGACGAGAATAATCGATACATACTCCCTTCTTCGTATCAAAGGTCATTTGCGGGGTTTGTTCATGCCATATTCCTTTTTCTTCATAATCCGTTACTTTATCATCATCGTATACAATGCGCGATCCAACCCAATCATACAATAGACGAGCCTTCTCCTCTTCACTTGCTACTCCTTCGGTAATTTTTGCTGCAGTCAATTCTATATCTTGAGGGATATTCGCATCGATAACTTCGTATTTTCGTTGTAATATTCCATTGAGTTCCGCTTCCACACTACGTGTAAAGACCGGAAGCTTACTCTTTATTAAATTGCCCGATAGTGGCTCAATGACATTGCGCGCCCCTTGCTGATATACAGGTGATGCCTCCACATATCGGCTAAAATCACTAGTTGGAAAAAGCGTCACTGCAATAAATAAAACTGCGATGACCACCAGACTTCTTGCAGCCCCAATGACCCCACCAATACACACTCCAATCAATCTACCGAACAGGGAAGCAGAGTGTTCCCCGCCGGAAGATCGTCCTCCAAACAACCAACCTCCGCCAAATATAAAGGCCATAACTAATCGAAGTAAAAATCTGAATAGTAAATAACTGAAAATAAACAATACTGCAAACCGCATCAGTGGAAAGTCCCTTACCGCAGTGCCAATCGTATAGTATACCTGTTCCCATTTGGTTAAATCACGCTCAGGTAGCGTGAATCTGTCTGCAAGCGACCGCTGCACTATGGGAGAAACCCACAAGGTGAACGGAATCGAAGCTACAATTCCGAGCAGGGTCAGAACCCCTGTACTTAAGAGTGAGACCAGTCTTCCAGCAGAACGGGAAGCTCCGCGCACCATACCCTGAAGGGCAGAGCCCAGCAAGATGACTACAAGCACTATAGAAATCAGGTTAAATTCGCGTATACTTGCAATCCAAGCTTCCGTCATTTCTGCCTCCTGTCATAGATCAATCGGTTCAACTCACTGCCATTGATCCTATTTAGAATTTTTCTTCGCTTCTTGAATAAATGTTTCTACCGTATCATTCACTTTCCATTCGCCCAGTGAAATTCCATGGGATGTCACCTTCACTTTATCGCTGTCTTTACTGCCGGTAACTTCCAAGTTCGGTGTCGTAATCGTAAATGTGCCATCGCTATTCTGAGTCAACTTGGCATCCTTCGCTTCGTTCTTCATCACGTTCAACACTTCATTCTTACCGATACTTGCCGCTTGATCTGTTACAGTCGAGACAGCTTCACTAAGGTCCTTCACCGAAATTCCGCTGTAGATGATAATAAACGCCGCTATGACAAGGACAAGTGCCCATTTCACTACGGTCTTCACGAAATTCAAAATCAAGAATAGAACAACCAACGCAACAACAATAACCAACCAGTTCTCTTTTAGAAACTCAATCCACACTTGAACGTCCATCATCCACATCACTCCTAAGCTCCAATTTTTATCAGGTCAATTCATTATGTTTCGTGTCCGAAAGCAGTCTTATGGAATAACCTCTCTTATTATACATGATGGCCCGAAGAAGTGTCAGCTTAACCCCTATTTCTTGAAGAAAGCCCCACAATAAGGACAACCTCTGTAAATTTTAGGGGTATAAGTCCGTCCCAAAGAACGTACAAGTAAATCATAGTGACTTACGTGAGGAGGGAAAGATATGAAAATGGCATTTTGGCTGTACTTCTTTATGTTTCTGGCTTTTTTTGACCTTCATGCCCAATATCCAATTCTGACACCATTCGCTCTATCACTGGGCGCTGCACCAACTTTTATTGGCTGGATGATGGGTATCTATGCTTTAACACACCTTCCGGGAAATCTGATCGCTGGTCAAGGTGTAGACCGATATGGTAGCCGTTGGTTTATGATCTTTAGTATGATTACCGCAGGATGCATTCTGTTGTTACAAGCCCATGTAACAGAGCCGTGGCAATTACTCGTATTACGTTCAATCAGTGGCTTCGTGCTAGCTTTTCTATCACCAGCCTGTTTGGCACTTCTAGCCTCCTTATCCAAAAATCCAACGAAACAGGGCAAATTGATGGCAGGACATGGAGTCACACATACCTTAGCTTCCGTACTATCTCCTGCTGCCGGTGCGTTCCTTGTCGCCCAAGTTGGTTTCACACTGACATTCCAATCGCTTGGTTGGCTGTTAATCACAACCGGCGTGATCGCTATCTTTACCATCAAGGAATCTCGAAAGCCTAAGCCAGCGCTTCCTGCAGCAGATACCACAATGACGCAGCGTGTTCCTATCCCCGTGAAGCTTAATGTCATTCCGATCCGTTATTATTTATTGCCCTTTGCCGTAGCTTGCTCTCAAGGTATGTTATTCTTTGAATTGCCTCTACGAGCGGGTGGAGCCGCAGGCATTATGCACACGGGTCTCTATTTCTCCATCATAAGTATTGGGGCTCTCGTCACGCTCTCCATGTTATTCCTAAGCCGACTTTCACCCTACAAACGGGCGAATTACGGTGTTATTGGAATTGCTTTATCCTTTTTTTCGTTAGCCGCATTACCATCTATTCCGATTGAAGTTTCATTATTTGCCCTCGGTATGGCGAAGGGAGTGGTTTTCCCTGCTATTGCTTCTATGTTTATTGACCTCAGCGGAGGGCAACGGCTTGGTACGGTATTTTCTCTACAATCGATTGCGATGTCGCTAGGTTCCTTCATTGGTCCAATCGCTGCAGGGGCTATTCGGGATAGCTATTCTCCCTTTTTCCTCGGATTTCTGCTGCTTATGATTATTCTACTTGTTGTACCTTCGGGAAGAAAATCTTCCATTCCGATCCCACCAATCGGCGCCCCTACAAATACGATGTAATTTCTCTGACGATGAAATAAATTGTTATTTCAAGATTTTAGGCAGTGGCACAGGGCACCAACGAATGACCTACATAAAATAATTTGTAATCACCGACCCAATAAGAAAGAGGGGTGAACACAAATGGGCCATTTAGAAAATTGCGGACCTGTAATTGCACCGGTTGTACAACCGAGTTGTGCTTGTGGTTTCTGGACAACAACAGGTACGATTCTTGTATTGTATATTTTACTGGTCATCGTTCTTCGTGCTCCTCTATTGCTCTAATTTCCCCTGTGCGATTCGCGCATCAAATACGGCCTGTCCTTGATAGACAGGCCGTTTGCTCAATTGTTATATGAATGTTTTGCATGAGTATCGGTAAGGAGTATACACTATATGTACGTGTTCAAAAAGTCAGCTTTTCAGCACCAGAGTCTATGCTTTCGAAGTTGCGTTTTTTCAAAACGCTCCCAGAAGGTTGAATAAAGCTAGGGAATGAGGAGCGGAGCTACACGTTTTCGGAGAAACGACTACGGAAGCATACGCTGGCAAAACCTACGTGAGCACCTCAAATGTTTCCGTAGGAAACATACGTCGAAAGCGTATGCTTGTCCCGGCTGAATTCAAGATTCGATGTCGAATAAGCCCCTGGAGATTCTTCGTGATCAAGAGATGAATTTTTGAACAACCTCTAGTAAATACATTAACTCCCTATCCGAGGTGAACTTAAAGTTGTCCATCTATATTATCGTTGAAGGAAAAAATGATCGCAGCAAACTCCGTCGCCTGATTCATGGGGAGGAAATAAACATTCTATGTACGTTTGGAACACTGAATTCAAGCAAGCTTGAATCTCTCCAAAGACGAGTAGGGGAAGATGAGGTTTATCTGTTTCTAGATAACGATTCCTCAGGCAAAAAAATTCGAGGTGTCTTGAGAGACGTCTTCCCCGAAGCAGTTCATATGTATACTCGAAAAGGCTATGCCGGCGTAGAAGGAACCCCTGATGAATACATTATCGCTCAATTAGAAAAAGCCGGTCTGGAGGCACATATTCTGTATCCTCCACCCGACTTAATGTAGTCAGTACCTATATTATGATTACTCCCGTGCTAAATCTATAACGCCTTGAGCAATTTCGGAAGCTGTAACTTCAGGTCGGTATATTTCCCGTAGTTGACCTTCACGGTCAACTAACCCGATCAAATCCATATGCACAAAATTTCCACTATCATCTTTATTGATTAGTATTTTAAAAGAATTCATGGCCAGATCCATAACTTTCTGCTGATCACCCCGCAGGAAATACCACCCTGAATAGTCGGCTCCAAATTTGTCCGCAAACGACTTAATTTGCTCCCGAGTGTCACGATCTGGATCAAATGAAATGGAGACGATCTCCGCATCTTCACCAAACAATCCTTTTTTCTTGAGCTCATCTTGTACCTGACCCAGCCTAAACGTAGTTAGAGGGCATACATCATTACAACTTGAGAAGAAGAAATAAAATAACCTTACTTTTCCGTTCGTATTCTCCAGTGAGATGGTTTTACCATCCACATTCTCTAATGAAAAATTCTCAACCGGCCGGATCACCGGTAGCTTCGGCTTAGAGAATGTTCCCCAGAACAAATATCCTGCCAGTATAATACATATCGCTAGTAGAATCCATGTCCATTTGTATTTTCTAAGCAAAGTCATACCGAGTCCCCCGATAATCTCAACGTCACCACAATGGGTACGAAAACTAAATACGAATCGTGTCCAGAATGATCACGATCAAGTTAATTGTCAAATAGTTAATAGAGAACAAGAATACTCTTTTTGCCCAAGCATCATTATCTTGAGAGCGAAATCCTTTCAGAGCCATAAAGAGCCAAGCCACAGACATGATTTCACCAATAACTAAGAACCACATCCCTGTGTAATTGTACACATACATTAAGATAGGAATGGGGATCAACAATATCAAATACGGCAGCATTTGTAGTTTCGTTCTTGGAATCCCCTTAACAACGGGGAGAAGCGGAAAACCAGCTTCACGATATTCTTCTACACGCCGAATACCTAATGCCCAGAAGTGAGGCGGTTGCCACAGAAACAACATGGCGAACAACAAGATGGCACCTAAATCAACAGTTCCTGTTACTGCTACATAGCCAATAATCGGAGGTACAGCCCCGGATATCGCGCCAACAGAAGTGCTCCAAGTTGATGAACGTTTGAGCCATAGCGTGTATACAACAACGTATACAAATATCCCAACAATTCCAAGGATTCCAGCTAATAGACCAGAGAATCCAAATAAAACTCCCAAACCAACAATCCCCAAAATAACGGCATACCACATCACGGTTTTAGGTGACATTTTGCCTGTAGGCAGTGCTCGATTCTTGGTACGGGCCATTTTTGTATCCAGTTCCCGATCGAAATAATTATTAAACACGCAGGAAGAGGCCATAATTAGCATCGTCCCGATCAATGTCATAATCAATTTTCCATATTGAAGCTCCCAATGAGAGGCTAGCCAGAACCCGGCAAATACGGCAATCAGATTCGAACGAAGAATTCCCGGCTTTGTCAAAGCTACAAAGTCCTTCCAAGTTGCCGTTTCTCCCGGAGGAGTTGGTCTCACGGACAACGTAGCTGAATCCGCAGGAGCATGATAACTTAAAGGTTTACCCATGCGTCAATATTCCTCCTAATTTATATATATTAAATCCGCAAGAAAATTTCGTAAAATATTCTCTTACTATGAACTTTATCATATCAAACCCCGAAAGTGTTTGACAATCATTTGATAATCATGGAGTTATTATGACAATTTCGTGACTTCACAAAAAAAACCTAGGCAAACTTTTATCTATGCCCAGGTCTCTTCATAGTTGCCATATTTGTTTGAAGGAACGTTTTTACTTCGCCAGAAATCCCATTAAATGTTGCACATCTTTTAAGGTCTTTTCTGCGGTCTCCGCTGCTCTTTCTGCACCTTGAGCTAGAATACCCCGGATTTCACCAGACTCCCTTATATCGCGATACCGCTGCTGGATCGGTTCAAGCATCCCAACAACGACCTCTGCTAAATCCTTCTTGAAAGGCCCATACATTTTACCTTCATAACGCGCTTCTACCTCAGCAATAGACAGTCCCGCGCACTGGCTATAAATTGTAATTAGATTACTCACTTCAGGTTTGTTAGCCGGATCATATTTCACTTCACTACCAGAGTCCGTTGTAGCACGGCTAATTTTCTTACGGATAACAGCGGGTTCATCAAGGAGAGCAATCCAGCTGCCTGCATTCGGATTACTTTTACTCATTTTCTTCGAAGCATCATCCAGCGACATAATACGTGCCCCTACTTCCGGAATATACGGCTCAGGAATCGTAAAATACTCACCATAACGGTGATTAAACCGTCCCGCAACATCACGAGTGAGCTCTAGATGCTGCTTCTGGTCTTCACCAACAGGAACGAGATCCGCATTATAGAGCAGGATATCAGCTACCATAAGACCCGGATATATAAACAATCCTGTGCCCACAGATTCCTTACCTGCAGCTTTATCTTTGAACTGAGTCATCCGTTCAAGCTCTCCCATAGATATCATCGTTGTTAACAACCATCCGAGCTCGGCATGCTGTGGAACGTGGGATTGCATAAAGATATTGGCCTTGGCAGGATCAATTCCGGCTGCAACGTATAAAGCTGCTACCATTTCAGATTGTTCTCGCAGGTCCGCTGGTTCCTGAGGTACAGTAATTGCATGAAGATCAACTACCATAAAGTTACATGCATATTCATGCTGTAGCGCGACAAAATTCTTAATCGCTCCGATATAATTTCCGAGTGTTAATTTTCCACTGGGCTGAATGCCAGAGAGTACTTTTTTCATATTATTTCCCCCTAAAAGTTTTGTATAGCATTTTCTACACTGAATAAACTTCGTACAAAACTTACTTCGTAAGCATACGCTTAGTTTTGTATAGCATTTTCTAACTGAAATAGCTTCGTACAAAACTCATTTCGTTAGCATACGCTTAGACTCATCAACTTGTCCCTTATAATTAATTCCAAACACAAAAAAAGCCCACAGTCCGCAAGGGACGTGAGACCGTGGTGCCACCCTTATTCGCCAGAGATCAACTACAGAAACGAAACCTTCGCTTCAAGATCAAACTGGCCTTTACCGTTCTGTAACGGAGAACTCCCGGCAAGCATACTTTGAGGAACGGCTTCACTGTTCATTCATTTCTGCTAAGCGCTCTGAGGTCCATTCAGACAATTCGGCTCCTCCGGTTCACATCAACCACCGGCTTTCTGAAGGAATTCCTCATAGCTTACTTATCCTCATCATCGCGTTCAATTATACTTTTATTAGTCATATCATAAGTGTGTTTTACTAACAATGTCAAATCCGTTTTTCGTCCAAGAGAAAAAGTGTTATGATAGGACAGAAGAGCTTACTAAATGATTATTATGTGGGAAAAGGAGCACCGATATGAAAAAAGTGACCAAAGGGCAATGGAACGGTTACGACACGTACATCTTACATAGCCGCGAACTTGAAGTCACGCTGCTACCCCGCCTCGGCAATAATGTAATTAGCATGTGGGATCATGTTCAGCAGCGCGATGTGCTGCGCGGTCCGGATGAGAGCGATCTTGATTTCTACCTGCAGAAGCCGTACCATTTTGGGATTCCACTTCTGATTCCTCCGGGACGGATTCGCAGAGGACAATTCACTTATGATGGCCAGGAATATCAATTTGACCGTAATACGGCGAATGACAACCATATTCATGGACTACATCGCACACAATCCTGGTGTGTTAGTGACATTCAAGAGGATGAGGACGGTTGTGCCGTAACGACAGAATTTCTAACTGCAAATGACCCGAACTGGATTCGGCAATATCCTGTACCACTCAAGTTGGAGATGACCTTACGACTACAAGGAGCTTCTCTAACACAAAGTTTTAAAGTTACCTCACTAGGACAGAAGTCCGCACCATTTGGTATTGGTCTTCATACCTGGTTCCTTCTGGATGGTGAACCTGAGAAATGGAACTTGCATCTTCCGTCATCTGGAATCTATGTATCAGATGATGAGCTTGTACCAACTGGGGAAATATCACCTCTTGGTGATTTGGAGAAGTTGAACGAAGGGCTCAACATGCAAGGAACAAATTTTGATACAATGCTTCAAATTGGTGACAAACCAGTCGTTGCTCTCTTGACTCGTGATGATGGTTACGGGATACGATATTCTGCAGATCCGGAGTACTTCAAGCATTGGGTTCTCTATACAAAAGGTGAGGCAGATCAATTTTTGTGCATTGAACCATATACTTGGATGCCAGATGCACCAAATTGTAATTTATCAGATGAAATAACAGGCTTAATTGATCTTCAACCAGGCCAATCCATTGAACTAAACGTTAATCTAGATATAATTCATCCTACCACTACTTAATTATTGATGTAGGAGAAGAGTTGTCCACCTTAGTGTGGGCAGCTCTTTTTTTTATTTCAAATTCCTGATAAGAAAAAAATGCAACAATTACCACTACCATAGTTAGAAGCTAGAGCGCATATTTTAGAGCCTACAAACCATACTAAACTCATAAAGGCAAAGGAGGTGAGAAACATGGCAGGTCAAAACCGCTCTAACAATCTTGTTGTACCTCAAGCGACTGCTGCACTACAACAGCTGAAAATGGAAGCAGCTCAAGAATTGGGCGTTCAAATTCCAGCAGACGGTTACTATGGGAACTACACTTCTCGCGAAACTGGCTCCCTAGGGGGCTATATCACTAAACGTCTGGTTCAATTGGCAGAACAGCAATTGTCGGGTCGTCAATAGTATTCCCCCTTTTCAACCAATAGGTCAACAGGCGGTCTGCATGTGCAGATCGCCTGTCTTGTGTTTATGTGTAAACGCTATCAGTATGTTAAGATTTTCACTTAAGAAGTCATGTCTGAATTATATTCTTGGTATGTAGTGGAGGAATCTTTTCTGGAGTATCGATGTATCATTAAATTGGCCATGTTATAATTAGACTCCATAATGGCATCGACAACGATCATTTCTTGACGCAGAGCAAATTCATAACTAATTTCTCCATGCGTCCAGTGCCGTTTGAACTTTAAAGCTTCAATCGCCATAGCTCGGAATGACTGCAATTGGCACACGGTCATTCCCTTATCCTCCTCAGATAGTCGACCATTTCGGCCAGCAATCGGATTATGGCGGATACCGAATTTCCCGATGGCATTATTACGAATCTGAATAAATACAGTTCCAGAAGTCATTCCCGAGAGCTCCGGATCCAATTCTCTAAATACCATGTCAAGCTGCCTGGCAAGTGAAAGTTGATCGGTTTGCAGAATATCCACCCTCCTTCCCATATAATATGATTGCCTACTTATAGGGCTTATGCCTCATTATATTCCATTATTATACAGCTATCAACAACATACAACAAAAATGGTTATATATTACTATATAAACAATCTTTAGATTTCAGACCTAGCTTAAAATCATCAAGATATGCTAAATTACGACATGTTTTTTTGTTGTTTTTTGGTAAAAAAGAAAGCAGATCCTTTGTTAGAGGATCTGCTCTTTTATTATTTCGTCAATTCAAGGAATGCTTCTACATCGGCAATGGCCAACGACATCGCTTCTCGCCAGAAGTCAGGTTTCTTCAAATCAACACCAAGATGCTTCGCTGCAAGCTCTTCGACTGTCATTATACCCGTATCCTGTAATAATGCGTCATATTTCGCGGCAAAAGCAGCACCTTCTCGCTGAGCCTGAGCATAAATACCTGTACTAAACATGTAACCGAAAGTATAGGGGAAATTGTAGAACGGGACTTCGGTAATATAAAAATGTAACTTCGAGGCCCAAAAATTAGGGTGATAACTACCTAATGCTTCACAGAATGCTTCCTTTTGAGCTTGTTCCATTAATGCGGACAGTTCAGTCGCATCCAAAGTACCTTGCTTGCGCTTCTCGTAGAAAGAAGTTTCAAACAGGAAGCGGGCATGAATATTCATGAAGAAGGCAATGCTTCTTTGCGCTTTATCAGCCAAGAGGCCTATTTTTTCTTCTTTACTATTTGCATTCTTAACGAGTGCATCAGCAACGATCATCTCGGCAAAGGTTGATGCTGTCTCAGCTACGTTCATCGCATAATCTTGATTAAATACAGGTAGCTCTTCCATTAAGTATTGATGATAAGCATGTCCGAGCTCATGCGCCAAAGTTGAAAGATTGGAGACCGTACCCCCGAAAGTCATAAAGACACGTGTTTGCTTGCTGTTTGGCAAAGAAGTACAGAAACCACCTGGTCGTTTCCCTGGACGATCCTCAGCTTCGATCCAGCGTTTATTGAATGCTTCTGCAGAGAAATCGGCTAATTTAGGACTAAAGCTCCTAAATTGTTCTACAATGTCTTGAGCAGCTTGATCGTAAGTGATTTTCCCTGTAGCCTCTCCAAGTGGAGAATCCACATCGCACCAATTCAAGCGCTCTAGGCCAAGGAGCTTTGCTTTACGCTCAAGATACGTTACAAAAACAGGTTTGCTTTCCTCAATAACCTTCCACATCGTATCCAAAGTTTCATGCGACATCCGATTGATCGCAAGCGGTTCCTTCAATATATCGTCCCAGCCACGTCTTTCGTATAGCTTAAGTCTAAATCCTGCAAGTCGGTTCAGTGTATCCGCAGCGTAATCAGCTACTTGACCCCAAGCTCTCTCCCATTCCTCAAACGTCTCCTCACGAACTGCTCGATCGGGATCGTCAAGCTTGTTGGCGGCTTGTCCCACGGAGAGCATCGTTATCTCCCCATTTTCTTCAGTTTTAGGTACACCTACCTTAGCAACAATCGTATCATAATGTTGTCCCCAGCCGTGGTAACCATCCACTGCTAAGTCAGAAGCAAGACTTTCAAGCTCAGGAGACAGTTTTTCACGTGCATCATTACGCATCTCACTAAGCACAAATGAAATAGGTGAGATCTCCTCACGTGACATCCAAGCATCCCACACTTCATTTTCTGTTGTGCGTAGAATATTTTGAAATAAGGTCATCACATTCTGTAATTGAGCATTTTGTGCAGTGACCTTTCCGGAGAGTTGCACAGCTTTTTTATCATGCTGGTTCTGCGCACCCAAACAAGAAACGAAGCTATTCGCTTCAGAAATTCTGGACTTGGCACTTTGCAAACCAGCGATAATTTCATCGAATGTTGCTGTATCCTTTAGAGATTGCGGCGCGCTTTTTTCCTTAATACTGCTATGTATTTTAGCAATATCCTCATCTAGTTTCTTCAGGAAAGATTGAAATTCATTGGATGTAGATCCTCCAGGAAAAATGGAGTCTAATTCCCATGTTGGTGTAATTGGTACGTGTACTTGTCTCAAGCTGATCATCCTTTCTTGTCCTTAAGTGTTGAAGTAAACTACTATATAAGTGTATAACTATAAGAGGTTATAGTAGCCAAATTGATAGGAGGGATCTTTCGTATATGAAACCACTACAAATATCAGCAGATACTGCTGTTAAATTAGCCGCCAAGTTAAATGTGCCGATTGAGCAACTCATGCATATGCCTCAACATATTTTGCTACAGAAAATTGCAGAATTAGCCAAAGAAGAAGCAGCAACTCCCTCGTCCACTGATTCGGATCATTCTTCATGATCCCTTTCAATAAGTCACTGCCTTATGACATCATCATGGGCGACGTTTTTGCACAAGCGTGTCCTTTTTGCGGTAAGGATAATGTATTACTCCCGATGAAGACTAATGAAGTAAAGAGCGTCCGTGAAGGTAAGAAAAAGCTGCTTGTATTTCCTTGCTGCGGGAATAAGCTTTTCGTACTGGACAGTGACAACGATTATTTATTGACGGATAAGGTCATCCGTAGATAGTTGTAAAGAAAGTTATAAGCTTTCTATAACGGGGCTATTCTCACATGAGAATAGCCCCGTTGTTGCATCAAGTCACTAACTTTGCATTTCCTCCGGTAGTTCATGCCCGCCGTTCAACATTTCTTCACGAAGGAATTTCCATTGCTCCCGAGATGCCCGAATCATGGCAGCATCTACAATTTTCTTATCATTTATCACTCGTGAGAACCATTTAACTGCATCATTATAAGAACCAATGCGACGATTCAATTCACCAATTAAATACATCAGTCTTGCGTCGGATCCACCAACACCTTCATTTTCATAAACACGTATGTAAGACTCCATGGAATACTTCAGGAAACGCTGCTCTTGTTCATTGTTGTTCTGGTACCGATATAACCAAGCAATATGATGAAGCAAGCTTGCGATAATCCGCTCTTTCTCCCCAATTGTCTGTGCAACTAATAACCCGAACTTGTAGGTCTCTAGCGCTGTTTCCCAATCACGCTGACCTCCGTAATCCTTTTTCACAAACCGACTTGAAATCGTCTCTTGAAATTTCTTACGTTGAATATCAGATAACCGATCCATCGAATTTTCAGTTGAAGCAAATCCGCAAGATGGGCAAATCCGTACAACATAGTAATCAGGATTTTCATTCTTATAATAACTACAAAAATCAGTATCATTCCGCATCGCTCGTTTAAAGCTAGGACGAACACGTGACGTTTGAAACTCGTTTTCACAATATGTACAAGTAATCTTAATTTTAAATAGAGGTTCTAGTTCCCTTTTTTCCAGTTCCATTCTTCTTCTTCCTCTCCATATGCCACAATGGGCAGGTCGACGTTGTTATTCCTGAGGTGTATTCACAAAATGGGAAACAGGACAAACCACAATCACTAATTCAACTCCAATTTCTAAGCTGTATTTATATTCGCATCTCATATTATACCAAAAAAAAATAAAAGCTCCTAACGGAGCTTCTACATAAAAGATATTTATGACTAATAACTGCGCCAATCCTCTTCACCTGAATGGACGAGAGATGCGCGAATGACGTATACAAAGGCGCATACGAGAGCACCTGCAACAAAACTCATATTAATCACTCCATCCACAATAATTAATTATGCGAAGTCAATGATCCTTTAGTCTTATTCTAACATAAATAAATCAAGAAACCAGTACTTTTGAAATCGCTTTCTTATTTTTTTTGTGCTGTTTGTCCCTCTTAGGTCATACACTTCACTATTGACTTCAATGTGGAGGGATTAACATGAACTTTAAGCGCTGGATTATTCCACTCCTGCTCATTGCCGTACTGACCTTAGGAGTGCTTATGTTATCATATCCCGGTTCTTCATGGGAGGCGGGGGTAAGAGGTCTAGCTATTTGGTGGGACGTGCTATTCCCATCTTTATTTCCCTTTTTTGTTATATCCGATATCATGCTTGGATTTGGCATAGTTCATTTTCTAGGTAAATTATTGGATCCCCTGATGAAGCCTTTATTCCGCATACCAGGTAGTGGTGGTTTTGTAGCCGCAATGGGCTTTGCATCTGGTTATCCGGTAAGTGCCAAACTAGCTACCAAATTGCGTGAACAACGTCTGGTCACCAGGGAAGAGGGGGAAAGGCTTGTTGCTTTTACAACATCATCCGATCCCATTTTTCTCATTGGTGCCGTATCGGTCGGCTTCTTTGGGAATTCTAAATTAGCTGGAATATTAGCACTCTCCCATTACGGAAGTGCCATATTGATCGGTTTTGTGATGAGATTCTATGGTACCAAAAGTAATAAACCTTCCTCTAGCTCCCCTGCAGCCTTAAAATCTACTTCACACCGCTTTAGTCTCCGCAGGGCGATACAAGCCATGCATGAAGCACGTATACAAGACGGGCGAGGACTAGGAGAATTGCTACAGCAAGCGGTTGTATCCTCACTTCAATTGATGACCGTTGTCGGTGGTCTTGTCGTATTCTTCTCCGTTGTGCTTGAGGTTCTAACCGTATCCGGCGTGATGACCACTTTATATTCTGGGGTTCGGACGATTCTTCCCTATATCGGGTTACCCCCCGCTCTAGCGGAACCTTTACTAGGTGGACTATTCGAGGTTACACTTGGCGCAAAAGCTGCTGCAGGACCTGCTTCTGTTCCACTTGTCTTTAAAGCTGCAGCTGCAGCTTTCATTCTATCCTGGGGTGGTTTATCCGTTCATGCCCAGGTAGCCAGTATTTTGAACGGAGCTGATCTCCGTTACTTTCCTTTCCTAATGGCCCGATTGCTCCATGCTTTTTTAGCGGCAACCCTGCTTATCTTATTATGGCATCCCGTCATGGGTACTCTCCCGGCAATGGCCTCACAAATTTCCGTAACAGGAATAGAAGAAGCACTAGGATGGGGTGCGGTTCCTGGTACTTTCATACTATTTCTTAAAATCATTTCCACACTGCTTATTTTGTCTGTTCTCTCGGTAATCATTCATCGGAACTGGAATTCTCCCAAGAGTAAGCAACACAAATAGAAAATGAACCGTTGTGTTCTGTTTCAGAATTGATTATGATCTTTACAAAAGGAAAATTAAAGGAGTTTGTCATCTTGAGATATTACGTTCTTGACCGTGGAGACCAATTGTCCGTTGATCTAAGCGAGACCTTTCATAAATTGGCACCCCAGTACGGACTGCAACTTGATGCAGAAAATCCGGATATCGTGGTTTCCATCGGAGGAGATGGCACGATGCTTCATGCATTCCATACATTTATCGACCGCATCCCGTCCATCGCTTTTGTTGGAGTACATACAGGCCATCTTGGTTTCTACGCAGATTGGAAAAGTGATGAAATCCCTGAGCTTGTGCGACTTATGGGCAATCAAGGAGAGATGGATCAAATACAACCTAGAATTGTTAGATATCCGTTAATTGAACTTGAAATCGTTAAGAAATCGGGTACCTCTTCTATTATTTGCCTTAATGAATTCACTTTAAAAAGTGTAGACGGTACCGTTATGGCAGAGGTCGATATCAACGATCAAGTATTCGAAATGTTCCGAGGAGACGGAATATGCGTTTCTACTCCATCTGGAAGTACAGCTTATAACAAAAGTCTCGGTGGAGCCATCATTCACCCTACCATCGAAGCCTTGCAAATTTCTGAGATCGCTTCGATCAATAATAGGGTATTTCGCACCATGGGTTCCTCTTTAGTTCTTCCCGCCCATCATCACTGTGATATATACTCTCGTAAAGAGCAGAATCTGATGCTTACTATTGATCATGTCAGTATGCCTGTAGACGATCTGATCTCGGTTCGATGTCAGGTCGCCAAACAAAAAGTAAGCTTTGTCCGCTACCGTCCTTTCCCTTTCTGGACCCGGGTGCGGAACGCATTTTTGGGTTAATGTCCTGAAATATTGTTGTTCTATTCCTTTTCCCATTAGGCGGATGATCTGTCAGGTCATCCGCCTTCCTCTGTGATTCTTTTATTCAATAATAAATAGTAGAACTAGTTAATAGAAGGGACGATAATAAGATGTTCTTAAAAAAAATACGTTTTGGTGCTCTAATCACTATTTTATCAGTATCTTTGATCGGGCTACCACATGTTGCTGGAGCCATGACTGTTACTACAACGGACTCTACTGAACTTTCTGTAACGACGCAAGCATCAGATCTAGCAATCATTCAGGAAGTACTAGACTATTTAAATGCCTACAATATTGAAGGAGTAGATCGAGAAGAATTTATTGAGAACGCCATCCGCGGCATGGTTTACACATTGGATGATCCTTATAGCGATTATTTTACCAATGAAGAAATGCAAGATTTTATGAACGGAATGAATCAGCAATATGTAGGGATAGGGATAACCCATCGCTTTATGAACAACAAGCTTTATATTACTGATGTACTCGCTGGTTCTCCTGCCCAACAAGCTGGTTTACGCCAAAACGATATCATCGTGAAAGCTGATGGTCACACCATCACTTCAAGTGAGGACATTATGCTGATACAGGGTGAAGAGAATACCAAAGTTGTAATTACAGTTAATCGTAATGGTAAAATACTAGATTTTCCTATCAGAAGATCTCAATTTGTCCTTCCTTCCGTCCATAGTCGTTATATCTCTTCAGGCAAAATCGGTTATATCGCCATTTCTTCTTTCTCTGAATCCGTCGATAAGGAATTTGTGGCCGCACTGACTAAACTTCGCTCCGCAGGGATGAAATCATTAGTACTAGATCTCCGCGACAATCTAGGCGGTTATGTCAACTCTGCATCTAACATTGCCAAACATTTCATCAAGAATGGCACTTTAATGTACACCGCAGATCAGAGCAATCAACTGGAGCCCGTACTTATCACAGACGGCGAGGATATTGGTATCCCTGTTGTTGTTCTGACCAATGAATTAACCGCCAGCGCCTCCGAAATATTGACCGGAGCACTACGAGATAACGGTGTTGCCACAGTCGTTGGAGCACAAACCTATGGCAAGGCACGAATACAAAATTTGTATTCCTTGTCCAACGGCAGTACGTTGAAGCTAACTGTTCAACGCTATTTAACACCTAATCAAATGGATTTCAACCACATCGGATTGAAGCCTGATATAGAAGTGATCAACAACTACGCAGCTCAGCTCGTTACGGGATTCTACAAGGCAGGAATACAACAACTTGAGGTTAACGGCAGTCCTTCATCCCTTAGTATCAATGGCGTATCCTTCAGTGGATACATCGATATCATTCAAAGCGGTAATAAGATTTACGCTCCCTCTCGTTTACTAAGTTCGTTAGTGCGTGGCAATGTTTCCTGGAGTAAGGAGAATCAAAAGGTCATTATAACGGATTCTAATGGAATCAAGAGTGGATTTGCTAAAGCTAATTCAAGCATCAAAATAGTCAACAATGAAACTTATATCGAATTGCATGATTTCCAAAAGAAATTCCCATCTGTAGAGTGGAGTTATAAACAAGGCGTTGTGCACCTAGCAAATAAATAATGTTGTCATAAAAAAAACGGCTCCCTTTACTCGGGAACCGTTTTTTCTTCTTCTATAGTCACATTGGAAGGAGCCTCTTTGAGTCCATCCTTCATTTTCTGGAGAACAAAATACGCACAGCCAAAGTTACAATATTCATTAATGTAATCCGTGATTCCAGAGAAAGCCGTATCTCGCGTCACCTTGGGATGATTGTCTCGCAGAAAACCCTTGAGCCGTAGCTTCTCGTAACCCCAATCCCCGATAATGTAATCATATCGATCTAATACTTCACTATATCTCTGTGTGAAAGCCTCTGAATCCCAGGCATCCTTATAATTCTGTATAAGCTCGTAAGTTCTACCGCCGATCTGAATCAACACCTATTTCCCCCTTTACCGCTTGAAATTACATATTAACGCCTTCCTTGTTACTCTTCGCTGATTTGACCTGCTCATGCGCATGATAAGAACTACGGACGAGAGGTCCAGATTCAACGTGACTAAAGCCACGTTTCATACCTTCCTCTTTCAACTGGGCAAACTGTTCAGGTGTGTAATACTTTTCAACACGCAAATGACTTGGAGACGGCTGCAAGTATTGACCAATTGTTAGAATATCGCAGTCCACAGTACGCAAGTCATCCATAGCCTGCAAAATTTCTTCCCATTCCTCACCTACACCAAGCATAATGCTGGATTTTGTTGGGATATCGGGTTTCATCGTCTTCGCACGCTGCAATAACTCCAGGGAACGACGATATTTAGCCTTGGCCCGTACACGGTCGGACATGCGTTCCACCGTTTCAATATTGTGGTTGAGAATATCAGGATTTGCATTCATCACAATTTGAAGTGATTCAGCATCTCCGAGGAAATCAGGGATCAATACCTCTACTGTACAGAGTGGAGTTCGGGTACGAATAGCCTTAATCGTCTCCTCAAAAATCGTAGCCCCCCCGTCTTTCAAATCATCGCGAGCTACGCTGGTTACGACACAGTGACGCAAATTCATTCTTTCAGCAGCTTCGGCAACCCGCTCCGGTTCCCCTAGATCAAGTTCGGTTGGCATCCCTGTGTTTACTGCACAAAAGCGGCAAGCTCGGGTGCAAATATCGCCCAAAATCATGAACGTAGCAGTCCGATTAGCCCAACATTCATATATATTAGGACAACGTGCTTCCTCACACACCGTATGTAGTGTTTTGGAGCGCATCATATTTTTGATATCTTCGTAATTATCACCAGTGGTTAACTTGATTCGAATCCAATCCGGTTTGGGTTCTTTCACAGACTTGGACAGAGTAAGACCTTCCTTCTAATGATATAGGATGTAGTGAGATTTATTATACCATGAATGCTCTGGAAAAACCTCCTTGTCAAATGGGAATAAAAACACAACCTTTGTCTAACCCTAAGGAGACGTTGTTTGCTCCCCTGAGTGAGCGCCAAACTGAACCAAAGGAGGGATTTCGCCTTGCGGTCACTAGTATTATCTGTTAACTGCCGAATCATTATCAGTTTACTTTACATGATCATTCTTAGCTCATTTTTGAACGAATCAGGTCTGGGGATTGTCACAGTTTCAGCTGAAGCATCTAATAAGCCAAATACGACCTCAGACTTGAGCATTTATGATCAGAGGCGCAATCTATATGAAGAAATTGAGATACTGACACAAATTCCTTGGTATTGGATCGCGGCTCTTGATCAATACGAGCGTTCTATTACACCACGGAAAGAAATCAAGAAAGAGAACTCTAGATTAGCCGGCATTCGATTTAAAGAAACGATGTGGGCTGGCCCCTTTAATCCCAATCTAGATGACAAGAATCCAGCAACAATTGCCATGTTTGGTGGAATAGGTCAAGATGCAACCGCTGATGGATCAGCCGATCCTGAGAATGACAGGGACTCTTTGTTCAGCATGGTATCGCATTTGATGAGATTAGGTTACAAGGATGAAGATCTTCGGATCGCATTATGGCGTTATTACCAGAATGATTCTGCTGTATCACGGATCTGGCAATTTGCAAAAATATACAAAGCATTTGGTAAAGTTGATTTATCAGGAAGTGCCTTTCCATTACCTGTAAAGAGCAACTATACTTACCGTGATACATGGGGGGCACGCCGTGGATGGGGAGGTCTCCGGATTCATGAAGGTACCGACCTATTCGCTTCTAGTGGCGTTCCTGTACGAAGTGTCTGTTACGGAGTTGTGGAGACAAAAGGATGGAACCCTTATGGGGGGTGGAGAATTGGTATCCGCGATTTGAACAACAGATACCATTATTATGCGCATCTACATGGCTATGAGAAAAAGATCGAGATTGGAGACATTGTCACGCCTGGTCAAACGATTGGTTGGGTCGGTAGTAGTGGTTATGGCCCCCCAGGAACACAAGGGAAGTTCCCGCCCCATCTTCATTATGGGATCTACCAAGACACTGGGGTAACAGAGTGGGCATTTGATCCCTATCCACTGCTCAAAAGATGGGAAACTCTAGAAAGAAAACAACTAACAAACAAGGCAGCTAACTAACACGTAACGGGTTCTCTTTTAGGGTGAAAAAACCTAATTAACGCTAAGTTTGGGCGTTATTGATCAAAAAAGACAGCGATAATCGCTGTCTTTTTTGACTTGCTGTATGATATTATTTCCCCTTATATGCTACCGCATCAATTTGAACTTTAAGCCCATTAGGACCGCCTTGGTGTGCAAATTCCGTGGAAATAGTCTTTCTCGCAGGATAATTTCCTTTAATCGTTGCTTGAAAACCTTCTCCATTACAGGGATATCCCAAACATCTCTGAGCATTACATCTACTTTAACTACTGAGTTCAGCGTTAGATTTACTTTTTCTAATCTCTCGCTCATGTTATTGAGAGCGCCTCTTTTTATCATGTGCCAATCACAATTAATGGGTGCTTGTTTCTGGAGCTGGTAGCGAGATCGTTGGTGCATTCGAACCATTCTCTCCCACCGGATTCCCCTTGTTATCGTAATAATATGCGGGGACGTCGCCAACAACTAGCAAATATGATATAGGAATTTCCGTTTCTACGGATTGAGGACCCATATCAAACGGTACAACGATGGAGAGCTCTGTCTTCACCCGTAAGAATACCTCAACAAGTACACTATTAATCCCTACATCTTGACGACGGGTATCCAGATCTACCTTCACTTCCCCTTTAGGCTCGATCTTTATTGGAATTTTAGGGCCAAATGAGGCAATGATGGGGCTTCCTAAAGCTTGACCTAGCGGAATATGTTCCGACAATCTCGACACTTGATCCAATGTGGACCGTACCGTCTTGATCGTATCCGAGGTAATACGCATATGAGCTGAATAATTCAGCATAAATCCGGTAGTTTTTCCATTCTGATCGGTCTTCCAATCGATTAGATCGTCTACACCCGCCTGATTCGCAACTTGAGCTGTAATCGCGTCGTTAATGGACTCCGTTGCAATTTGCTTCACCCTAATTTGAGCCAAGTGCATAATAGGCTCTTTCATGTTTCTTTCAATATACTGAAAAAATTGAACAAATAAAAACAAAATAAGGATAGCTACAAAAAGCCATATCTTCCGCCTACTCCTTGGTCTCCTTCTTCTCCGGCTGTGCCACCCACGTCTTATCCGCATATTTTAACCCCCTCGACGGCAGCGGTGAAACTCTTATACAAGTTATGCGGGACGAAGGAAAAAAAGAAGGACAGCCGGAGGAACTCCTTCCATGTATGAAATCAACCCTAATTTCAAAGACCGGGTTCTAAAAGCCCTGCACTCAAACACGCCTTCACCGACAATTTTTTAATACCTACAGGGAATTGAATTGCTATGATATCTTCGTCCAAATCAACAATTTCACCGTCTCCAAATTTGGCATGATGTACACGAATCAACAATTTAATTTCAGCCATCGTTCTAAGGGCATTGGGATTATTAGGTTTCGCTATCAAGGGTACCTCTTGTTTAATCTTAACGGGGGGATTTACGATCCGGCGGACAGTGCCTACAAATTTAGATTCCACCACCTTCTTACCATCCCGTTCCTTGTACGAGAGTAGCTCTAGGTCCAGCTTTGCCCGAGTCATTCCAACATAAAATAGCCGGGTTGCTTCTTCCAATAATTCATTATCCCCGCTAGAGGAACTCTGTTTGAGGTCTTCTGAAGATGGAATAATACCTTGAATCAGATCAATCATATAAACCTGTTTAAATTCTAGCCCCTTGGCACTGTGGAAGGTAGAAAAGGTAACGGCATTGTGCCCCTTCTTCGATTTTGACGTCTTCAGCACTCGTTCTAAATGCTGTAATCGCCCAGCGAATTCCTCCATTGATTCCAAGGTATCGGCAATCTCCTCTAAAGTATTCAGAATGCCCATCAGATACTCTTTGCGAAATCCTAGACGTTCGCACATTTTTTCCAAGGCCTTCTCATATCCGAGCTTTGTGCGAATGATTCTGATGACCTCCAGCGGGGGCATTCCGCGCATTTGCTCAAAAATCTCTTTACACTTATGAATATGTTTAATTTGATAATCCTGCAGAGGTACGTAGTTTAACAAATTATCAAACACCGATTCTTGATTATCAATTTCCTTCAATGCAACCATCTGAGTTTTGGTAATATACCCATTGAACTTCGTATGGATTTTCTCTAAAATATCTGGTCGTTTATCTGTAAATGTCATCCGCATAAAATTAAGAATATCGCCAACTACCCAATGAGAGAAGAACCGATTGTCAGAATCCCTCATGTAAAAAGGAATACCAGCGCGATCAAATTGGTTCATAAGGTTGATTGAAGATGCATTATTCCGATACAATACGGCAACTTCATTTAGATGTTCGACCTTCTGGATCGCTTGTACCAAGTATTTCGCCTGATTCTCATAATGATCAAATTGAACAATCGAAATAGGTTTGGCCGCGGGATTCTGCGTATGCATATTTTTGTTATATCGCTTTTTATTTTGCTTAATAAACTGATTCGCTACATCCACAATATCCTTGGAAGAACGATAGTTTTGTTCCATGAACAGAATAACTCCGCTCGGATAGACTTGCTTAAAATTCAGCAAATAGGACGGCTCCGCCCCTCGCCAACTGTAAATGGATTGATCATCATCCGCAACAACACATAGGTTGTTATGCACTTGAACCAATTTTTCGATGATAGCGTGTTGTACCATAGAGGTATCCTGACTTTCGTCCGTCATCACATAATCATACTTTTGCTGATATTTGCGCAGGAGTACATGGTCCTCTGCTAATGCTGCATTTCCTATTGTGAGCATATCGTCGAAATCAACTAGCAACATATTGTGACCGGATTGCTTGAATGTCTCGTATTCACGAAGAATGCGAGCAGCCTCAGGGACTTGACATGCGACTGACGTCCACTGATCTTCGGGAATCATTTTATTCTTAATAAAGCTAATATACGTTGTTAGTTCATCCATCTGATCGTCGGTGATGTTCTCGCCCACTACAGATTTGAACAAATCTCTTAGAATAATTTTCTTATGCAAAGGTAGAGATATCTCGTCGTTACTTAAATCCAACTGTTCATCTATTTCTATATTGCCATCAATGATCTGATAGGAAGTTCTCGTCTTCCAAAAATACTCTCGCACGATTTCAAAGGCAAGACTATGAATCGTTGAGAAATCAACGGATGGCAACTCGGGAAAAAAATACTTAAACCGCTCCTTCATATCATTAGCGGATGCTCTACTAAAGGTAACCGCCTTAATGCGTGAAGCGTCTACCGCTTTCTCTTCCATAAGATAACCAATCCGCATAATGAGCGTTGTTGTTTTCCCTGAACCAGGAGAAGCCAAGAGTAATAC
Source organism: Paenibacillus segetis (assembly GCF_014639155.1). Classification (NCBI taxonomy): domain Bacteria; kingdom Bacillati; phylum Bacillota; class Bacilli; order Caryophanales; family Paenibacillaceae; genus Paenibacillus; species Paenibacillus segetis. The sequence continues at coordinate 247,980 of NZ_BMFT01000003.1, forward strand.
TGGCCCTTCGGTTTGTACAACCGCACGCTGCTGGATTTCATTTAGCTCAACACCGATTTCCTGCTGCTTGCGGATAAAATAACTTTCTAATGTATGCATGCTATTAGGCCCTCTCTATAACTTTCAAAAAGTTAATCATAACAGAAACCAGGCCTTATGCTCAAATAAAAAGCAAAATGAAGAACATTCTACCGAGCCATGTGCCCAGGTAAATGTTCTTCATCTTGTGAGAATCATTTCATGTTATTTTCCTTCTGCTATTGCTTTTGCAGCATGAGCTCCACTTAAACGACCGCTAGTTAATGCATATTGGACTGCGCTGCCTGTCATATAAACTTGGTTATAAAGATAACGATTCGCCGCTTCTCCACCTGCATAGAGATTATTGATAACAGATCCATCCTCTTTTAGAACACGATAGTTCTCATCTATCTTCACTCCGCCAAAAGTACCCATTGTCCGTGGATTGATTTTAAATGCATAATAAGGTCCTTTGTTTACAGCAACGAGCATTTTAGCATCTTTCTTGAAAGCATCTTTACCGCTTGCAACACCAGCATTAAAAGTATCCATCGTCTTCACTAACGCGGCTTCTGGCACTTGCATAGCAGCAGCTAATTGTTCAAATGTTTGGCCAACAGCAATTTCATCGTTTGGAAGTTGTCCTTCAATGGATTTAATCACTTCGCTATTAGCTTCACTTGAATCGATAACCATCCATACTTGTTCGTTGGAGGCGACTTTATTAGTTACAACCGCATAGTGACTATTCTCATTCATAAAACGCTCGCCTTTTTCATTCACCAATATTTTCGTTGGATCCCATTCTAGAACGCGCAATTCAGGAATACGGCTTGCAAAGCCCAATCCGATAATCCATGGATCTTCATATAGTGCTGCGCCTAATTTCTCTGCCATCACAATTCCATCACCCGTGCTGCCTGCAGCTGCTGCACTAATATCCATATCTTCAACAAATTCTGGTAAGAAACGCTTCATAAGTTCCTCACTCTTAGCAAACCCACCAGAAGCAATAATGACTTTCTTTGCATGAACGATCAAAGTTCCTTCCGCATTCTCAGCTTTAACACCGATGACATCACCCTTGTCATCTGTGATTAGTTCAGTTGCCTTTGTTTCTGTAAAAATGTCGATCCCTTTATCATTCAGCGTTTTTTGCATATTTTCGATGATACTTGCCCCGCTTACTTCCGGGAAGTGGAGGCGAGCTACTGGGTCAACTCCAAATCCTTCAACACTTTTATACTTATGATTCATGGAATCAACCAACCAATGTGTTGTATCTACTGCATCATCCATGAAGGTCAGTACGCGGTCATAATCAGGATATTTACTATCCGGATTACTTGTGCTTTGACGTTCTTTCCACAGCGTAAGCCATGATTCTGGCGAATCTTCAATACCCTGTTCTTTTTGGAACCTTGAACCTGTTGCCGCAATAGCTCCTCCTGATAACGCCGTAGAACCGCCTAAGTTAGCCAATTTTTCAAGCACAATTACTTTCGCGCCATTCTCAAATGCTGAACCAGCCGCTGCAAGACCTGTGCCACCTCCACCGATAACAACAACATCCGTTGTTAATTCAGAGTCCTTCTGCGGTTTATCTTCAGTCACAGCCGCAACTTTAAGAGCATCCACATCGCCACCAGCTTGCTTCACACAATCTTCTACTGCTGCAAGGATAGCCTTTGACGAATTAGATGCGCCTGACACAACATCAACTGCCAATGTCTGTCCCTCAACGATTTGCACAGGTATCCGTTCGAGGGCCTTATCACTAAGACCTTTCGTTTCACTATTGTCCTTCACGGTAACGGATACAATCGAATTTTCATCAAATACGACTTCAACTGTTACATCCCCATTGTTACCTTTTGAAGTTGCTGTGTAAGTACCTGCTTTATACTTACCGGAAGTCTCCGTTTCATCTGGTGTAGTATTCGTATCCGAAGTAGATTTGGAACAAGCAACTAAGCTTATCATCAATACAAATCCCAATAATACAAACCCTACCCTTTTCAAATTCGTTTTCATTCTTTTTCCCCCTTGATGTATAAAAATTATTCATGCATTAAGCGTAAATGGTCGGGTCATCACCATGTCAAGGATACTTTGTGAAAAAATGAACTTAAAAAAATGAAGAAAAATAAAAACCCTGGGGTTAACCCAAGGGTTTAGTGGGGGGGAAAGATATGAATTTAGGAAATCCTATTATGTTTGTGTTGTATCTCATGCTCATGTTGCTCATGTATAGAGGTAATGACCTCAAAGTTTATTTTCTTCTTTCCGACATAAATAGTCTGAAATAGCTCCTTATTTCTAATATCAATATAGGGATTGTCTTCGATGATCGGGCCTAAGTCTATTGCCTCTAATTGCGAAAGATCCAAACTTTCCAATTTCTCAAATATGATATTTTTATTGAAATAGCCTCTTAATTCCAATGGGATGTTGATAAAGTCCTTACATTTAGCACCAATATGAGGGAATGCTCCCGTCAGAAGGCCCTCTTGTTTCAAATAAGGCGCTACAACATCAAGTAAAACTTTATTACTTGTTTTTGCATACGTTTTACTCATCCAATGATCGATAATGATGTCAATTGAAGATTTGCTGATCGGTAATTTATCTAGTTCACAACAGAAAAAAATAAAATGATTATGCTCGTATTGTAACTCTAGATTCTTTTTCATATTAGCTATTCTTTCTTTGTCATGACAAATGAGAATATAGGTACAATTTTTTGGCAAATAATCAATATAGTGCATCAAAAATCTACCCGTACAATTATCAAGCTCCATTATATATTTAGGGTTATTTCCATGTGTTTGTATGTAATCAATTAATGTAGTAGTGCCATTATACAGAAAGTTAATATAGTTAGGTGAAGCGGCTTCGAAAAACTCTCTCTTCGTAGGCATTAATTTTTTTCTCGCCACTTTCTCATCAATATAAATTCCATTGTCTATTATCGCTGTGTAACCACATTCACATCGTATTGTTGCCTCTAACATCATATTCTTCTCTACAGTCCCGCCACTAATATCCAATGTTTTGTCGCAATCAGGGCATTGTAAAAGTCCGATAGCAGCTAAGGGAAACCCTAAATTTCTCTTCGTACTTATTCCGTCCATCTTCAACTCTTTAATTCTATCTTTTAACAGCAGATTAATCTCATTGCATTTTTGCTGTTCTTTAATGATTTGGTCTTGTTTTCTTTCCAATAAGGATAAGTATAAATTTCTATAAGCATCTGATTTATCACCCTCTAGTCGGTTAAAACAAAGGATTTCCTGGATTTCTGTTAGTGAAAAATCTAATTGCTTTAGCTTAAAGATTTTTTCGATATCATGGCTATCCTCTTCACTAAATTTATACTGACAACCCTGCTTCTCAACAACAAGTAGCCCCATATCAATATAATGGCGAATGGTATCCTGGGTAATATTATGCTTCTTTGAAAATTTACCAATTTTCATTATAGATTACTCCTTTGAGAGCTACATAATGTAAAAAATAACCCCATCTACTTAGTGAAATAAATCACAAGTTGGTCGATAACAGTACATTGAGGATGGCTTAGGACACCCAAGGCCTTTTTCCATCATAATGTTCCTTACCGCTATCGTACCCGAACATCAAATACTGCGCAATATGAAAATTGGCTCATGCATGCTCCCTTCAAGTTTAAATGCCAACTAGACCAAAATGAAAAAAGACCGAGCGAAGTCAGGGAAACGCCTGATATCAGCTCGGCTTGTAGTATGATTTTTGATTTTTAGACAAGTACCAAATTAGTGATCCATTCCGTGATTTAAAGGTGAATAAGTTATCGGTGGTGATGTTACTGAACCTTTTAAGTCTCTCTCTGCATTAGTTGTTGCGACACCAGTTGCTGAACTAACTAACACTAGGAATACCGTCAATAAGAATACCTTTTTCATCATTCACTCCTCCTTCCAAAATGTTTTTCATTATGTTTTTATACACTTGATGTTGTGTGTTGTTTGCATGGTTTCTTAGAAATTCAAATAGGGCTACGGATTTTATAATCCCTGTATCATCTTTTAAGTTACTACTTGTTTGCAAAGACTTCAATATAGTATGAATAGCAATCTCGTTCCTATCTTGTTTATGATAGTATCTAGCAAGTAGATATTTATAGTCCACATAATACCGTATTTTAGCTTTTGTCTTATAGAACTCACACATGCTATCAATAATCTCTCCAAATTCAGCCACAACTGAATCTATTGAGTAGTCGAAAGTTATTGCCGATTCCAATATAGTTATTAAACCTGGAAGTAATTCCTCTCTATTGTTCCGTATAAATGCAACATAATCTTGCAACACGTATGTTTTACCTTCTGTTAGATCAATAACATATCTATTAGCTATTGCTATATTACGATAATACTCCACCTCAACCCAGCCTTCATCGTCCAATCCATTAATCCAGCTAAGGTCGGAATATTGCTGAATACACGCTCTCGACTCGCTGTATCTTCCTTGTTTTTGTAATGCTATCCCTTTGGAACAAAGGGAGAATCCAAAATAATATACGATGCTATTCTTTAGATTAAGCGACGTGAATGTATTATTATTCGCACGTTCCAGTTGCTTTGTTTCATACAGGTCAGATATCGCTTTATACAATCTATCAGCTACCAATAGCATACCTTCCCAATTTTCAAGTGAGAATGAAGCTTTTAAAATATCGGTTAAAGAATCAACGTGGATATCTTCTAAATCTAAGTTCAATTTATCGTCCTCCTTATCCCTTACTATCTAAATTTATTTTTATCCATAGGTTAAATATGTATGTTATTTCTAACTATTTACTATATTACCATATATGTAAGTGAGATTGGTCACTAATCGGGCAGTATGCGGTACTCCTAGGGAGAACCTTACATAAAAAACTGGAAAAAAATAAAAAAACGAACGATAATCAAGAGAAAAACTTGAGAATCGTTCGGTCATGGATTGGGGGTAATACGAGTTTCTTTACTTTGTTATGAGTTGATTTGTGGTGAATAATAACGCTGCCGTTGCGCCTCAAAAAGCAAGACAGAAGCCGCCATTGCTACATTAAGCGATTCCGCCTGACCACGCATTGGAATAATCAGCCCATCATCCATAAGCTCTCGCACTTCATCGCTAAGACCTTTGGCTTCGCTACCTAGTAACAGCCACACCGGGCCCTTAAAATCGTAAGTGTAACAATTATGCGCAGCTTGTAAGCTAGTACCCGCTAGTGCTATTCCATGCTGCTTGGCTTGGGGTAAAATCTCATTCAGGTTCCCATGAACGACAGGTAAATGAAACAACGATCCCATTGTCGAACGAAGTACCTTAGGTCCGTAAATATCTGCACAGCCTGCACCAACAATAACCCCATCCGCTCCGACTGCATCCGCACTACGAATGATTGTACCCACATTTCCAGGGTCCTGTACACCATCAAGCACAACAACAAGACTATTCTCACGCTGCAGTAGAGGTACAAGTGAGCCAGCTTGCTTACGAAGAATCGCAAAGACTGGCTGTGGCGTCTTCGCATCGCTGCATTTAGCGATCACTGCGGAAGATACACCAATCCACTCCACATCCAAACGAGCCTGTGCAGCGCCGGATAATTCACCCGGAATGCCGGATTCTATCTCATAGCATACGCATTCAATATCAGTCTGCGCCTTCAGCGCTTCCTGAACCAAATGAATGCCTTCGATCAAATATTTATTATGTTTGTCCCTATTTTTCTTCTCAAGCAGTCCAGCCCATTCCTTAACCCGAGCATTCTGCGGAGACAATATCTGCATCAGTCTCTTCATCCTTATATTTAAGTTAAATAGTCACTTTATGATTCCGAATAAGCAAGCTCTAGCTTCGTCAGATCATTTTTCTCGCCTACAATAACAAGTACGTCCTCATCCGTAAGCCGATCAGTTGCAGCAGGAGAAATATTCATCTTTGATCCGCGTTTTATTGCCATCACATTGCATCCGAACTGTGCCCGAATATCGAGCTCTTTCAAGTTTTTCCCTAACATACCTTTGGTAACACGTAGTTCAACAATACTGTATTCATCTGATAATTCGATATAATCCAGAATATTAGGTGAAGTAAGATGGTGAGCAACGCGAAGCCCCATATCCCGTTCAGGATATATCACTTTGTCTGCCCCTATTTTATGCAATACCTTCCCATGAAGTTCATTCTGTGCCTTAACGATAATGATCGGTAAGCCAAGGTCCTTCAGGATCAACGTCGTCAAAATGCTGGCTTGGATATCTTGACCAATTGCCACAACGACAACATCAAAATTTCGAATACCTAATGCGCGAAGTGCTTCTTCATCCGTGGAATCCGCCGATACGGCATGCGTTACAATATTAGATACAGCCTGAGTTCTATGCTCATCAGTATCGATAGCGAGAACGTCAAACCCCATATCACTAAGGGCTTTCGCAACACTAAGGCCAAAGCGTCCCATACCAATGACTGCAAACTGTTTTTTTACTGAATGCGCCATAACTTCACCTACCCATGACATTATTAATCGCTTTAGTATATCACAATCATTCTCAAACTTGTATTTTCGGCTCTAACATCGGGAACATTAACAATCGGGCAAGTACTATTTCAAGGAGGGATACTCCGTGCCGTTAACTCTCAATTTGCGCCAAGCCGTTATGCACAAAATTCACGGTAAAAATGAAGAGGATCTTCGTAGCATGATTGAGGGCTCCATTGATGCCCAGGAAGCTGCACTTCCTGGACTCGGTGTGATGTTCGAGATCATGTGGAAGAACATGGATCAGGCCAAACAGGATGCTTTAATCTCTATGCTCCACAACAAATCAGAAGCAACTGATTTGGGACAAGTGAAATAAGCTATTGCCCGCATTGATAAACAACAAGCCTTTTCTTTGGCCACTTAAGGCCAGGAAAAGGCTTGTTGTTTATCTAAGAGGAAACTCTGATACAATATTCGCTCTATTTACGGACTTAAGGTGCGACCTCAAGGAACTTCGCATCTGGATTTTTATCCATAGCTGTACGCATCGCATATTCATTCTCAAACAAGACAACGTAATTGCCTTTCTTATCCTTAACCAGCGTGGAATTGATGCGGAACTTCGACGGATCAATCTTGTCTCCTACGATCCAACGTGCGAACTGGTATGGCATACGTTGCAATTGAACATCAACACCGTATTCACCCTTCATCCGGTATTCGAACACTTCAAATTGAAGTTGCCCTACAACACCTAGAATCGTGTCTTCAAAACCAACCGTAGTGAATACCTGAATCGTTCCTTCTTCCGTTAACTGTTCGATCCCCTTCTGATATTGCTTATGTTTCAGTGCATTCTTCACTGTCACCTTAGCAAAAATCTCAGGCGAGAATGTCGGAAGCTCGTCAAATACCACTTCACTACCCTGACTTAATGAATCCCCAATCCGGAAAATACCTGGATCAAACAATCCAATAATATCTCCAGGATAAGCCTCGCTCACGATATCACGATCTTGTGCCAGGAACTGCTGTGGCTGAGACAGCTTAATGTCTTTACCTACGCGCACATGCTTTACTGACATCCCACGTTCAAACTTACCGGAAACAATACGCAGAAATGCAATACGGTCGCGGTGAGCTGGATTCATGTTAGCTTGGATTTTAAATACATATCCCGTGAACTTCTCATTCGTTGGTTCAACATCGCCTGCCGTACTACGACGTGGCTCAGGCTTAGGAGCAAGCTTTAGAAAGCTCTCAAGAAAAGTCTGTACTCCAAAATTGTTAACCGCACTACCAAAGAAAACGGGTGTTAACTCGCCTCGTTTTACTTTTTCAAAATCAAATGGATCTCCTGCCACATCAAGCAACTCCAAGTCCTGACACAGTTGATCATGTAAATAATCACCCGCCATTTCACGGATTACAGGATCTTGATAATCTTCAACCTTCTTCACTTGAATGTGGGTATGATCGTCACCTTGGAATAATTCAACTTGGTTATTCATGCGATCATATACGCCACATAGCTCACGTCCTGAACCAATAGGCCAGTTCATCGGCACGGAACGGATACCAAGCACTTGCTCGATCTGTTCCATCAATTCAAATGGACTGCGACCTTCACGGTCTAACTTGTTAATAAACGTAAAGATCGGGATTCCACGTTGCGCGCAGACCTGAAATAATTTGATCGTCTGAGCCTCGACCCCTTTAGCAACGTCGATCAACATCACGGCGCTATCGGCGGCCGTTAACGTACGGTAGGTATCCTCACTGAAATCTTGGTGACCAGGGGTATCCAAAATGTTAATGCGATGACCGTTATAATCAAACTGCATGACAGAGGAAGTAACGGAAATCCCCCGTTGCTTCTCGATCTCCATCCAGTCACTTGTTGCGTGTTTACTAGCTTTACGAGCTTTTACAGAGCCCGCAAGACGGATAGCTCCACCAAATAAGAGCAGTTTCTCCGTTAAAGTCGTTTTCCCGGCATCCGGGTGAGATATAATCGCAAACGTTCTGCGTTTATCCACTTCACGTTGCAGTTCTTGTTCCAATGCTTTGCTCATTCTCACTTTCCTTTCATTGCACAAAGTCACGTATTATATTGTAACATATTTTGTCTGTTCGTACGCAAAAAAGCCGCTTCCATGCAGGTGCGCTTGAAAGACGGCTTTAATACTGGACTTTTGTTCAGTTGAACTATTCTTTCAAATCACTAGGACTTAATCCATACAACGTCATCTTCTTCTTGACCGTTAACCGGCCACCAATGGAAACCATCCTTAGCGAGCAGTTCATCGGCTTCCTCAGGTCCCCATGAACCAGCAGGATAGGAGCTAATGTCGCTTGGGTTTTGTCCCCAAGCTGCCGCGATTCGATCCACGAACGCCCAAGCGGTCGCTACTTCATCCCAACGCGTGAAGTAAGTGGAATCACCATTCGCCGCATCATGAATAAGGCGCTCATAAGCCTCAGGTGAGTTAATTCCCACTTGGCAGCTTTGGCAGAATTCCATAGCTAAAGGCTCAATTTTGGATTCGGAACCCGGTTTCTTGGCATTAATCTTAATATAAATGCCTTCCATCGGATTCACACGAATAACCAACAGGTTTGGTTCTAGTGTATGCTTCTGACCCAAGTAAACGTTCGTAGGCATTTGTTTGAATTCAACAACAACTTCAGTTGTTTTCACAGGTAGGCGTTTGCCAGTTCTAATATAGAACGGAACACCAGCCCAGCGGAAATTATCAACGAGTACTTTAGCCGCAAAATATGTTTCCGTATTAGAGTCAGGGGCAACCTTATCTTCCTGACGATATCCTAATAATGATTTGCCTCTACTCTCACCAGGAGCATATTGGCCACGTACCACATTCTCCTTCACCTCAGCCGCAGAAGCATATGGACGCAAGGAACGTAGTACTTTCACCTTCTCGTCCCGAATATCTTCCGGGAACAATCGGCTTGGTGCTTCCATTGCAATCATCGTTAGCATTTGCAGCATATGGTTTTGTCCCATATCACGCAACGCTCCCGAGTGATCGTAATATCCTCCACGCTCTTCGACACCAACGGTCTCACTGAGAGTGATTTGAATATTTGCAATGTGTTTATTGTTCCAAAGAGGCTCAAAGAAAGCATTCGCAAAACGGATGACCTCGATATTTTGGACCATTTCTTTACCAAGATAATGATCGATCCGGTAGATCTCTTCTTCTTTGAACACTTGGTTCAATTCTTCATTCAGCTTCTGAGCCGACAACAGATCATAACCAAATGGCTTCTCAATGACAAGACGGTGCCAACCAGCACTGCTGAGCATGCCACCCTTTTGTAAATTGTATGACACACTTCCGAACAATTCTGGAGAAAGAGCTAAATAAAATAACCGATTTCCAGGTATTTCAAAGCGTGCTTCCACCGTTTCTGTTAAATCACGCAGTTCATGATATCCATCAATATTGTTAATATCAAGTGATTTATAGAAAAAATGCTCAACAAATTGAGTCCAATTTGTAGCATCCTCTACTTTATAACGGCAAAACTCTTCGATTGAACGATGAACATCGTCTCGGAACTCTTCTTGCGAACGCGGTCTACGCGCCACGCCGATAACCGCAAAATCTTCAGCAAGCTTTCCTTCTTTGTATAGTGAATAAATAGCAGGAAAAAGCTTACGACGTGCCAAATCTCCAGTTGCTCCGAAAATAAAAAATACCGCTCCAGGTGTCTGCAGTGATTCTAGATTTTGAATATCAGCCATGGCTCCTCATTCTTTCTATATATAATATAGTGCATATTTATTCAATCCCCATCATTCAGATGAACTTAACTAGCCATCATAGATGTCATGTAATTTTATCATATACTCTGGGATGATGCTATCAAATAAATATCAAAAATAGATGTATTTCGCGAAAATTCATCTAACTTTTATCTAAAATTCATTTAAGTTTCATTTAAGTTTCATTTAAGATTCATCTAATATTCAATTGTTAGAAGAGGTGAACCCACCGAAATTTCCTGAAGACCCGTATCCGAATTCTGGTGTAGAGCCACTTGAAGTGCAATCTTGTGATCACCGCTCATAACAGCCAATGGTAGGCCTGGGACTTCGTAAGAACGACTAAGCGTATTCACATCTTCATAACTCTCCACTAAATGTAAAGGCTGTATAGTGCTCGATACCTGCTCTTCTATTTGCTGCAACATCTCTCCTTGCGTAGCAGATTCTTGAGGACCACTGATATCTCCAGCATTTACAGTAGACGATGTTCCTTGTAAAGCTGCATTCCACTGAACGACAACTCCTTCATCCAGTAGTGAATTACCATAATTATACTGTAAATTATTAAGTGCATCCATACCTTCCGTTCCTTCAGCTTCCATTCGTAATACGACATAAAGCTGCCCTTTCTCCTGAATCGTAACTGAAAGTTTGGAATGTACTCCGTTCATATCTCCTGTAGCGTGATATTGATCGTGATCTTGGACTGTATCGAACTTTGGTGAGGATAACCCAAGCCGAGATGACAAGACGCCAGCGGCCTCCTCGGGTGAAAGCAAGGTGTTCCATTCTCCCTGCCATTTAACTGTTGCGCGAATCGTTCCTTGAACAAATTCATTTCCAATAGCTCTCAATTGGGCCCATTGCTCTCCAGCATCCTCAATCGGGTGATCTTTACTGGACTCATTGTTATTCCATTTCCCAAATCCAAGTAGTACACCTGCAGTTAATATAATAATAAGTGCATAAGCTCCTAGCTTCCGCATAAACATCCCACTCCTGACCCTGTCAAATCTATCAATCTATGAAATAGGATGTCCTATGAGCTATGATTTTATACTCTGGATTAGATAATACCCACAAAAAAAGACATCCCTCAGGATGTCTCTAGATCAGATACAAAAGCTTACTAGCAACTATTATAGTATAATTATTCCGCCAGACCATTTTTATATGCATAAATAGCTGCCTGTGTGCGATCATCTACACCTAGTTTGGCCAAAATATTAGTCACGTGAAATTTAACCGTTTTGATCCCAATTATTAATTGATCAGCGATATCCTGATTGGACATGCCCTGCGCTAATAATCTCAGTACATCCATCTCGCGTTCGGTCAGTTCCTCGTAAGCTGGTGTCTCTAATTTGGGTTGACGCAAACGATTCATCATTTTGGATGCTACTTGTGATTCGAGTACCGATTGTCCACGTGCTGCGGCGCGAATAGCCTCAGCAATTTCAGAAGCACGAGAAGTCTTTAATAAATAACTAAATGCTCCGGCTTCGATGACCGGATACATCTTCTCATCATCCAAATAGCTTGTGAGCACAATTACTTTACAATCAGGGTATAATGCCAGTAATTGTCTTGTAGTTTCAATACCATCCATACCTTCCATGACAAGATCCATGAGTACGACATCAGGTTTATACTCTTGCGCAAGACGGATGCCTTCCTCTCCACTACTCGCTTCACCAACAACCTCAATACCATCTTCAGTACCCAACACCGCTGCAAGTCCGATTCTCACCATTTCATGATCATCCACGAGCAGTACTTTAATCTCCTTGTCCATCTCCATGATTTTGGATCTCCCCACTTTCCTCATTCATCAAAGGTATAGTAATCTCAATCCTGGTCCCCTTACCTAGTGCTGTAACGAATTGAATGGACCCCCCGACCTCATGTACGCGTTCCTGCATCGTCGATAAGCCGTAAGACACCTGCTTCTTCTCATCCAATTCAAAACCAATCCCATTATCTCTAAGTGTAACCTTCACCACGTCTCCCCGCTGATGAATGCGAATTTCCATTTTATCTGCTTTGGCATGACGTAGCGTATTCGACATAGCTTCCTGAATGATTCGGAATAGATGATTCTCAATTCCTTTGCCTAGCGTTAACTGCTCATCCATCTCAAGCACAAGTTCCATTGGTACTTTGGTCTTTAGCTCTTTGACTAGCTCAAGCAACCCTTGGGATAATTCCTTCCCTTCTAAGTAGACAGGGCGCAAATGAAGCAAGAGAGCTCTCATTTCAGATTGAGCAACCGAGGCCATTTCTTCAATTAGTTCAACTTGAAGCTTGGCTTTCTCAAAATCCCTATCTAATGTTCTCCCGACAGCCGTAGCCGTCATGGATATCGCGAAAAGCTGTTGCGAGACTGCATCGTGAAGCTCACGGGCAAGTCGTTGCCTCTCTTCTACAATGGCTGAAACCCTTGCTTGCTCAGCTAATTGAGCGTTATGAGTAGAGAGCCGCTGGAGTGAGGTAACTTGCTCTTCCCATCGCTTCCCGATCCTCTCCAACTGCTCACCAAGGCGCCCCATCTCGTCTTCACCGAGTTTTGGGACGACGCCGGTCTGATTTCCTTTTTCCCATTGCAAAAGAGAATCACGCAACACATCAATTTTTCGTTTCGAGCGATATCCTTGTAAAAAACCATAAATTGCACCGATTCCAACTAATAATGTTAATAAGGAGAGGCCTGCATGAATCCCTGTTCTCCATGAAGTTGACGGGCTAAAGTATCCATATGTATACAGCACATAAACAACGGCTGCCAAAATAATAAAAGATAGAAGGATTCCTTCCCGCATGCTTCGAGATAACATATTTACTGATTTCCTCTTCTTCATTCGGGCGATCCTCCTATCTTAATTTAGTCTTATATCCACATTTCCTACTAAGTAAGAAATAATTATTTTCACTTTTGATTCACTTGTATCATAATTTGGAGATTTCCAATATAAACGATTTAACATACCCGTCTCTTTCTCTTGATCAAAATCAATTTGTCCAAATAATACAAAAGCCTCTATCTCTACTCCATAGTCATCTGGAATGATTAAATCAATATCACCAACGATACCATGAAACATGAGTATATTAGATTGACCTTCCTCAATGGCGAGGGACAAGTCAATATCGAGTTCTCCGATCACATGCCACATGCTTGTATTGCGCAGGGTCCATGGATCGCGATCCCAATGAATGTTAGATGTTATATTTTGTTTCTGTACATGATTTCCTAACGGTTGTGTTTTTCTCACTTTTGCGTAATAGAATCCTAAAGAAATCATAAGCGTAGCAATCACAAGCATAAAATGATCTAGTAGGATCATTCCCCCGCCCACAGCAAGGAGAATATAGCCTGTCTTTACATCCTCACCCTGACGAACCTTATAAATGCCATATGCAATAATAAAGAGGGCAACAATGGTGAAAAAGCCTAGCCATTTGCCAAAAATCATTAGAACCCCAAGTCCAATTAGAGCTATAGCTAAGAACCTTTTTCGCTTATCCATGTCGCACCTCCCGTCGGTTCATAAGATTGGAAAAGCCATAACGGTATAGTTCATACCGCATGGCTTCACCACTTTATAGCATACCATATTGTCTAATTGACGTGAATACGTTATTCAGCTGCATCCTCACGTTTTGCAGAACCGTTTAGTTTGGATTTAAGTGCATCAAGTTGTGCGTCTACCTTCAATTGTTTCTCAGCATCAGCTGGGCTAATGTAGGCTCCAGTAGAGGCTCCACGGTAAGCGATACCTGAAACTTCAGCCTCAGCTTCCATTTGCATAATCTTCTCTTCCATGCGGTGGAAACCAAGTGATGCATTGCCGCTCTCAATCGAATGCAGGCTACTTACTTGAGACATTTGCTTTCTAGCTTTTGCCATTTGAGCACGATTCACAAGCTCGTTACGTTTATTACGCAACTTGTAGAACTCGTCTTTCATTTCGTGGAGTTGTTGTTTCAGTTCCGTTGCTTGAGCTTCGGATTGGGTATGCAAATCATGATATTCAACTTGCTTTTGATCATAATGAATTTTCTCTTCCAGTAACTTACGTGCTAATTCCTCCTGGCCATTCTTCAGAGCAACTTCAGCTTGGCTCTCACGTTGAATGGAGATGCGTACAGCTTCATCCAAACGTTGTTTCATTCTGCGCTCGTTGGCCATTTGTTTCGCCACTGTTACTTCAGCGTCACGGATTTCAACCTCCATATCACGCAGGTACTGGTTAAGCATAACAATTGGTTCTTCCACCTTATCGAGCAAATCATTTACCGACGCTTTCGTGATATCCTTAATTCTTTTAAATACTCCCATTTTATATTTCTCCCTTCTCGTAGTTAGAGAGCTTTTTACGAAGCTCTTCTAGTTCTTTTTTCATTGCTTTCTTCTCAATATCTTGCATCATGGAGTCCAGGTTTGATGCATCATTGGATTCAAATCCATTATTTGTTGGTCTTCCAGCATATCTCGGCTGGCTTTCAAAAGGATTCCCGCCGAATGGATTTCCACCAACTGGTGGACGTTGTCTAAACCGAGGGTCCTCATAGTGCCCTCCTGGATTTCCTGATCCGTAAGTATTGTTATATCCGCCATTGTTCCATCCACCGTTAAAATGCGGGTCATGTGGATTGTATGGCTCCTTGGAGATGACCAGAGCGGCGATAAAGTAAATGAAGATCGTCGTTCCGCCTGTAACTGGAATACTAATTAAAGCTAATACTCGCAATGCGAAGGAACTGAATCCTATTTGCTCTGAAATTCCGCCGATCAGACCGCTGATCATTCGGTTTCGTCTAGAACGGTATAATCTCATTTCCTTACTCCTCTCCTTTGTTGTTCAGCTTCTGCTTCAAACGGGAGAGCTCTTGTTCCAGAGTAGATTGAACCATGGATCCCGCTTGGTTAACGAAATCCTGACCAACCTTCCGTAAATCACGAAGACTGCGTGCTTCCCATTCCATATCAGAGACTCGATCTTCCAGACGATTGAACATTTTCGGTACATCTTGCGTACCATAACCGCTCATTCGTTGGTTCATGCGTTGTTGCAAACGGAGAGTCTCCATTCTTGCGTAGTAGTACTGTCTCTTGCTATAGACTACTTGATATTCGGTTTTCAATTCATGTAATTGATTCTCAAGTTCCTGAAGTGACTCTTGGCTTTGAGCGTATAGACCAGAATACTGTTCGATCTTTTCCTCATATAGCAACTTTTCTTGTAGGGCCATCTTTGCGAGATGTTCCTCTCCAGCTTTAAGCGCTAGCAATGCTTGCTCTTCCCGTTTATCTCTCATGACCTTCGCTTGGTCCACTTGTTGCTTCAATTGCTTCGTGTGACCTGCATAATGTTGATGAAGCTTCTCAGCCTCAGCGATTTCCTGACGAGTCTCGATTAGAAACTGATCAATCAACCGAACCGGATCTTGTGACTGTTCTAACCGTTCATTTAAATTGGCTACTGTAATATCACGTACTCGACGAAATACACTCATGACATCTCTTCCCTCCTACCTTTCGGTCATTCAACTTAATATCTCCAATTTGTATGCTATTAGTAACCTCGACGTCCCTTAAGGGATGAGATCCCATATACAATCAATCCGATTCCGAGCACCGGCACGATAATCCAGGCTAACTTGGAGATCAGGGAAAAGATCCCGAAGATAAGGACGATCCAGCCGAAAAATGCATTGCCCCGACGAATTCCGTAGTATCCTAAAGCGATAACCAGTACACTAAACAGAATTCCGAAAAGACTTCCCAACAGTGGGGTTAACTTACCAAGCAGTATCAAAGCTCCAAGGGCAATCAGTACAACAGCGAATCCATTTGGTCGATTTGTTCTCATTGATTTATCACCGCCTCTCCTATTCCTCAACCTTATGTATTCATTTTAGGTTTAAACTCATTTTTTCAAAACGGACCCCAGACGGTTTTTTAACCTAGACCTAAGTCGAGGTGCCTGTCATCCCTAAGGTATACGGGTGATCGAACCACATGGATTCATTTTCACCTTTACATTTCAAAAAGCTAGTAATATAATGGTAATTGCACTTTTAAACTACATACATGAAAGTTATCGGAGGAGCCTGCCATGTTGCGGGCTCTTTTTGTCTTTTTCTAACCCATTCGATTAATTTGGACCTCAACATGACAATCTAATAGGTGACTCCGTGCTTCATACATCTAAGGAGGAGTAGCATGGAACATCAAGCAATACTCGCATTAGGCATTTTCTTATTGACCTACGGATTCATTATATCGGAGAAGATTCATCGCACACTTCTGGCTATGATCGGCGGTATCCTGATGGTCGTATTTGGGATCATTGATCAGGAGACAGCAATCCACCATATTGACTTCAATACTTTAGGTCTCTTAATCGGTATGATGATTATTGTGAATACAACAGCTGAAACCGGTCTATTCAGTTATATTGGAATCTGGACGGCTAAGAAAGCCAAGGGTAACCCTGTAATGATTCTGGGGCTTCTAGCAACGATTACAGCACTTGGCTCAGCCCTTTTGGACAATGTAACTACTATTATATTAATGGTTCCTGTGGCTTTTAGTATCACTCGTCAATTAGAGGTAAAAACATTTCCCTACATTTTCTCATTAGTTATCGCATCAAATATAGGTGGTACTGCAACTTTAATCGGAGACCCTCCGAACATTATGATCGGCAGTGCTGTAACAGAGCTAACATTTGTCTCATTTCTACAAAATTTAACCCCCATTGTAATGATTATTTTAGGAGTAACTCTGCCGCTAATGGTTTTCATTTTTAGAAAGGGTCTAAAAACTACTGACGAAAATCGTCAAAAAATCATGGATATTCCTTTGGACGGACTCATTACAAATAAGAAGCTTCTAAAGGTATGTCTAACTATACTTGGAATTACATTGATTGGTTTCTTCACTCATCAAACTTTTCATTTGGAATCCGCTACCGTGGCGTTAGCCGGAGCCTTTTTACTTCTTCTTTTTACAGGGGAGCATGTGATGGAAAGAGCCTTCCGTTCAGTGGAATGGCCCACGATCTTCTTCTTTATAGGATTGTTTGTGTTGGTAGGAGGGCTTGTAGAAACGGGGATTATTAAACAACTAGCTGAACGTGCCATAGATTTAACTGGCGGAGATACCCTTATGTCTTCCATGCTGATCTTGTGGCTTAGTGCTCTTGCATCCAGCTTTCTCGATAATATCCCGTTTGTCGCCACCATGATTCCGATGATTCAGGATATGGGAAGTATGGGGATTTCTAATCTTGAACCACTTTGGTGGAGTTTAGCTCTCGGTGCCTGCCTCGGGGGAAACGGCTCCATTATTGGAGCTAGTGCTAATCTAATCGCGGCGGGGATGTCTGCAAAAGAAGGCGAACCGATTACTTTTGTGCGATTTATTAAATATGGATTTCCTTTAATGATTGTATCCATTATATTATCTAGCTTATATATCCTGCTTCGTTATTTTTAATTTTAAACCAAACAACAAATAAAAATCTTCCTTCATATATTTATCCTCATTCTTTTGAGAAACTGGAATTTCTATGCTATCCTTAAGGTATGGAATTATGTATAGAGTGGGAGGATTTGAGCTATGAGTACAACGAGAAAAGGTACAGTCGGGTTTATCATCATTGTTGCTTTTCTATCAATATTCATGGTTCTTTCTTACCCTGGTTCCTCTGGGAGCTTAGGCTTTAGTGAAAGTACTGACAGGGAGATCTACGAAAGCGATTATTCTCATCGCAGCCCGAAAGTACTTTTGCGGGTCAAAACTGCCTATCATAACCATTTTATTATGGACAGAACCCCGTTTCATAACCTTTTGGTATCAGCAGTTGCTTTTCTTTTATTAGCTGCTCCATCGGTTCATTTTCGACCTTTTCATTCTCTTTTTATGAAACGAACACTTCTTTTACCAATTAAATTTACCAGCAAGTTTGTGACGTAACATCTAATTTATCCATGACATTTAATCTTGCCCTATTCTCAACAGAAATTGGCGGCTTTGTTACACTACGTCATTTCTTATTTCTAATACTGGAGGCTTGAATCTAATGAATTTCAAAGAAACCGAATTACCTGGGATTGGGAAAAAGATCGTTGCTAATACGCGTAGCGGTGAAAAACTAGCTATTATTATTCACGATGATGGAAAACGGGAAATATTCCATCTTGAACAGGATAACCCTGAGGATTATACTTCTATGATTACACTTGATGACGATGAAGCTAGATACGTATCTGCAATTATTGGCGGTGCAACTTATAAACCAACTGCATTAGACAACATTGAGGTTGCTCTTGGTGACCTTATTATTGAGTGGTACAAACTTGAACCTCATTTCAAAGCGATTGGCAAAACGATTGGTGACCTTCGTATACGCCAGCGTTCCGGTGCCACAATTATTGCTGTAGTCGAAAAAAATCATACTAAACATATTAATCCTGGAGCAGATTTACTTCTGACTTCTGATGCTCTTGTCGTGGTCTTAGGAGAGCGTCTGCATCAGCAACAAATTAGACAGATCTTACTGAGTGGAAGTAATTAATTAAAGTACTTCCCCCTACCGAGTTGATTACGGTTTGGAAAGGAGGAGTGAGCTTGAGAATTAAACTCACGACATTCTCTCCGGTTAACATTCGTCGTTTGTACTGGCGAATCAATTCCACAGTCATCAATATCTTAGGAGTTATTGTCGGGGCCTTGCTTGCTTCAATAGGTTTAGAGTTATTTTTAATGCCACACGGTATTGTAGTAGGAGGTATTACGGGGTTATCAGCTGTAATGGCATTCTACACGGAAATGAGGCTAGGGTTATTCTTGTTTCTGCTTAATCTACCACTGGTTTTGCTGCAGAGAAGAAATATTAGTGCATCTTTCAGTATGTTGACCGTCATAGGACTACTTGTGTTCTCGATATCTTCCATCGTGCTTCATCCATTTCCGGCACTTACTACAAGTCCGATTCCAGCAGCACTCGGAGGAGGGATATCATTAGGTTTCGGTATTGGACTCGCGGTACGGTTCGGAGGAACTCTAGATACAGTGGAGAAAACTGCTGAATGGATACATTTCAAATTACCTGTATCTGCTGATTTACTTATTCTCATTTTGAATTGCCACATACTCATTTTTGCAGGATTCTATTTCGGCTTTGAACAAGCGCTTTATTCAGTGATTGCTTATATTCTGGCCTTTGAGACCGTGAAAATTCCAATCAGTAGTTGGAGTTATACTCGAACATATACAATTACAAGCCATTACTGTCACGAAATACAAGAGGAGCTTCTGATTCGCCTTAACAGGCAATCAACGCTCATCCAGTCACCTCAAGATGGTGACAGTGGGATATTATTATGTAAAAGTAATCGGTTGGAAGAGACACGCTTAAAGGCCATTGTTAAAGATTATGATCGCGATAGTACTATATCGATTAAGAAGTAAGTAACCACATCTATTTGTTTAACGAGGAACCGCAAGGTTCCTCGTTATTTATATTCAAGAGACAAAGACATTCCCCACTAACCTTCCTCTGACAACAAATCCATAAATATGAGCTTCCAGCGCTCCGAATGATCCTTTTCCACAAATACAGGATGAAACCCCAGCTTACGATAGATTGAGATCGCTGCAAGCCGGAAGTCATCAGTCTCAAGCATTGCCCCCTGCTTCCCCTCTTCTCTCATCCGATGTAGTGCTGCCAATGCAATCGTATATCCCAATCCCTTACCCGAGTGACCAGGCAGCACTCCAACCATATGCAGATATCCGCAGTCTCGATTTCCGTCTTCTTTCTCCCAGGCGACAGCGGTAGCAACAGCAAGACCCTGATGACAAAGAAATAAAATTTTCTCCGGATGAAAAGGAGGTTGAAATCCAATTTTGTCACCAAAAGCAATCTCGCGCGCGAATGAAATTCGAATAATATATTCCCATTCTGTTACATCGACTGGTTGAAACGACCTCAAACTGTACCCTTCCGGTATGCTAAGCTGCGGTAAATCAGTCAACGAAGTCTTCTTCATGAGTAGTTTAGAACGTCCATCTCTCATTCAGTAACCCCCGCCCTGGCTTTGAAGTCGGGAAAATTCACCGTATTTCCGCCTGCCTTAACCGATTCCATCGAGAGGAAAAAGACGGAACTCCAAGTGATGGCATCATATACATCTACCAGTGGGGTCCGATTTTCTTGTATTGCGGAGATAAATTCCTCCAGCACAAGAAAATCACCTCCCCCATGCTTCGTACCAGCGGCGAAGTGTCCCCACTGCTTCCATTTTGGATGATCATATTCGGGTTGATAACTGGACATTAGCTCCCACATTTCCGATCCGTCTTCCCCATTGAGCGGTGAGCGGTCCTGCAGCCATAATAGATCCTCCTCAAGCGGATGACGGCCCGACAAATACGCTCCTTTTGTCCCTTGTAGCATATAATGCGTCTTATTATGCGGACGGACCGAGGTCCAGTCGACACGTAGTGTAATAAGTACGCCATTCTCGGTCATTAAGGCTGCTACAGCGGAATCTCCTTGACGCCAGAAGCCTTCACGGGCCGCCGGATGATCCTTGCCATATTGATCGCTGAAGTAGTGCTGTAACGCTCTTGATTTGGAGACATGCGATGAAATACTTTTTAGCCGGTCCCCGCCCGGCTTATTAAGATTAATCCACTGGGCAGCAGGTCCAAGGGAATGCGTTGGATAATTAACTCCGTTATAATTCTGGTGAAGTTGGCCACGCCAGGTAAGTGATCCATCTGGATGATGAATCAAATGGCGCAGGTCATGAATGTACCCTCCTTCCACATGGGTGATTTCTCCAAACAAACCTTGCTGCGCCATATGATTTACCATCAGATTTGACCTAGAGAAACAGTAATTTTCCGACATCATATATTTAAGCCCTGTTCGTTCTACGGTCTCCACTAATTCCCACGCTTCCTCCAGCGACTGAATAGCAATAACCTCACTTAACACATGCTTGCCCGCATTCAGAGCTTCGATGGAATGGCGCGCATGCAAATGCATGGGACTAATCACAAATACCGCATCAATAGAGGAGTCCTGCAGCATGCGAGAATAATCAGAGTATGTGCGTATTTCGGGGAACTTCTCTTTCCACTGGTTCAGTACCAGTTCATTCAGGTCACAAGTAGCCGTAAGATCAATCCGATCTGATAAGGCATGTAGGGCATTCAAAAAGCTTGTTCCTCGGTTACCTCCCACAATCGCCAGTCTGACACGTTTACGAGTCATGGACTCACCTCTTCTTTCTTTAAAAATGAGAGAGACAAGTTCATATGTTTAATACTCTGGTCTCCTTCCGCATCTGGGCGAGGATCGTAATCGTACATTCCTTTGGCAAAAATCGCTGCAAGTTCCTGATAGGGTACAGCATTGAGGTGAATTTTCCCGATGCTGATGTGTTGATCATGTAGATCTACGATTATAGCAGTAGGAATATCAGGTACAGCTGCAATCTGGACAAAGTACCAGCGTCCGCTCTGCACCATCGACTGAACATGATTATGACCGTTAAAGAAAATACCTGGCCCTTGATGTTCGTTCAGGATAGACAATAGGTCCATTGTCGGATCAAGGGACATCATCGACTCCGTTGATCTAGCAGTTGTGTCGTATATTGGATGATGGGCGAACACAAAGAGCGGTTTTTCGCCATATTTATTCATCTGCACGCGCAGCCAGTCCAATTGTTCTCTGTCGATCATGCCACTCCAATCTTCAGGAGTCTCTCGGGAGGTATCCAGCAAGAGCAGAACCGCTTCCTCCTCTTCAATAACCAAATAACGCTGCTGTCCGGTCAAGACCTCGATATTGTCTTTAGAACAGGAATGTGTATCATGATTACCCAATACATACAAAAAGCGGCCGCCCTGGAGCGAACGTTTGACATGATTCATAATAAATTCGAATTCGGAGGCCGCTCCGGCATGTGTCAGGTCACCAATGGATATATGATAATCCGCTTCAACAGCCAAAAATTCCTCGAGATATTGGCCGTAGAATAGATCTCTTGCTTCTTCCATCGCGTCATCGGCATCGACCAGCTCCCCGGGATAATGCAAATCACCCATAATAATCAGCTTCATTGAAGGTTGCCCCCTTATCTTTTATCCTTTTATTCCCGAATGCATAAAACTGCTGATAAACTGCCGCTGGAACAACAGAAAGCCAATTAGCATCGGTGTGGTCACGATTAAGGTAGCTGCACTGACATCGGTCCACTGCGCACCCGCCTCGGTCGATTTGGCGAACATGCCCAACCCTACGGTTAGTAAGCGATTTTCCGGCGAATTCGTCACAATAAGCGGCCAGAGAAAATCATTCCAGTGAAAGCTGATGGAAACGATGGCGAACGATAGGTAGATCGGTTTGGACAGCGGTACGTAAATACGACGGAGGATACCAAGTGATGAACTTCCTTCCACGCGCGCAGCCTCCTCTAGCTCGTAGGGAAGCTGCTTGAAGGCCTGTCGCAGCAGGAAAACACCAAATGCCGAGGCAAAGTAAGGAAGCATAATGCCGAGCTTCGTATCGAGCAGCCCCAGATCATTGATAATCTGGTAGTTAGAGAAAATGAGGACGTCCGGCGGAACCATAATCTGAACAAGAAAGAGCATAAATACAACACTGCGTCCGGCAAAAGGAACTCGGGCGAACGCATATGCAGCCAGCGTCAATGTAACAATCTGCACTGCAAATATTCCTGCGGTCACAAGCAGCGTATTCAACATGTATTGTCCAAACGGTGCACCCTGCCACACCCGTATGAAATTATCTAACGTGAATTTCAAAGACCAGCCCATTCCAATGGATGCATCCTTCGGAAGGAAAGCATTACGCATAACCCACACAAGTGGAATCAACCATGCGGCTACAAAAACTATCATAATCGCGTGCCATAGCACCTGACTGGCTACCCTTCGACGACGTGCGGATTGAAGCTTCTGGTCGTCATGCACCGTTCTCTTCCGCTCCAGCCGCTGATTAACGGGCAAGGACAGATCGGTAGAGTTCCCCATGATTATTTACCCCCTCCCATATTTTACTGATAATGAACCTTGCGTTCCCATCCAACAAACTGGAGACAGGATATAATGAGCAACATAACGATCATAACAACAGTCATGGCCGCCGCCATCCCCTGATCGTTGAAGTTAAAGGTCGTCTCATAGATGTAATACAACAACAGACTGCTGGCATGATCCGGTCCTCCTTTAGTCATCATCCATAAATGATCGACCCATTTAAAGGCATTCGTGATGGCCACAACGGTGACAAATAACGTCGTAGGCATGGTTAAAGGAATCGTAATACGCAATTGCTGCTTCCACACTCCGACCCCATCTACCGAAGCTGACTCATAAAGATCTTTTGGAATCTGCTGCATCCCGGCCAGATAGAAGATCATGAAATATCCGGCTTCTTTCCAGATAGTCATCACAATCAAGGAAGCGAGCACCGTATCGGGATTTCCAAGCAAATTTACTTCACTGCCTGCAATCCAGGAAGCAAACTTAGCGAACAAACCAAACTGAGGCATATAAAGAAATAGCCAAATGCTCGCAGCGGCGATCATCGGGATCATATTCGGGTAGAAAAAAGCGACCCGGACCATACCTTTGCCCCGGATCGCTTTATCCGCAAACAATGCCAGCGCAAAGGCCAGCGCCATAGAAACCGGTACCGTACCAACGGCAAACCAGATATTATTTCGAAATACTTCAATAAAGACAGGATCATGCAATAACGCTTTATAATTATCCAACCCTACGAATACGGGATTACGCACAGCTAAATTTTTCTCAAAAAGACTCAGTCCTGCCGATTTAAGCATGGGATAGTACGTGAACATACAAAGAAACAATAGTGATGGTAATACAAGCCCCCACCCGAATCCGTTCCGCCTAAGCTTCTCGCTCCAACGGGTATTCATATTGGTGTATTCCTCCTTGCAGCTTCCGCTCTGTTATCTTGCGAATTCGTGTAAAGAAATGCCGACGGGAGCCGTGTCATCCGCATCCCGTCGGACTATTATATGGAACTTTCAAATTCTGTCAGACTTATTTGTTAAATGGGGCAAGCGCACGATCCGCCTCTTCTTGTGCCGCCTTCAATGCACCAGCCGCATCTATTTTCCCCGCTAGCGCGGACTGAATTTGATTGGTAAGGGCCGAGGATACCTTCCCGTGGTTATGCGTCGATAGTTCCCGAAACGCATACTCCAATTGATCACGGGCAACGAGTGCCTGCGGGAAGCTTGCCGTATAAGTCTTCATAGCTTCTGTATCGTAGGCGGACTGTCGCACACCAACATAACCGGATGACGAACTGAATAACGCCGCTTGTTCCGGCTCGGTCATGTATTTGGCAAATTCCCAAGCCGCCGCCTGTTTCTCTGGACTTGTATCCTTGAAAATATACAGGTTACCTCCACCCGTAGGTGATCCAAATTGCTTATTAGCCGGTGAGAAAGCTACGCCAAAGTCGAATTTTGCATTATTCTTCACGTTCGTGAGATTACCGCTAGTGTGCATCATCATCGCCGTCTTGCCTTCGATGAAATCAGTCGGAGTGGCAGCCCAATCAATTACACCCTCTGGCATAGCCTTATATTTATGAGACAAATCAAGCCAGAACTGAAGAGCTTCAACGTTCTCCGGCGTATTGAAATTTGCCTTTTTGCCGTCGTCTCCCATAATGCTCTGCTTCGGATCACTTGCGTTCTGACGGGCAAGCATTTGGAACATCCAATAGGAATCATCGTTTCCAGGTATTTCTAACCCAGTATGTCCATCACGATTCAGCTTCTGAGCATCACTCACCAACTCTTCCCAGTTAGCTGGCGGTTTACTTGGGTCTAGACCAGCTTCTTTGAACATGTCCTTGTTGTAATATAAAACAATCGTACTCCTCTGGAATGGAACACTGTACGTATGACCATCCGCTTGAGTATCCTCCACGAATGCAGGATAAAAATCGTCTTTATTATAATCAGTATCCTTAGCTATAAAATCATCCAGTGGAATGATCGCCTCCATGTCCAGCATGCTATACAGCTCTGTGGACATCATTACAGCCACATCCGGCGGCTGTTTGGCTTGTACCCCTGCCTGAATTTTAACCGTATTATCACCATAGTTTCCGGTGTAGACTGGTTTAACCTTAATATTGGGGAACTTCACCATGAAGGAGTCTGCCATACTATCAATAACCTTCGTTAATGGCCCACCTACGTTGACCGGATAATAAAATGAGATTTCAACCGGGTCTTGAGCAGCTTGATCTGGTGTAGCACTTACTGGTGTCGATGGACTCGCCGTACTGGAATTCCCCTTGGCATCGGCTGCTTGATTACTGTTCCCTTGGCTACAGCCAGCAAAGATTAATGTGAAGACAAGCACGATTAGAGCCATTTTCCCTTGCTTCAACATAGATTTTCTCCCCTCGTTTTTATAAAGCATTGTCATTGTTTGCCTCCTCCTGAATTTACAGTCCGTCTCCGCTCATAAGGAAAGTTGATAGTCGTGAGACTGAACAACCTGTGATAGAGACTTAGACTCTGTTTAACCCGGCTTATGGTCCTATCACTAGTCCGCCGAGCTTTAACTTAATTGTAGCTTCAAGGTTTTGGCCCATCTTGAACAAAATGCTGAATTTGTTGAACAAAACAATCATTTTGTGATAATCCTGTTTCCAGACACTTCTTGGGTATATTGCTTTGGTGTCATTCCTGTCAATCGCTTAAACATTCTCGTAAAATGTCCTTGATCCGCAAATCCCGCTTGGTCAGCGATTTCCCTCAGCCCGTATTCACCTTGGCAAATCAATGACTTGGAGCGTTCAATCCGCAGTCGAATTAAGTAATGATGCGGCGTATGGCCTGTCTGTTGTTTGAACAGTCGGATATAGTGGGACAAGCTTAGATTGGCCCTGTCTGCCAGTTCCTGGATCGACAGTTCCTCATCTAAATTTTCTCTCATATATTCGATAGTTTGATAGATCTCCTGATTTGTCGTAATTCTCGAGACCACCGCTCCCCTGCTCACCTGGGCATAATGGCTCAACAGATGTACTGACAACATATTAGAGAGTGAATCAATATATATTTGTCCTTGTCTGCCCTCGTTCTGAAGTTCTTCAAGCATCCAGAGTCCGAGCTGCAGCAATTTAGGATCTTTGACATAAGATTTACGCTCCAGTTGAATAAATCCTTCCTTGAGAAAACCAGATTCTCGCGCAATACGTTCTAGGTATGAAGGGGGGAGTTCAATTAGCAGAAAATATAAAGAGGCTTTTCCCCAGGAGCACAGCACCGGTTCACCTGCAGGAATGATATGAATTGTATAATAGTTCTCATAGTATGCGGAGCAGTGAATTCCTAATAAATGTTTACTTCCGGGGAGTTTACTAATAGCCTGCTGTGGTGTAGGCCATCTTGTGACTTGAATATTGTCCCATCCAAGTTCTTGACTAGTGAGTACTTGCATTGGGTAAGCACTTTCCGTTGTTCTCATCCTATCACCCCTTTTCATTAAGTTAACAATCCACTATTCGGATGGTATAAACTACAAGTAAAAGGGTATTTCGGATTGTAAATTATTAAGAATGAAATGATAGATTTGTGGGAGTTGATCACGAGGAAATGATGAAGAGTTTACTTAAAATACAAAACAAAAAAAGCCCATTAGGAGTTACCTAATGAACTTAAGATTTAACCTTGGTACCGGTGAGAGGACTCGAACCTCCACGGTTTCCCACTCGATTTTGAGTCGCATCAGCTACTCAGTCAGTAGTGGAATCTAGGTCAAAGTAGAGGAATCCTCAACCCGCGAAAAGCCTTGCTAAATCAAGGTTTTTTGCGGGTTTTTCACGTTTTTCCAAGCACAGTAAGGCTTCCCGCCGCGAAACCAAAAAGTAAGCATTTTTGCATGTTGGGAAGAACTCGGAAAGAAACTGACAAGAACCTGCCCACTCCCTACCATTGACAAATATTTGGAGCAAAGCTCCAGGGAGGGTATTTCAAATGCTCAAAGCTAAAACCATTACCATAGCCAATCAAAAGGGCGGCACGGGTAAAACTACATCTGCTTATAATCTCGCTCATGCTTTATCTCAAGAAAATAAAAAAGTGTTATTAGTGGATTTTGACCCCCAGGGCAATCTCAGCCTTTGCTTCGGAATTGAGCAGCCGGATCAACTGGCGATTAGTATGTGTAACGTCCTGGATGCTCTCATGAGTGATCATCCACTTCCTGCGGAACAGGAGTACATTCACCACCAAGACAATATTGATCTTATTCCCAGCAATATCGAATTATCTGTCACTGAGATTAATCTGCGAGATGAAATGGGCAGTGAGAAAACACTGGCCACTCTGCTGGAACCCATGAAAGAACTTTATGATTATATCCTCATCGATACCAACCCGTCTTTAGGCTTACTGACCATTAATGCCCTTGCGGCCAGTGACAGCGTCCTGATTCCTGTTAACCCACAACTCTGGTCTGCCACAGGTCTTACTCAGTTACTTAACATCATTGTGAAGGTAAAAAAACGGATTAACCCGCGAATTACTATTGAAGGCATTTTAATGACTATGTGTGATCCACGCACCAATTTGTACAAGGAAGCTTACAAATTGGTTCAAGACTACTACGGAGAAATCATCCGCATCTTTTCATCACAAATCCCGCTCTCAGTTAAAGTCGGAGAAGCCAACTTTTATAGCCAAAGCTTAATGACTTATTTGCCTAAATCAAAAGTAACAGCAGCTTATCAAAATCTGGCAAAGGAGCTGATGCAGCATGAATATGCCCAAGCCTCGAATCACTCCTAAGCTAGGAAATATTGATGAACTACTGAAGCTTTCGGAGCATTCATCCCATAATGCAGACTCAATTTCATCAAAGGGAAATATACCATCTATTCCTATAAATAAAATAAGATTTTTTAAAGATCATCCCTTCCACTTGTATGAGGGAGAACGCCTCACTGATATGGTAGACAGCATTGCAGCCAACGGCATCCTTGTACCAGTCATTATTCGCACAATTGAACCGGATGAAACAGGTTACGAATACGAGATGTTGTCAGGGCATAATCGCATGAATGCTGCCCAACTTGTCGGACTTGAGCAGCTTCCTTCTATTATAAAGGAACATTTGTCCGATGAAGAAGCGCTGCTGTATGTCGTGGAAACGAATGTGCTTCAGCGTTCCTTTAACGATATGCGTCCCTCCGAAAAAGCA
The DNA here is from genome assembly GCF_014639155.1 of Paenibacillus segetis. Taxonomy (NCBI): domain Bacteria; kingdom Bacillati; phylum Bacillota; class Bacilli; order Caryophanales; family Paenibacillaceae; genus Paenibacillus; species Paenibacillus segetis. The sequence goes on from NZ_BMFT01000003.1 coordinate 276,627, forward strand.
AAGGTGTTGTCCATAAGTCATTCTGAAATGTTCTCCCAGGGGAAACGCAATGATATTATCGATGAGCTAAAAAAGCTAGAAAACCCGCAGTACAACAAGGAAAATGATACTTCTGCCCCAATGGGGCAGAGGTCAACTAGTCGGGAAAAGGTTGCCCATGAATACGGTTTGTCCAAAAATTCTGTATCCAGACTGCTACGAATCGATAAACTGATTCCTGGATTAAAACAGCGTGTCGATGCTGATGAGTTGCCATTACGATGTGCCGTTCACCTGTCTTACTTATCAGAGGGTGAGCAATCCATGGTCGAACAATCCATCACTGACAACGGATTTAAGTTGGATATGAAAAAATCAGAGCTATTGCAAGGTTACTCGGGAAGGCTCAGCGTAGAGCAAACCAACAAAATATTATCTGGTGAAGCAACTCGAAAGCCACGGAGCCAAACACCACCGCCATTCAAATTAAAGCATAAAGTCTTTTCCAAATATTTTACCAGCCAAAGCAAAGCTTCTGAGGTTGAGCAGATTATCGACGAGGCTCTGGAAATGTATTTTTCCCATCAACAGCAATATGCTTCAGCCCAAAATCATAAGGAGGCCGATGAACATGAGCCCGAACTTTAAAGATATTGAGCATGAGCAATTCTATGAAGGTAATTTGCGAATGGCCAATATACCGCAAGATTCCTACCACAAATCTTTGTTCTACACATTGGGCCTATCATCGCAAACCCGCCAGCATATTAAAGATCTTTACGATCATCAAGATAACTGTATCCGACTGGAAGGATTGCAAGAGGGCTGGCAAACCGGCACAACCTTGAAAATAACCCGTCTGGCCTTTAATTTGTTCAATGGCTTTACCGGTGATAGCGAGTTGAATCCGGACCGTCCTCGGAATTACAGCCCATACTTTTTGTTTGATACAAACCTGATGCCTTACTTTTTTGAATCCATTAAGTTGCGGTATTCAGAGTATACTCACTCCTTTGATCACTCATCCCTCCCGTTCTCCCTGCTGGATGCTAAGGACATGCTGGGCTTTTATGAACAGGAAATCTAATTCTATACCTCTCTATCCCAGTTCCAAAGAAAGGAGAGCCCTTCATGAGCCGTATGGATCAACTGCGAGATCTTTACTCATCTGCTATTGCAGACATTACTCGCAGCGCAGAAGCTTGGCGTGACTACTTAGAATTCGCAGCATCAATCTACAAGTATTCCTTTGATAACACTTTGCTGATCTATAACCAACGACCAAATGCGACCATGCTGGCTCCCTTATCTTTGTGGAATCAGTTAGGAAGGTATGTTCGCAAAGGTGAAAAGAGTGTCGCGGTTTGCGACTTCATATCGGGCAATAATCCCACCTTAACCTACCTGTTTGACGTATCACAGACGACAGGTAAGAATGCTCCACAGCTTTGGAATTTGAATCAGGTGGACACAGAGGAGCTTGCTGGAAGACTCACTTCTTACGATACGCTGGTTTTACCTGAGGCCATTTCTCAGATGACGCGTTCAGCTGTTCTTACTTCATTAGACGATTGGCTACAGGATATTGAACTTGATATCAAGGATCATTTCTTAGGAATGGTTCCTCTGCAAGGTCTGGAACAGCACATCGGAGATTTAGTTAGGGACAGTCTTCGCTATCTAATTCATCAGCGCTGTCAGCTACCTGAACCCGATAATGTAGACTTTACCACGATCACTCATTTTCATACGCTCTCGTTGGCAGCAAGGTTAGGCAACCAAATCAATGTTCTAGCCCGCAGCCTGCTAGGAGATATTGCTCGATATATTAAAATCATGGAAGCAGAAAGGAGTTTGCAAAATGAACAATTCGAACAGCCCGAACCTGACGTACCGCGAAATCGACGGTCTGCTATATCCCAACTTGAACATTTCGAACGAAGTCAAAGTAGACCAGCAGCCTTTGGGCAAGTACGGCCGGATGGCAATGAGTTATCTTCGGGACAATCATCCACAGCGTTTCCAGATTCTCTTGATGCAAGGCATCCTTATGGAGACGATACACAACGTCGAGCAGGCAGCTCTGGAACGGATGGAGCAACTGACCGAGCAGTTGCTCGGCCTTCGACCGATACCAAAGACCGACGATACACTGGAACGATCACGACACCTGAACCAGATCAAATCGACGGCAGAAGAATTGATCTTGAACGACATCGTACTGAAACCGAGATAATCGAACCCATCGTCACTTCCACCCATTCAGAACCGCCACATAGCGGTTCTTTTTTTATGCCCAGTACTTCTTCTGATTTTTCTCATGGCCAAACTGGAGAAGAAATGCTCATCTTTCTGTTATCCAGCGGAAAAAGTGTTGAATCCAGAAAGCAGCACATCTATCAGTTTGTGGTTGAACATCATCCCGTGAAATCTGCCGATTTGATTGCATTTCTAAAATCGTTATATGGCATAAGTGGTGCTAGAGGCGATTTTGAACATGTAATTGGATATATGTACGATGGAAAAGGTGTTACGATTGATTGGAGAGACTCAACCGGATCCCATCAAGAGCAATTCAAATGGAAAAAAATAAGTGACACCCTCCTTCAATTAATAACGGAAGGTCACTATGATAAAGCACTCGCTCCTTTTCCTTCGCCAGGACCTGAATTGACATTATTTGATTTTGCCGAACAATCTTCTACGGAAGATGCAACTCCAAACGATGAAATACCAAATAGCCCTCTAGCCTTAAATAAGGATAGCAGTATTCCTCTGGATGAAGAATCAAAGAGTGAAGCTCAGCCTATCTCCTTGCCAACCCCTACAATAAATTATCGTTTTTATCCTGATCACTCCCCTTATGTATCAGGCCCTAAGAGCAAATATAAGCGCAACGTAGAAGCCATACAGTTACTTAAGCTGTTGGAAAGTGAACAGCAGCAGGCAAACCCGGAACAACAACAGATTTTAGCTGGTTACGTGGGCTGGGGTGGCCTAGCGAATGCTTTCCACCCTTCAGCTAAGGGCTGGGAAAATGAATATGCTGAGCTGAAGCAATTACTGGATGAGGAAGAGTATGCAGCAGCCCGCAATTCAACAATTACTGCTTTCTACACAGAACAAGCGATTGTCCAAACCATCCATGCTACCTTTCAGCGTTTCGGTTTGTCGGAAGGAACAGGGCGACGCATATTGGATCCTGCGATGGGCAGCGGTAACTTTTTCTCCGTACTCCCCACAGATTGGGAGAACGCGGAGTTACACGGCGTGGAATTAGACTCGGTTACCGGCCGAATTGCTCGCCAGCTTTACCCTAGTGCATCTATACACCTACAAGGCTTCGAGAGCGTAGATTGGCGCGAAATGCGCTTTGATGCTATGTTTTCCAACATTCCGTTTCATAATATCCGTATTCATGATCGCCGCTTTACCAGTAGCCATCTTATCCATGATTACTTTTTTCTCCGCTCTTTGGAATTACTCAAGCCAGGTGGTATGCTAGCCTATATCGTTAGTAAAGGAACCATGGATAAACAGGATTCAACAGTTCGCCAGCTCATTGCTCAACAAGCCGATTTGATTGGTATGGTGCGATTGCCAAACACCACCTTTCAATCCCTTGCGGGTACTACAGTTACAACGGATATCGTGTTTCTGCAGAAACGTGATGCCTCCCTTCTCTTCTCCCAAGAAGAACTGCCTGAATGGGTTAACATTGGTGAGACCTCCGACGGTATTCCTATTAATCGCTATTATCTTTCCCATCCCGATATGATGCTCGGAAAGATGCAGTGGGATCGAGGTATGTACGGCGCAGAAAAATCTAGTGCATGTATCCCAGATGAAGAACAAATTCTGCTGCCTACTCTCCAGCAAGCGCTTGGATCCCTGCAGGCTAACTTCCCTAAATTGGTTGGTCATTCAACTGAACAGTCTCAAAACAGGCTCTCTTCTCTTTGGGAAGAGGACGAAGAACCATCCAGCAGAAATGTTCCACCGGGAACCAAAAATTACACATTCATCGAAGACCAAGGTCAGCTCTTCTATTGCGAGAATGGATTACTTCTACCACAAAATATTCAGGGAAAAAAGGCAGACCGTATAAAAGGATTATGTAGTATACGCCAAGCTCTGATGGATGTTATTAATATTCAAACCCGAGAGTATGGATACGAACTTCCAGAACTACAAAAAGCCCAGTCTCATCTTAATCAGGTTTATGACCGCTTCGTTCAGCAACACGGTTATATTAATGATCGGGCGAATACCTCTGCTTTTACCGATGATGATCAACTACCTCTTCTTCGCTCCATTGAGGATCTTACACCTGAGAAAACTTGGAGCAAAGCCGCGATATTCACCCGGCCAACCATTCGAATTAATACACTGCCTGAGCATACCGACAATCCACTGGAAGCAATGCAAATATGCTTAAATCATCGTTTACAAATCGACCTCGCCTACATTGCTCATCTGTGTAATCTGAGTATTGATGAAGTAAAAGAAGCCCTAGGGGAACGGATTTATTTGAATCCTCAAAAGTATAGTGGTGACGAAGAGGAAGGTTGGGAACTTGATGAGGAATACTTGTCCGGCAATGTCCGGGATAAGTTGTCTTATGCAACACTGAAGGCACAAGAACATCCCGACTTATTTCAAAGAAATGTTGACGCCCTAACCCGTGTGCAGCCGGCTCCCTTGTTGCCCGGCGACATTGATTTTCGTATCGGAAGTCCTTGGATTCCAGTTCGTTACTACAGGGAATTCATGTATGAGACATTCGAGACCTCTCAAGTACTGCGAAATTCGCAGACTGTAAATGTAGATTATTTAGAATTCACTAACACATGGCGTGTCTCAGGGAAAAGCATCGAACCGGGCTCCATCAAGGTCAATCAAACCTTCGGTACAAGACGAGCAAATGCTTACGAGATTTATGAAAGTAGCTTGAATCTTCAAAGTATTACAATTCGCGACCCTGTTACCTATTTAGATGCAAGTGGTAGCGAGCAAGTTAAGTATGTTGTCAATGCCAAAGAAACGATGATTGCCCGTGCCAAACAGCAGCAGATGAAAGAGGGCTTTGCTTCTTGGCTCTTTCAGGATAAGACTCGATCAGACGCTCTACTTACTATTTATAACGAAAAATTCAACACAATTCGCCCGCGAGCTTACAGTGGTGATCATCTCGTTTTCCAGGCGATGAATGAAGAAATGAGTCTACGCAAACACCAAAAGGATGTAGCAGCTCGTATTATTTATTCTGGTACTGCACTCATGGCCCATGAGGTTGGTGCTGGAAAAACAGCAGCAATGATTGCCTCCGGGATGTATCTCAAACGAATCGGTTCGATTCACAAGCCACTGTATTGTGTTCCCAACCATCTTACCGAGCAATGGGCAAATGAATTCTTAAGGTTCTTCCCCAGTGCTAATATTCTGGTAACTACAAAAAAGGATTTTGCACTATCCAATCGCCAGCGTTTTGTATCCCGTATTGCTATGGGCGAGTACGATGCAATCATCATTGGTCACAGCCAATTTGAGAAGATCCCGATCTCCCGGGAGCGACAAGAACAGCTCCTACAGAACGAAATCACCAATGTTTCCCAGACGATCAACCAAATCAAAAAAGAAAAAGGCGACAACTGGAGTATCAAGCAAATGGTTGTTTTTGAGAACAACCTCAAATCTCGATTGGAACGCTTAGCTAACGAAAGCAAAAAAGATGATCTTCTTACCTTCGAACAGCTTGGTGTAGATATGCTCTTTGTCGATGAATCTCATGCTTACAAAAACTGTTTCACGTTTACGAAAATGCGTAACGTAGCCGGTATCGGTAAATCCAGTAGTCAACGGGCGACCGATATGCTGCTCAAATGCCAGTATCTGCAGGAAATGAATCAAGGACGCGGTGTTGTGTTCGCCACTGGCACCCCAATAAGCAACAGCATGTCCGAGATGTACGTTATGCAGCGTTACCTTCAGCCCCGCCTTTTGCAAAGGCTAGGTTTAGACTTCTTTGACAACTGGGCGGCAACATTCGGAGAGGTTGTCTCCTCTCTTGAAATTACTCCGGAAGGCAGCGGCTATCGGATGAAATCCCGATTTGCCAAGTTTCACAATTTGCCAGAACTTATGAGTATGTTTAGACTGGTTGCTGACATTCAAACCGCTGATATGCTCAATCTTCCCACACCAAAATTAGTCGGTGATAAGGCAACCATCTTCGTCAGTGAATGCTCCCCTTTTCAGCAGAAAATGATGGACGAATTCGTGGAGCGTGCCGAAAAAATCCGCAATAACGATGTGGATGCCAGCGAGGATAATATGCTAAAGCTCACGCATGAAGCAAAACTGATGTCGATTGACCCCCGTTTGGTGCATGAAGATGCCCCGGCCGAAATTGAATCTAAGCTGAATCGATGCATTGAGAATGTCTTTGATATATGGAATGAAACACAGGCTGAACAATTAACTCAAGTCATTTTTAGTGATAGTGGTACGCCAAAGCCCGGACGATTTAACGTTTATGATGAAATCAAAACACAGTTGATCCATCGCGGCGTGTCTGAACATGAAATAATGTTTATCCATGATGCTAATACCGATTCCGCAAGAGAAGCCTTATTTGAACAGGTCCGCCGCGGCGAAGTACGTGTGTTGCTAGGCTCTACGCAAAAAATGGGTACTGGGACCAATGTACAGACTCGGCTTGTCGCTGCCCATCATTTGGACTGCCCTTGGCGTCCTTCGGACATCACCCAACGCGATGGCCGTATCTTGCGGCAAGGTAATATGAACGAAGCAGTACAGATTTTCCGCTATGTTACCAAAGGGACATTCGACTCTTATCTGTGGCAAATTCAGGAGCAGAAACTGAGCTATATCTCCCAGGTAATGACCGGCAAGAGCATTTCCCGCTCCTGCCAGGATGCCGATGAGACAGTCTTATCGGCCGCAGAAGTTAAAGCCATCGCCGTAGGCAATCCTATGCTGGCGGAAAAAATGGAGGTCGATAATGAAGTAATGCGGCTAAAGATGCTGAAGACGAATTGGCAGAATGAGCAGGCGATGTTGGAACAGCGTATACACAAACAGTATCCTATGATGCTCAAGATGTATGAGGAGAAAATCCAGAAACTCCAAGCAGATATCCAAGTAGTAGAACAAAATAATCAACCGAATTTTATGATTCGGCTGGATGGAAAGCATTATGAGGAACGAACACAAGCCGGGGACGTACTTCTTCTTTTAGCCAAGCTAACCGAGAGGGATCAACCAGCAAAAGTTATTGGCCAGTTTCGAGGTCTTCCACTCTCTCTCTTCCGTTCAATTTATGATAACGTCCATATAAGAGCCCAAGGGGTAGAAACACACTCTGCAGAGCTTGGAGGATCAACACTGGGAAATATCTCTCGCCTCGAAAACATGATCGAGAGGCTGCCTTCTTTACTTCAAGACACAATACAGCATAAAAACGAGACGCTAGAGCAGCTTGCTGCAGCACAAAAGGAATTAGGTAAACCGTTTGATTTGGAATACCAACTTCAGCAGCTTGTCGCTCGGCAATCGGAGATAAATTCAAAACTGGAATTCAAAGACCTGCAAGGACAGGAAATAATATCTGAAGATTCTAATTTGGATAATGCCCCTGACGATCTTAATCTCGAAGAACCAGAAGTATAGCATATGGTTATAAATTATTTTCAACTAAATAAGTTAGTTTTCTTTATAAAAATCAATGTCAATGTCCAAGTAAGAGTCTCCAGTATTTGTGTACTGTTTCTTTTGTTTTTTTCCTCAAGCTCTTCACAAGCTTACTTTCACGTCTGTTCCTCTTGATAAGTATTTCTTTAAACATCATCATAAATCCAAAAATTGCAATACTTATGATAACTAGGGTGTGTCTGAAAACTAAATAACATGGTAAGATTTGAGAAAACGAATGGAGCGTCAAGCATGATTCAAAGACGGTACGAAATAAGCGATGAACAGTGGGAACAAATTAAGGGCATGTTTCCACCCTACCAAACAGGACGTCCGTCAAAATTAAGTGAAAGAACCATGTTTAACGCTTTTCTATGGATCGCTCGAAGTGGTGCAGCCTGGCGAGATCTACCGGAGGAACGCTATGGTTCATGGAAAACGGTCTACAGTCGCTTCTGCAAGTGGCGAGATACCGGACTGCTTGTCGCGATCTTCCAAACTCTTCAGGTCGAACCTGACTTTGAAAACTTGAGCATTGATTCTACATCGGTTAAAGCCCATCAGCATAGTGCCGGTGCTAAAAAAACGCCCCAGGGCACGAAGTGAATCAGCACATCGGTGTCAGTCGTGGCGGAAAGATAACCAAACTTCACACCGTCGTCGATGGATTAGGAAACCCCCTTGCTTTTCTCCTGACGGGTGGTCAAGTCTACGATTCCGTTCCAGCGATTGATTTACTTCAGAAGCTTGACATTACAGGAAGTCATATTCTTGGTGACAAGGCCTATGGCTCAGAAGTGATTCGGAATTGGATTACAGCTAAACAGGCATCCTACACCATCCCGCCTAAAGCGAATAGTCAAAACCCATGGAAAGTCGATTGGTATCGCTACAAAGAACGCCACTTAGTGGAGTGTTTTTTCAATAAAATCAAACACTTTCGCCGTGTGGCTACTCGTTATGACAAGTTGGCCAAGTCATTCTTGGCGTTTGTATACGTAGCTGCCATTTTCAAATTGACTCAATGAAGAGTTTTCAGACACAACCTAGGAATTCATACGAATATTTACATTCAGATCGGCTAAAGCATTCTCATACTATTTGGTTAATTTATGATCATTGTGTTGGTATTTTCTAGAAACGAAACTCCTTCCTAATCTATCGCTCGTCTATTTAAACTGATCAAAAATCACCAATTCTCTTAAGCTTCATATTACAATAAAAGTTCTTTTGCAACTCACAGTATTATACTAAAGGGAGGAATGTTAGTCCTTTCTGGCACTCATACTTTGAACTGAATAAAGGAACTCCTTTATTACAGAGTCAATTTGTTCTTTATCTTTCTACAGGTCATTTTACCTAGAAAAACTTTTCGGCTTCTATTTTACATTATTTGCTTGAGCCCATTCATCCAACTGCTTTTGCTTTTCAGCAATCACTTTATCAATTCCGGCTTCCTTTAATTTTTCAATAAATTGAGGTAATACCACCTCGGGGTCTAGCGTTCCCGATTCCAATCCAACTTTGTATTGATTGGTTACATTCATGATTGCAGTGTATTCATTCTTAACAGGTTCAATATTAAAGATAAATCCCAGTGCTTTCGCTGGTGAAGCAGTATCATTAAATTCTTTTGTTTTTTCCCAGATCTCCGGGTCCCCGCCTTTATAGATATAGCTAAGATAGGTATTGCCTGTCAGCCAGTCCCAGTTCGGCATATAGCCCGTGTTAGTTGCATCCACTCCAGGTGCGAAATCGATAATGTCACCTTTCACTTTCTGATAGTGTTTACCTTCAATCCCCCAGTTAATCAGGTTAATGACTTCCTTATCTGTATAGAACAGATTAAGAACTTCCATTGCCTTCTCAGCATTTTCAGAATTCCGGGCGATAGCCCACATAAATCCGGTTACGTCATTCGTTGAAACTGTCGGTCCATTAAGTTCTGCCGAGACCATTTCCATGCCAGCTGCGCGACTTTCCTGGGCATCAAAACCTGGTTTTCCATTTGTTAAATAACTAAATACTTTACCGGCTTTCACAAGCTGATTCGGAACAATTTGATTAGTAGCTGCATCCCGAAGTATATATCCTTTTGTATACCAATCATGAAATTTTGTAAGGAAAGCTTTATATTCAGAAGACTCATACAAATTAGTAACCTTTAGCTCATTGCGATCCATAAGAACGCCAACTCCATCACCAAGTAGATCATATTGGTTGTATCCGACCAACATGCTGACCGAACTTCCAGCACCTCCCGGAACAATAGGTGTTAAATTAGGCTCGTTTTCCTTGATGATTTGCAATACCTTTTCAACATCATCCAGCGTTTTGATGTCGGTGGTATCAATCTTATACTTATCTACGAGATCCTTACGCATAGCGTATGAATAATTTTGAGCCAGATCATGGATTGAAGAAACGCCATATACTTTTCCGCTAATTTTTGTAGCGCTAATGTACTTTTCGCCCAATGCTTCGGCAACTCCTTTACCAGGACCTTTGAGTAGTTCATCTATCGGAATGATTTTTCCAGTAGCTGCCTGAGAAGCATACGTTCCTGTCCCTGTAAGAAGCAAGTCCAGTTTTTCACCGGAACTCAGCATTAGGTTTGTTTGCTGTGTCCAGTTCCCAATAGAAATCGGTATTAAATCGAGAGATACATTGATTTTTTCTTTAACCAGCTTGTTTAGTTCATCTTCAACAAGTTGCATATCCTTCGGTTCGCCTTGTAGTAAGGGGATTGCCATTATTGCATGATATGTTTCTTCTCCATATGTACCTGTATTAGTGTCAGTCTTGCTATTAGCTGCGTTATTATTCCCATTAGTTGAACATGCAGTTAACAATAAGGACATAACCAAAACCCCCTCAAGCGTTCCAATGACTCTATTTCTTTTTTTATTCATCATGTCGCCCCTTACTTCTTAATGGATTATTTTCCAATAATAGCGCTATCTTATTATTTTATCTAGCAGAATCCCGACTTCATCTTTAGCATTTTATCGACCAAACAAATTTAACTAACCGGCGTATACCAGTCACCAAGATGAATTCCGGTATTCCATACATGTTCAAGATTTCCTTGTGACCGAATATAGTCTACCCAGTTTTCCATGCTAGCATATCATTCTTATATTCTTATATTCTTATATTCTTATATTCTTATATTCTTATATTCTTATATTCTTAGTTAAGTTGTGCACATGCAAAGCTTCTCATGTAAAACTATAGCTTTGCGAGCATGCCAGCATAATCATAAATAAAAAAATGGCGGAGTTACCCAGCCATTTTTCTTCGTCAATACTATATTACTTGAATAATGTCACCCTCAGTAACTCCTGTTTCATTGAAAGAATCCACCCTAACAAATAAGGACTGTCCTTTCACTAATGCACCGATCTTAACTTCATTGCTTCCCAATACCATATAGCTATGATAGAGTTTATCAGGTGAAAACCCCCAAATCACGTTGTGACCGACGACTTGATGCTTTTCCCATGAGACATTAAGATCCAGCTCACTTGCGAGCTCAGTCCGAACGTTTCTTGCTTTCACAGGTCTATTTCCTTCACCAGTACCAAAAACTCGCAGACCGGAGATACACGCCACTTGCCGATAAGGCAATTCCTGCACTGTGCATTTGATATAGCGAGCCTTAACTCCCTCTTTTGGGATTATCAAATCATGCGGTAAGTCGGATTCAGCATTGGACTTGTCAGCAATAGTGAAATAATGTTCACCGTTAATTGAACCTTCCAGAAGCCATCTTGTGTAATGCTTTTTACGGTCAATATATCTAATTGCTGTATGGTTAGAAGCTTCTGAGGTCATCTTCTTTTCTGCACTCTCAGGTATTATAATATCTGTTTGATCGTCTGCAAAGTTGATATGTATAGCACGCACATCGCATTCATGCAGCAAATCCACTTCTAGCCATTCACCAGGTTTCTTTCCTGCAGCTTTCCACCAGGTCCGAACATTTTCATCGGTCGCCTTCGAAGCATCTTTGCCTGCTTCGTAGGATGATGAACTCGCCGGCTTATTGTAAGAGAGTAGCATCCACTCCGGATCTTCCCATGGGTCCATTTGCGTCTGATCAATTCTCATTGGCCAATCACCGAATCGTTGGTTGCAGAATAGTTCCCCGTCCTCATCAAATCCAGCGGGCCAAATCCCTACTCGTCTTTCAAACTGATGATTTACACTGATTCGCATCGATGATGCATGCCATACATTCCCATGCTTATCTTCCATTGTGGAACCATGGCCCGCCCCAGGCATAAAGCCCCCCGGTTTATACGAAAAAGGGTTGTTCTTAGCCAATTTAAATGGCCCCAACGGTTTATCCGATACATACACTCCATCAGAGTAAATATTATATTCTGTTCCAGGGCTGGCATACTGAAAATAATATTGACCATTATGTTTATCCATCCATGCCCCTTCAATATATGGGTCATTGCCAAGCCACTGTCTAACTACCGCTTTCATTTCTTCCGAAGTGTCGGGGTTATTGCTCATATGTGCCTCGACCATTTCTTCAATCTGTTCAGAAGATCGTGGTAAGACGTGGTTCTCACCGGTTCTTTCATAGCCCTTTACTGTAACATCACCAAAGATAAGCTCCACGGGATCACCTATAGGACTCATATCTACAGGATTCATTTCAACTCCGTAAATAGGTCTATTATTGGTACAACCCCAATAGAAATAGATTTTATCGTCATAATCAACGAACAGGTTGGGGTCCCAAAAGGGAAACGTTCCGTTTATCTCCTCGAAACTTCCATTAAATGGGTCTTTAGTGCGGTAAAACGAACAATTTTTAGTATAATCTGAAGCAGAAAAATACAAATATTCACCGATCACTCTGACATCAGGAGCGTAATCAAATATTGGCACATCATTAAGCAAATGAAACTCCCAATCGCTAAGATTATCACTGGAAAGAAATCCAGCAGTCATAGAAGGGAACAATAGATATTTTCCATTATAAAGCACCATAGATGGATCTGCTGCTTCCCGGTTGGAACTAATTACCCCATTTTCGTCAAAAAACTGATACGTGTACGGGATGTTTAAAGGATTACATACATAACCCATTACAAAAAACTCCCTTCTGGTTTTGAATACGTACTTATTCTATTGTTACAAGACCGTTCTCTTCAGTGATGGGAATAAAGATAGGGCGCTCATCAGGTGTATTATTATGAGCATGCAGAGTCAGTATCAGTTGATCATTTAAAGTTAATGATCATACCATGTCGGGCCGTCGATATCGTAGAGTGGAACCTCATTATGGAGCCGAGGTCCAGTAATACTCTGACTAACAGAACGTGAAATACCATAGCATAAACATTATTGATATGACTCGCCCAAAGCATTAATAAATCACCATTGGACGCTTTATACATAAATGTTCCATGCGTTACATAAATATTTCTTGATTTCAATTCCGTATTCAGCATAGCAGGAGGATGTTCAAGTGGCGTAATCCAAGCAGCCTCTGAAGCTCGAAATAGTACAATAGGGTTGCTGATCGCTTTCATAAGATCTTCCGATAATCTCACAGCGCAGATTTCTCCGTCCCCGACCTGACGCCACTCATGATAGAATAGCATCCAAAGAAGTCCGTTCTCATCAATTTATAAAGTCCCGTCCAATGAGTTCCATTTCGTCGGAGTAACAAGCCCTTCGCTATACGCATTAAATGGTCTAAGTAAACTATCCGAACGAAGGCTGGATGGAAGTTTCTTTGTAAATACTGTCTTTTCTTAAAAAGGTGGCAAACAAGTAGTACCATCCCTCGTACTCATAAACTTCAGGAGCCCAAAACTGTTTTTCCGAATAAAAATCCTTATCTGCTCTAAATACAGGATAATGACCTCCCCCATTGTTTAAATCACTTCCTACGTATACATTAAATCCTGTTCTCGTATTCCATATATCTTAATCCGTACTACCATACATGTAATACTTTCCATCTGTAGAAATTGGAAAAACAAATGGGTCTCTCATTTTAATATCGCTGCTCAATTAATATTTTGTGGTTATAACTGATTCAAAATATCGTATCCTGAACTAAATAGCAGTGGTTTAGACATTAAGAACGTTGATCACTACTGTTTGTGAGTCACATCCTTCAGCACTGACATTCAATATGATCTTTCCGGAACTGATAGGACGTATAACAGCTAACACTTTGCCATCAAAAGTAGTTCGTTCGGTATCAAAAAAATTCTCCTCAGACTTCGGATTAGCGCTGCCGAAGCCCTGTAAAATCCCTGCACCCTCTACCTGAATCATGACTTTACGATCAAAGTTGTTGAATAGGCTGCCATTGTCTCCTACAAGGCTAATCATGACAAAGGAAAGATCACGATCCGAGGCGGTAATTTCAGTCCGGTCCGGTTCTATTTGCAACTGAACGTTACCGCTAGCAGATTGAAGTGTCATACGCCCGGTTTCTAATCCTTTCGTGAAGGCTACTGCTGTAATTTCTCCAGACTCAAAGACAGTTTCAAAAATCGCCTTAAAGCGGTGATCTTCACCTGCAGCAGCTCTCCCGACTTTTTTTCCATTTACTAGGAGTTCCACTTCATCTGCATCCGCGTATACTTCCACCATAACCGGTTTCCCCTCATAACCATTCCAAGACCAGCTGGATACAGTATCACTCCAACTCCACATAGACGGAATTTGCTGTTTTCCGAAGTGCTCAGGTCGTTGTACAGCAATGAAGGGATCTTTTCTTAAACCAAATACGATTTCACGGTAGTAAGATACTGGGCGCCGGTTTCCGGTAATGTCAATATCACCACACCAGGCAGCAAGCCACGGATATAAGCCGGCTACGCCGGATGCTGACTCATCAGTATCATAGGAAAATTTACCGATACCTGCTTCACCGATATAATCCCACCCCGTCCAGGTAAAATCTCCGATGACATGGCTGTTCTCCTTAACTAGTTTCCAGTTTTTATCAATGGTCTCAGGGAACGTTTCACTACCAACAATTACTCGGTTGGGAAAGCGTTCTTTGTCCTGCACATACCGTGATTCTGCATAGTTATAACCTGCTATATCCACATAAGCAAACGATTCAGCCGTTTTTTGTGTTGCCATCTCGCTGCTTGTAGCTGCCGCCATTTGATCTTTGATATTGTTCATTACTGTATTAATACCTTCTTGAATTTCTGTTTCTCTAGATTTTGCAATTTCATCAATAATGGAAAGCAGCAAGTTGATAGAATTCGTAACATATCGGGTGTTATCCAGGGAACGAATCTTCTCCGCTAATTTCCTTCCACAGGTCGAATCAACTGCCCTCCCGGTTTCAAGAATTTCATTACCGATTGAATACATAATAACACTCGGATGGTTGAAATCTTTATCTACCATTGCTTCTATATCTTTCTCCCACCACAGAGGGAACTGTAGGGCATAGTCGTGATCACACTTGGTTGAGGTCCACATATCGAAGCTTTCATCCATGACCAGCATACCGAGGCGATCACAAGCATCAAGTAGTCCTTTACTCATTGGGTGATGAGCACTGCGAAGTGCGTTAAATCCTGCATTCTTCAGTATCTCGACGCGACGTTCTTCAGCACGTTCAATTGTCGCGGCACCAATTACGCCATTGTCGTGATGTATACAGGCTCCCCGCAACTTCACAACCTCACCATTGATGCAGATTCCTTGATCCGGGTCTAGTGTAAGTGAACGGATCCCAAATGATGTCGACTCTTCATCCAGTTGTTCGTTATCATCTATGATACAAGTTCTGCAAGTATACAAGTTAGGCATACCGACACTCCAAAGCTTGGGAGTCCTAACATAAATCCGTTGCCTAATTATCGCATTTTCTCCTGCAAACGTTGTAACTGGTGCGATGTCACTGGCCACGACAAGACCATTAGAATCGATAATTTTTGTATGAACATTAACTGTTCGGGTGGACAACCCTTCATTCTCAATTACAGTGGCCACAGAGACAACAGCCCTTTTGTTAGTGATTTCGGGGGTTGATATTTTCACACCGTCTATTGCAACATGTACCAGTTCTCCAACAATTAACTTCGTGTTGCGGTAGATTCCAGCTCCAGAATACCACCGTGTATCTTTATAATTCAGCGAAATAACTTTAATTTCGTTCTCTTCGCCATATTTTAGAAAACGGTCTGTTTTGACATAAAAATTAGAATAACCAAACGGATGCTGCCCAGCAAAATTACCGTTAATATATACCATTGCATTTGCGTACACGCCTTCAAACTCAACTGTTACTCTTTTATGCCGGTACTCCTCAGGCACAAAGAACTTCTTTTTATATTCATATTCTCCTTCAGGAAAATAACCCAAAGCATGAAGATGACTACTCGCACCCGTTTCCGGCTTTTCGCGTGATCTTTCGATCATTGCGTCGTGTGGAAGGGTAATACTTCTCAGAGGTGTCGATTTGCCTTGCATCTCTGAGAAAAACCCACTTTTATTCCCCAACAACCAATCTCCGTTAAAAGAAGTTCGTATCATTCTCGTTTTCACCCTTCATTTAAAGTCATATATAGTTTTAGCTTTCTAACCCTTTAATACTGCACAAATCAGTAAAGATGTTTTGAATTTTTCCTTCTGATAGCCCTAATGCTGTGAATTCTACCAACTGATCCAAGGTGAAACTTGATATCATATTGACCATAGGGCTGTTTGTAATACCAAGCAAATGCTTTTCCAATATTACGGCTGTAGTATCATTTTTCAGAAGATCAATTAATCTTTTGTGTTATAATGATCGGCTTAACGATTCAGGGACTCTGACAAATCGGAAATGTCCAGTTTCGGCCCAAAAGGCTGCCATCCCTCGCTGTCTACCGAATATTGAAAGCTAGCGTGCTCTGCTTGAATGTGCACTTTAAGCTTGCAGCGCTTCGCATCTCCAAATGATACCTCAGCATCGGCTATCTCTTCCCTCATGCCGCAGATAGAACGAACGCGTGCCAAGGATTTTCTCAGGTTCTCATCTGACTGATTCGCAAATTCACATAATCTTTGGTGTCATACTATAAGATTAAGCCTGCTATTCGCTGAAATGCTTTGGATCGAACTTGAGCTCTGTCTCCGCCAAGCAATGCATTGACTTTTGGCGTCTGCCTACTAGACTCTGCCGATGTATTGAATTTAATGAATCTCTGCCCTGCATACAGAGACTCCCTAATGGTACCGTTAAGGAAAGCCAGAAGGGATAAGGCAGCAGCCGCGGCAGAAGTCAGTATGAGATTCATTGGATCAACTTTATGTGGACCATTTATTTTCTTCAAGCATGCTATAGTCACGGCATGTGAACCCCAAGTTCCACCTTCAACAACAAGCAAGTAATAATTGACGCTACATTTATAAAGGTGGGGACCATTCGCTCCTCCCAGTTCACTATCTGTGAATATGGTTTTTCGTACTCTTACTAATTTCTGCTGTTCAGTGTTGTACTCTTAAAGAACTATTCCAGCAAAAGAATTACAATTCGTACAGTGATCTACAGCATGTTAAACACCGATTTACGGCCGTCCTCGTCATGGTATAAAAAAGAATCGCCCCGTTATCATAGGGCAGACAAGGGGTCCAAACACTGCCGGAACCCAGGTTACCTTCCATGTTCAACTGAGATCCTCGTACTAACATGAGTCAACAAGCCTCAATACTTCAAATTACGTGAAATATGACTCCGACACCCGATGTATTCTGTAAATCCGGTTATTCAAACCAAGAAATAAGGACATATATATTCAGAGAAAATGATTAATCTTTGTTTCCATCGGTACAGAACCAGCTGACCAACTTTCTACGGACAGTTCCCTACTTTTTAGTTCAATGATTATCTTTTCCGTCACAGCCATCACTTACTCTGTCTGAGCCTTTTCAGTGAGTAGCACTTAGCACACTAGCTACTAGGTGCATTTGCCTTTAGCATTTGAACTTTTCCGCTCCGTGTATTCAGCAGTAGTGCCAAAACCTCACCTCCCAGTTCCACTTCACCACCAAACATATTGCCTAAATTCGAGCTATACAGTAAACAATAGTTCGTACCCTGCTCATATCCATACAGCGAGAGAAGATGCGTGCTTTCCAAAAAAACTCGCCGAAGGAATAACAAAAAGCTGCTGCAGTCCCTCTAGAGCGTCCTTCCGAATCTTAACTATACACACTGTGTAGGAATAGTTTTCAAATGATTCAAGTGATCTTGTAATTCTATCTTCTTGAAATACGGCTTGCGTTCCCCATTCATTGGATAAAATGGTAGATATAGGCTTCAGAATCAGGTCCGGCGGCCCATTTCACCTGATAAGATTTCCCATAACACATGGTCTGGTTTATTTCTGCTACAAAGCCTTTAAAATATCGCCCTTTTGAACATACGTTACACATAGCCGAGCATTGGCACATGGAACTCTACTTTCGTCCATTAATAATAAATTTCATGAATCCGGCCTCACTCTTATGTCTTCATGATCCCCAGATAAAGCAGGAAAACTTGCACGGACCTGTACATTTATGTTACCTCTATTACGTCATATGATTCTATCAATATCTCGACTTCTTCGTTAGCGTTATTCCGACTTTCATTTTCATCGAGTAGGAGGGGGTCTTAAGCCCCTGCCCCCTCACTTCACCGTACATGAGGGCCCGCATACAACAGTTCCGAAGTATTAACAATCTTTCCAGTTAACGAAAAAACTTTTTAGCCCTTTCGCTTCCCAATTGGAAGTGAGAAGGGCATTCTTGTAGAAGAACCCCCTTGTTCAACTGGCGGTTCTTTTACAATCAGGACCACCAACCAAAGGGTGGTTTGCTCTTGGGTATAACTCTTTGTTGCCAAACTGGGCCTAAAGACGCTAGCCTAACAGCAATTCTGTTTAGGCTCAGTGTAATTTGTCATTTTCACTTACCCGTTAAAACGGGCTTTTTTCTTTTTGCTCCTTTTACTACTTAATGGATCTTCCTATTCTTTTACATTCAATTTATCTATCGCCTGGTCATGTGTTTCTTGTTCACAAATATATTTGGCTACGGTGGCCTCATTCTGACCTACCGTACTTATCTAGTACTCTTCTGCCAAAATTTTCGATTTCCGTATTTATACTTGAGCTGCGTATGCTTCTCGAATATCATTAGCAAACTTTTCCCCTTTAAATATCCCATGAACGTTGAGACCGCATTTTTTGACGGAAACGTTTCCAACATGTGAACATGGTCCGGCATCATGTAACCTTCTAGAGTTTCTACTCCCTTGTACTAAAATAGACATCTGAAAATTCCGACTAATCTCTCCTCACTTGATTATAGATTTCTTTCCGTCTATACTTCGGGGTGAACACGATATGGTATTTGCACATCCACTTCGTGTGAGCTAGGCTATAGCTCTTATTATCCATCTTTGACCATTCCTTTCGTTTGAGCCTGAACATCTCATTTCTATCGGAATGGTCTTAGTAGTCAAACCCTTGTTCCCTGCACCCCCATAGCGGGTAATTATTTGTTTCCCGCGTTTTACGCACTCAACTGGATAAAACCATAATAAAAAGAGACTCCAATTATTGGAGCCTCAAATTTATAAAATAATAGCAAACATCTTAAAAATGACAGTCTAGTATAGCAATCTTACAGGCCCTATTAAACCACTAGGCTCTTGTTGCGCAACAGCTGAGAATACATCCCGTTGATCCTTAACCAATGTATTTGTAATTTCAATTGTCAACGTATTGCTCCCTTTCTTTATCATATCTGATATATCGAAACGATACGGATAACTGATTTTGATCCCTGCTGAATGTCCATTTATCAACACTTCAGCTGTTTCATACACCTCACCGAGATTCAAACTTACTTTCAACGGCAAATCTTGTTTCCAATCCAGCGTTGTTTCGTAACGGAAGGTACCTGAGAATCTCGGCAAGTATTCCTGCCGACTCAGATCTGCCAACTGATCCAAAATCATATAGGGTTCGAAGTTCGGATATTGTTCAGAAGTAGCTGTAGAAATTGTCCATGAATTTGAGACTTCGATATGCTTTTGATCATTAATCATTTCATCTTGAATAACAAGATCCTCTACTGCCTCACCGGATACGAAGACAATCGTTTCAAATGGCGCCAGGCTAAGTGGAATTTGTTGAACACCTTCATCTGGAACATCCCATACGCGGATTGTCCGGTTCTCGAATGCATTGTAAAGACATACTCGACCGGACACTGGAAGTTTGATATTAGTGGCTACAGGAAGTTGTGGGTGCTCATTAAAGAAGAAATAAACATCAGAGTCTTCATGCCGAATATGATAATGACGTAAGAAAGGATAATCGCCTTCTGCTTTTAGTTCATAAAACCCATTAGAAAGCAGATGTCCTGCAATGCTGTTAAGCGGAATTATTGAAACATTCACGCAATCTTCCAAACGCTGCAAAAGCTCGGATACATCACTGCCTTCACTTGAGCGTACAGGCATTGCATCTATAAAAATAACCGGTAAACCGAGTTCCGCCAGTTCTTCAATTTTCTGCAATCCTTGCATTGGAAGTGCTTCACTATACGGAATAATAAAACAGTCAAACACCTCGTTACCTGACTTCAGTTTCTTCTCTTCAATACTAACGGAATCCACGATCAGATCAAGTGGCAGTACATCACAATCAATCTGTCTTCTAAGCAATTCTTTTACCGGTTTATGGAAGTACATAGATTTACCTGACCATTCCGCTTCAGCATGGTACAGTACAGCTGCAGAGGCAATATGAGTCCCACCTGAAAGCAAGTGGCTTAGTCTATTTGTGTAATGATTTAAATATTTATAATAACGGAATTGCGGATTTTTGCCTCTGGCATAAAGATGCGGCGGGCAATCAGGGTCTGGAAATTCTCTAGCAGAGAACGAATGTGGAACAAAATAGTTTACACCACGCACAAGCATATGATCCGTAATCCATTTCATTAATTTCAGGCCCTCTACCCAGCCATATGCGCCGAACACCTCGGCCATTGTTCTACCTTTCTTTTTGGAGTCATGATGAGCCAAAGAAGAGGCCATTTTCCCCAATCCATAGTTAAAGAACTCGCTATCGGATTCACCGGCAAACCACCATTTAAATGAAAATTCGTCGTAGCCCGGCGCCATTTGCCAGAGGACGATATCAATACCGGACATATCCTGCCCACCAAGAGCACGGAAATAGTGCCCAGCCCCTGCACCGAGCCGAGCATGTACATTATTATCCTCAATTACATGCCCAATGTATTCAACTCCATGTTTCCGGCACCAGTCACCAATTTGTGTGGTGAAATTCTCACCGTAAAGGCTGCTGACGATATTCATATAGTGATATCGTATTGGTGGCGTATTATTTCCCTGATCATGCCAAAGAAGAGGAAGTTGTAAAATGTAGTCTTCACCTAATACTTTTCTTAGTTGTTCAGGAACATCTTTGCTCCAAGGAAGCGCCACTTCTTTCTTTCCAACGGATGATTCAAAGTCGTATTCATTGCTGTCGTTATAGAACCCGGGCTCGTCAGAAAAGAAACCGGCTAACGTCTTACCAAAATCCTCACGGTACCGATTGTAAAATGCTTCGTAAACTGTATCAATTAATACACGAGTCGATTCTGCGACTAGTGGGTTCAGATAATCCTCCTGAGTTTTGCTGCCGCCTTTATCCGACTTGATTAGAATAAAAATTCGCCAATATCCCTCCGGTACAGCCCAGTATAGCACACCGTCAGTAAGCATTGCGGTTAAATCAATTGGTTCACCAATCAGTTCACCACTTTTGGAATCCCGCTTTCTCGCTATAATTGCTATCGTTTCTCTTGTTCCCAGGTGAGCTAAATATGGCTCCTTAGGATACTCAACAATGAAAGAAGCATTAGGAGCTGGACCAAGTGCATCTATATGACGCTCAGATAAGAAGGATCTTCGTAATTCTATCGGCGCATCCTTTATCTTTCCTGCCGCCCTGCCTGTTGGAAAGTGATCGTCGTCCAGTACCCATACCTTCATTTCGCGAATACGCGCTTCTTCCATGATGATATCTATGTCATGCCACCACTTTGGTCCCAAGTAATCCGGATGCGGTCGAGCCTCTACGCAAACAGCACGTATACCCGATTCATGGATTCGCTTCATTTCCTCACGAAGAACATCTTCCTCTTCGCCCCGTTGCCAAAAAAAAGGCAAGATATAATTGTCCTCTTTCCCGATTAATACTTCATACAAACGTGTCATATGATGATTATCCCTCCTGAATGTTATTCTTATTAATGTTTATGCACCCGTTCATTAAGTCCTTACCTCAATGGGCTACAAGTTAAATGATAGCTGTGTCACAGTAGCTTCTCTATCACAATCCCGACCTCTTATTTATCACTTTATCGACTTTCATATAGCTTTAGCTTTCGGGTGGAGGCCATCTTAGGTACAGTTCTTGACCAATTGTCCTGCTTCATCAATTAACTTCGTGGACAAATTGATGTAAATGTAAATCATCTATGAAGTAATATTCTCCAGTGTAGTATTGACGGCTTGAATATGCTCATTGGTCCGAATTTCAAAAGCTAAGCCGATTTCAAATTTGCATTTACAGGATATAACGATTCCACGTACATATCAGTTTGAGGCAGTTATCTTTGATTGCTATACAGAACTCCTTGATGGCGCGGACGATTGTTTACCCTCATTAAGATTATTCTTTACGATTAGCAAAAATCTTTTGACGGCTCCAAACCGAGCCCTTCTTCCTTAAAATTCCATTAATATATCACTTGCAATAATTTAATAAATATATATTTATTTTATTTTTGTACCGTATTTGAAATTTCGATTAGCATTTATCCTATATTTATTTTAATTATTTTATAGTCTATATAAACTACTTCCAAACCGGGAGTAGAACGAATTACAAAGTTGATTTGTCGCGACTCCCGCCCTCACCTCCTGGCCAGGGAAAAAAGAGCATTCCCGTAAGCTGTAAAACCGGCCACTTGAGATGCCCTAATAAGACTAGCAATATATTTTTTATGATATCTTTGAATCCAATTGAAAAAGAATTAATTCATCAGAACCAGCTGAAGTTCCGCTTTGACAACCTCATAACCGATTGTGTTCAAATGAAGCCCATCATAAGTATATCCTCTGTCTAGTCGACCTTCTGTATCCAGAAGTTTGGGATATAGATCGATGTAGGTATACGATACTTCCCGCGTCATGTTAGCCAAATTTTGATTGACAATCCGGATTTGTTCATTTGTCTGCTTAATGCCTTTCGGCATGATGCTCTCTACAGTTTGATTTACAGGATAAATAGATTCAACGTACACCTTTGTATGAGGCAGTTGATTATGAATAAGCGTACAAATCTGTTTGATGTTGCGTACGACCTCCTGTGGATCCTTACCATCCCCAAGATCATTGGTTCCGATTAAGAGAAACACCTTGCTTGGTTCCAGATCGAATACTTCATCTCGTAGTTTATCGAGCACACCTGTTGAGCTGTCTCCACTAATTCCTCTGTTGTTGCAGCATCTCATGAATTGGAAAACCTTCTGTAATGGAGTCGCCTACAAATACAATTCCGCCTTTTTTCGCAGATTTATTCAGTTGAGTAAAAGTGGATAAACGTTGTCTCTGAGTTGCTTCAAACATAACTTTTATCATGTCCTGAGTAACTAAAATATCATCTTTATTATATTCGCTCACATGTACCTCCTAGATTGGTAATGATAGTAAGTCAGACTTATTCCGTATCACCAAGCAGTTCAGAGATGCTATCTTAAATCTAATCGTTCGGGATATTTGCCATTGTAAATTCGCCCAGTTGATCCAAGGTAAGCTTTTGATAACGTCAAACATGGGATGAGTATCGATACCAGTGTGATGTTTCTTTAAAATCTTAGCGGTATCACTATTGTCCAGGAGATCAGCTATCCTGGATTTATTAGTATTTCGGCCTATATTGCCGGAATTCTGGTCAGCATCAAATAATTCAGGCGCGTCTTCCGAATAATAGACATAATCAAAACCAGCGTGCTTGCCCATTCCGCTGAGGTCTTGAACGCATATTCCGACAAAGTTGCCGGTAAATCGTGTATATCCAAACATTTCGTTGGTCTCGTCTGCAAGATGCGAAAAAATCTCTAGCATTGGTCCAATATGTTGTCAGTTACCGCTATCCATTGCATATTGAAAATAAGAACGCTTTTAGCTTGATACGTGCTGCTGTTCCTAGGGGTACTTCTGTATCCAGGAGTTCTTCCCATTTAACGCACATATATGAACCCGTTTTATCATCTCAACTGATCCTCAAGTAGACATTATCTGTTGTATCATAGTATAAAATCAGACTGGCCATCTGCTGTCTGCTGAAAGTGTTCCGTTTCAAACTCCATCTCCGTTTCCACCATGCAGCACATTGCCTGCTGAGGTTTGGCGACAAGACTTTGCCGATGAAATGACCATAGTGACTCTCGACCGTATATAAGTCAGCCGCTGTCTCGGGAAATGGATGCTCAGGCAGATTAAAGTCTCTAATCTCCAGGCGAGGTGTATTACCACCGCTTTCCACACGAAGTCAGCCTTCCTCTGTCTATTCCATTCGCTGGATAGCTCTCTCATATGCCTGACCTAAGTCCAACCATACGTTTTAAGACTCTCCTGTTCTAATCCAGTGTGGTCTCATAGCGAATTGGGCCAGAGAGTTTCGGCAGATATTCCTTTCGGTTGAGATCTGCCAACTGCGTCAAATGAACGAACGGTTCAAGCTTGGATATTGTACAGAAGTTACCGTTGACAAGTACCCTGTCGGAGGTAATTCAATTTCCGGAAATATTCATTTATACCAGAGTTAGATATAAGCGGCGGCCCATACCTATACAAAGCCGTACATGCACATTATTATCTTTGATTACGTGACTAATATTTTCACACCGTACACCCTGCACCAATCACCAATTTGTGTGGTGAATTCCCCTGAGTAAGGAGATGGGCCAAATGCATCGATATCCGCACAGACAGGAATGACCTACGGAGTTTTTTGAATCTCCTTCAGTCTTCTGACTGCCTTGCTTGCCGAAAGATGGTTGTAGTCCACACCCAAGTACCATCCCGGTCCAAGGAAATCAAGGTATGGTCTTACCTCTATGCAAACAGCGCGAATACCCAACACATGTATTCGCGCCATTTCTTCTGGAGAATTTCATCCTCTTCTCCGCACTGTCAGAAGAACGGAAGAGTGTAATTCTCCTCTTTCCCTTCTAAAGCTTTTTAAGCGTATAATATTGAATTACTTAGCCATCTAGTATGTCCAAAGGTAACTTTCTGAAAAGTTACTTTACATTATTTTGTTGAGCCCACTCATCCAGTTGTTTTTGTTTCTCCGCAATCACCTTATCAATTCCAGCCGCTTTAAGTTTTTCGTTGAACTCAGGCAATACCTCTTCAGGATCAAGCACCCCTGATTCAAGTCCAATCCTTAATTGATTTGCTACGTTTGTAAGCGCTGTATACTCATTTTTAACTGGTTCTGGATTAAATGTGAAGCCCATTGCTTTGGATTTCGTTGCATTATCATTAAATTCTTTAGTCTGAGTCCAAATTTCTGGATCATTGCCCTTAAACACATAACCTAAGAACTCATTTCCAGTCATCCATTCCCATCCAGGGAAATAACTGCTGTTTGTCACATCTACACCCGGTGCAAAATCAATTACGTTATCTTCCACTTTCTGATAGTGCTTACCTTCTATACCCCAGTTAATCAAATTAATGAGATCTTTGTCAGTATAGAAGAGGTTTAGAATCTCCATTGCCTTTTCTTTATTCTCGGAATTCTGAGCTATAGACCACATGAGGCTGGTTGCGTGTCCCGTGGTAGCCAGTGGTGTTCCCATCTCTACAACTACCATCTCAGTGTCTGTACCGCGGCTTTCACTGATTTGGTAACCTGGCTTGCTACTTCCAAAATAACTAAACGCCTTATTTGCTCTCACAAGTTGACCGGGTGCAACCTGATTTGTAGCTGCATCACGCAGAATTAAGCCCTTATTATACCAATCATGTGTCTTAGTAACCAATTCTTTGTAATCTTTTGAATCATAAAAATTGGAAACTGTCAAATCATTAGGATCCATTAAGGCGCCAAATACGGCGGCTGCATCACCGAGCGTATCATGCTGAAGATATTCCACCAATCCGATTCCGTTGTTTCCAGCTCCGCTCGGAACGAGAGGAGTAATACCCGGCTCATTATCTTTAATCGTTTGTAATACTTTTTCAACGTCATCCAAAGTCTTAATTGAAGCAGTGTCAATGTGATACTTGTCCACCAGATCCTTACGCATCACATATGCAAAACTAGAGGCAAGATCATGTAACGAAGTTACTCCGTAAATATGCCCATTAACCTTACCTGCATTGATGTAGGTTTCACCGACACTATCTGCAATTCCCTTACCAGGGCCGGTGAGCAAATCATCCAGAGGAGCAAATTTACCGCTGACCGCCTGTGAAGCGTAGGTCCCAAGACCTGATACAAGCAAATCCAATTTTTCTCCGGAACTAAGCATTAGATTTGTTTGCTGAGTCCAATTGCCGAAAGCAATTGGTAAAATATCTACGGTCGCGTTAACTTTATCTTTTAACAGCTTATTAATTTCATCTTCCACCAACTGCATATCCTTCGGCTCGGACTGAAATGATGGAATGGCCATTACGGCGTGGTATGTTTCCTCTCCTCCTGTATTTGCAACATTATTATTGCCTTGGTTCTCTCCAGAGCTGTTATTATTCCCATTTGAAGAGCATGCACCAAGTAATCCGGACAAAACAGTAATTGCAGCAAGCATCCCGATAAATTTCTTTTTTCTTATTTTCATATTTCAACCACCCTTTTAGTAATGCGTTACAAGTACCATGATAGCGTTATCACTTATTGTTCTCTAACACATTCCCGACCCAAGTTTAGCACTTTACCGACCTTCATTGTTCCGTTAAAAGCCCCTTTCGGTGTCCATAACCACTTCTTGGAATTGGTAAATGATTCTGAAGTTCTGATAAAATGCTACTTCTCGCTCTTACTGACCAACCAGTATTAAAGGAAGTGCGAATCATTTCCATCTCACCTTTCCTGAATGTAATTCATTTATCTAGTATTACAAGGTAAATCACAGACAAAATCAAACATCAGTTCTAAAATAGCCTCTAATCAGTATCTTCACGGCTTCAAAATAGCCGCAAATACTGTCACCTTGACATTTGCCGAAACTCATTAGGATTGTAGCCTGTATGCTTTTTGAAGGTTTTAGAGAAATGGGAGAAGTGGGAATAGCCTACTGATGAAGCAATATCTCCAATGGTTAGATTCGACTTTACAAGTAAATCCTTCGCCAATTTAATTCTTTCTTGGAGTAGAAATTCCATGACAGATTGCCCCGTTTCCTTCTTAAAGATCCTCGCCAGATAATCCGGATTCAGGAACGCGTGCTGAGCAATTTCTTCTCTCGATAAATCGCTTTGGTCAAGGTGCGCAATGATAAACTGCCTCACATTATCAACGATATGACTCGGATGGTGATCCTCCGGAACCTGTGACAATGCTCTCATGGTGGAATGCTCAACCCATCGCAAAAGATTCGTAATTGATTTCGGAGCTTCGCGTGACAACTCCATAGATACTGAGTCGCCAAAAATTTCATTGGCCGTCTTTCCTTTGGCCAGTAGTACAAAGTATACCGACTGCAAGAAATTTTGATGGAACTGCTGTAACAAAGATGCATTCAGTTCGCCTCTGGCAATGCGTTCATCCAGAAATACCCGGATCTCCGACAGAATCTGCTCTTTCATACCGTTCTTGAGCATGGCAGCCCAGCGGCTCATGTCGGGGATGGATACTTTTGCTTCCGGCAACGCCTTATACCCGGTTAGTAAAAATACTTTGTTCTCATATACTACATTATTACGTTCGAAATTCCGCAATTGCGACAGCGCACTCACCATTTCGTGCATCCGCACCACATTTCCAATATAAACCGACAAATCGCAATAGAAGTAGCAATGACAAGAGTCAATATATTCCTTGCTAGAGGCATATAGCTGTTCCATCATGTCATCTTCTAGGTTCTCGGCACCAAAGGGAACAATAAACAGTAAACAGCCACGATCTACCGAAATGATCTGTACGCTTTGCCCCTCCCTGGCCAGGATTTCAAACCCTGTTTTTTTTAAAGCATACTCCATAATCTTCTCGTCACGCACAGACAGTTCTTTGTTCCAACGCCGGACGCTGATCAAAACGGGAAGGAAAGTCATTTCTTCTGAGAATGGTATGTTTCGCGCTTCAAGTGCATTATGGATGGCGGAAGGGTTCGGGGCAATCTTTTGCTGAAGGAGTTCCGTCCAAAAGTGCTCGATTATTGATGGATGATTGCTGCTCCACAAACGCTCAAGCTCAGTCGATTTATTGTTCTGAGTTAGCTCTGCCTTTGCTTTCTCGATGGCTTGCTCCAGCTCCTCATCAGGAACTGGCTTGAGCAAATAATCAAGCCCTCCTAACCTGAGCGCTTCTTTGGCATAACGGAAGTCCGCATGACTGGTCAAAAAGATCGTTTGCACATTCGGCACATACTCATTTGCCCACTCCAGTAACTCCAAGCCGGTTCCTAGAGGCATTTCGATATCACACAACATAATATGAATGGATTCATTTTGCAGCACTTCCTTAGCCTGCCTTACGTTATAAGCTTTATATATATTGGTGATTTCCAGTTTCTTCACATCAAGATCCGCAATTAAGCCATTGACCACGTGAAGCTCGTCATCCACTATTAGCAAATTATACATTTCCATTCCCCCTAAGTTATCCGGTCTCTACTTTTGGCATCGGGAGCATCACGCAAACCTCGGCTCCATGAGGTAACTGGTTTGAAATCTCCAGACTAGCTTCATCCCCGTAAAGCAGCTTTAAGCGGCGCTGCACATTCCAGATACCGATATGCTCTCCCTGTTCATTGACGAGTGACTTATTCTTCCTGATAGCCAAAAGAACATCAGTTGGGAAGCCGTTACCTGTATCTTCAATACAAAGCTTTAGATAAGGCTTGTTATTGTTGGCAGTGATGTCTGCACGAATTGTTAAATGAATCGGCTGATCCAGCGTAACCGCATGTTTAATAGTGTTTTCCACAAATGTATGGATTATCAGCGGCGGGACAAGCTCACCAACCAAATATTCAGGTACATCTGCAGAATATGCAAGTTGGTCCGGAAATCTGAGCTCCTGGATTCTAAGATAATTAGCTGTATGTTCCAATTCATCCTTTAAGCTTACAAAGCTCAAATTACTGCGGAACATGAAGCGGAAATAGCGGACCAGGCATTGGGACATTTCTTTAATCAGCTCATAATCCTTAACCTTAGCCAGATGGTAAATAATGTTTAGCGAGTTCAGGAAGAAATGGGGATTGATTTGCAGTTGCAGTCGTTGAAGTTCCTCTCGCTGCTTACTAAGCTTTTCTTCGTATACATTGATGGTTAGCTCTTGAATTTGCTCCATCATACTATTGAAGGTATGGTTCACGACCTGAAACTCATCCGAGCCGGAGTTTCTCTCGATACGAATATTTAGATTACCTTCTCGGATACGTTTCATTGCTAAAAGAAGACGATTCATTGGAACAAGCACAATCCTTCGGAGATAAGCTAGTCCGGTTAATACTACCAGCAATGAAGCTATGGAGGCTAAGACTGCCAGCCACCGGAAATACGGTAGATTTTCTAGAATCTGTTCATCGGGAATGATCGCAATTAAGCTGAAGTCACCTTTAACAGAAGCAGCCCCAACAACCAGAAACTGGTTCTTTACTCCTGATAATTGATATCCCTTCGGAACTGGAGAAAGTTGTGCCGTTGTATTTTCCACCAAGGCTTTATTTGTCATTGCTTTGCCTTCCGCCGTGGCGAACAATGAACCACCCTTTGTTCCGAAGCTGATAAAATTTATCGGTATCATCATAGAATCTGCTTTTTGCCACGCACCAATATACAGACCTTCTGTCCTCATAATATGCAAAATATAATATTCACCATTAATTTCCTGGGACTTCCAGCTCGCTGAGCCGAAGCCATTCACTCCGGGTTCGGCATCAATCATCTGTTTAATGTATTCCTGCAGCTTTATCGACTGTGAGTAATCGTCGATTGTTTTGGCGGCCGAGAGAAAGTCGTCCCTATCCGGATAATACATGAAGAATGCGTCCACTGCCGAGTACAAGGGCAGATTATCTTGAAATGTGTTGAAAAGTGAAATGTTAGCCTTGTAATAATCATTTTCGGTTTTTGCTTGACTAATGGCAATGAACTGCATGCCAGAGGCGACAAGACTGTTTAAATACTTATCCACTTTCTCCAGCTCGTTGTCAACTTGATTCATATACAAAGTGGTCAGATTCCTGTAGGAATCACTGACCTGTGAACGTACTACGCTGATAGCATACTGACTTCCGAGAATAATAACAATCAGTAAAGGGACGGTAAGCATCAGCATACCCGATAACAATTTTGACTGTAGCGAATTTGGGGACCATTTAAGACGTATGCGATCCACTACCATCACTCCCTATTCACAAAATGTGGAAAAACCCCATCATCGCCACGCGCAATGATGGGGTGTTGCCGGTGCTTGTGCTTTCGATTATTATCTTACGACAATGATCGATTGTCTATCCCTTGACAGCCCCAAGGGCGATCCCTTTAACAAAATATTTCTGAAAGAAGGGATAAGTGACCATAATAGGAACGACACCGATGACTGCAATAGCCATTTTGACCGTCTCCAGCGGAGCGGTATTAGCAAGTGCACTTGCATGAGAAGCAAAACTACCACTGGCGAGATACTGGGCATCCGATAATATCCGATTTAGCATATTTTGAATACCATATAGCTTGGTGTCATTAATATAAATCGTCCCATTCATCCAGTCATTCCAGTATACCAGAGTTTGGAACAAGCCTACCGTTGCCAATACTGGCGTTGACAGCCGCAAGATAATCGACCGGAAGATCCTGAACTCTCCAGCTCCGTCGATACTTGCCGATTCAATGATCGCCATAGGAATTGAAGTGCGGAAAAAGGTCTGCATCAGCATTACGTTAAAGCCGTTCATTAACAATCCCGGTACAATAAGCCCCCATACCGTATTCTTCACATCGAACAACTGTGTATAGACAAGGTAAGTTGGTACAAGACCGCCATTAAATAACAAAGTAAAGAATACTACAAAAGCCAATGGCTTACTAGCCGGGTAATCACTGCGGGACATTGGATACGCAAGCAGCGCGGTAATAAATAATCCGGCCGCCGTTCCAAAGACCGTTACAAAAATTGTAATTCCATAGGCCCGGAATATACCGGATCCGCCACCGGAAAACAAATACTCATAAGCCGCAGTACTAAACACTTTCGGAAAAAAGGAGTACCCATTCTTTAATATTTCTGTTTCGTCCGTCAGTGATGAAGCGAGCAAGAGGACGAACGGGGCAAGGCAGGCCACCGTCAAAATGATATAAATAATATTTGCAAACCACTGCCATGATCGGTTTTCTTGTGCCATTTGTCTCCTCCGTCTAGAACAATGCGTTGTCCTTGCTTATTTTTCGTACAATGAAATTTGCTGTAAGAACAAGTATGAAACCCACAATCGATTGATAAAAACCGGCTGCAGCCGACATCCCGACATCGCCTAAACCAAGCAGTCCACGATATACATAAGTATCAATAACATTAGTCGTATCATAGATTGCCCCGGAATTCATAGGCACTTGATAAAACAATCCAAAATCGGAGTAAAAGATTTTTCCAACAGATAGCAGCGTAAGCATGATAATCATAGGAGCAATCAGAGGGAGCGTAATCCCGCGAATCTGTTGCCACTTTGAAGCGCCGTCTAGCCGGGCAGCCTCATAGTATTCTTCATCAATTCCGATAATTGCTGCAAAATATACAACTACATTGAACCCGAGACCTTTCCAAAGGGATACGAAGGTCAGGATATAAGGCCAATATTTGGACTCGAAGTAGAACATGATATCATCCATGCCTAGTGCAGGGAGGATTGTCTTGTTAATAAAGCCTGTATCCAGACTCAGCATCGCATAACCCAGATAAGCTACAATTACGATGGAAATCAGTTGCGGGAGTAGGATAATGCTCTGATAGAATCGGGCCAAGAACTTCTGCCGCACTTCATTCAACAGAATAGCCAGTAAAATTGCAAGCACGGTTCCAATAATGATCCAGGATACATTGTAAAGTATGGTATTTCTAGTGATGATATATGCATCTGAGGTTGTAAATAAATATTCGAAGTTTTTAAATCCGACCCAATCGCTGGCAAAAATACCTTTGGTAAAATTCACTTCCTTGAACGCAATAATCAAACCAAACATAGGTAAATAATTGTTTAATAATAAATAAAGCAAGCCAGGCAGAACCATTAAGGTTAGCGGCAAGTATTTTCGCATTCGGCTTCTCTTTTTCACAGGGACATTTGCTTCCCTGTTTATCGCCATTTGCGCCATTCTGATCACCCTTTCAACTCTTGTCTATGCTTCTATGTTACTGACTTTTGCAGAATGTCTCTATCAGAATACCGACCTATCTATTATCACTATTTCGACTTCTCCGTAATTAAAAAACCGCCCACGGCTACAAAGCCGGAGCGGTCTTCCTGTATGTTACGCTTTCGTATTCAGTAACTGCACCAGTCGAGCCAAATCCTCATCGGTTAACGCACCACCGCTAAAGCCGACAAGGCTGCGCAAAGGGGAGTATTTCAATACCGCCTGCGCCATTTCCGAGCCTTCACCTTCTTGCTCCACAAACATATCCGCAAACGGAGTACTTTGGATCCATTCCATAACAACAGCGAGTGCCTGGGGATTGTCCATAATATCGCCTATTGTCGTATTCCGGTGAAAGAGCGGTTGGAAACCAACCTCCGATTCCACACGAATAACACCTTGAACTGCAATATCCTGCGAGGAACGGCCGACGAGAATCTCGAATTCACCGCTCTCTACTTGCCAATCCTTAAGGTCGACATTGTAAAACGCAAACGAGCGCTTATCGAGAACAAAAGTGGCTGCCTTTGTCTCTCCAGGCTGCAGATCAATCTTAATAAAGCCCTTCAGCTCTTTGAGCGGACGCGTGACAGAACTAACAATATCGCGGACATACAATTGCACAATTTCCTTGCCAGCACGCTGTCCTGAATTCGTCACATCAACCGTAACTGTAACTTTTTCATCTTCGCGAATCACGGACTTTTCGAGCACAAGATTCGAATAATCAAAAGTTGTATAGCTAAGACCAAAGCCGAACGGGAATAACGGATCAATCCCTTTAGCATCATAATAACGGTATCCTACAAACAGACCTTCCTTATACTCCACCCGGTCGCTTTCGCCCGGGAAGTTTAAATGCGACGGGTTGTGCTCAAGACGAGCCGGGAAGGTCTCGGCAAGTTTACCGGACGGACTGGCAGCACCGAACAACAGGTCGGCGATCGCACCACCAAGCGCCTGGCCGCCAAGATACGCTTCCAGCAAGGATTTAACGCTGTCCAGCCAAGGCATTTCGACCGGTGCTCCGTTACTGAGCACAACGATAATATTCGGCTGAACCTCAGCAACGGCTTCAATCAGCGAAATCTGGTTAGCCGGAAGCCTCAGGTGGGTACGGTCGAAGCCCTCAGATTCATAGCGGTCAGGAAGTCCGGCAAAAATTACCGCAGCATCCGCATCAGCAGCTGCGCGCTTTGCCTCTTCTACAGTTTGCTTGTCAGTCGAATCAGAGAGCAAATCATAACCCTGTACATAGGTAACCAGGGTGCCTGCTCCCGCTGACTTTACGATTTCTTCACGGATATCCTCCAACTTCGTCGGATTAATATGCGAGCTACCACCCCCTTGATAACGCGGCTTAACAGCAAGCTCACCAATGATGGCTAGCTTTCCTTCCTTGCGAAGCGGTAGTAGATTATCCTCATTCTTCAGCAGGACCATGCTCTCCCGTGCAACTTCACGCGCCAACTGATGATGTGACTCCACATCGTATATTGCTCCTTGCTTGCTGTTATCCACAGCTTTGAACACGACGCTCAGAAGTCGTTCCACTGCACGGTCCAGCTTCTCTTCAGACAGCTTTCCGCTCTTAACGGCCTCAACAATCTTACGGTCACCTAGACCTCCGCTTGCAGGCATTTCCAGTTCTAAACCTGCTGCCAGAGCGTCATCACGCTCGTTAACTGCCCCCCAGTCCGATACGACAAAGCCTTCATGTCCCCACTCTTCCTTCAGAATCTTTGTAAGCAGATATTCGCTTTCGGAAGCATAGTTACCGTTCACTCGGTTATACGAACACATTACTGTCCATGGTTGTGCCTCTTTTACGGCATACTCGAAGCTAGCCAAATAGATTTCACGGAGTGTGCGTTCATCTATAACCGAATCGCTGGTCATACGGCGATGTTCCTGATTATTTGCGGCAAAATGCTTTAGAGATGTACCGACTCCCTGACTCTGTACCCCTTGAATATGCCCTGCTGCCAAGCGGGAGGAAAGGTAAGGGTCTTCGGAGTAATACTCAAAGTTACGTCCGCAAAGTGGGGAGCGCTTAATATTAGCTCCCGGTCCAAGCAAAACAGCGACATCTTCCGCTTGGCACTCTTCACCAAGAGCAACACCTAGCTTGTTGACCAATTCAAGATCCCATGAACTAGCAAGGCCAGCGGCCGAAGGGAAGCAAGTAGCTGGTTCGCTGTCCAACAAACCGAGATGGTCGGCGGATGAATTTTGCTTGCGCAGCCCATGTGGTCCATCGGTCAGCATGATTGGGGGGATACCCAGACGTTCAATCCCTTTCATATGCCAGAAGTCGCGTCCAGAGCACATGCCGGCCTTCTCTTCCAGCGTCATTTGTGAAATAAGCTTTTTCAAATCTCTTGCCATATATATTCGCTCCTTATTTGAGTACTTTAACGATGCATTTTTTGCTTTCTGTTTCCCAAATCCCATAGTTCTTCGGAACATAAGGTACATTAATTGGGAATGGCATTCTTGGATCCTATTACTCACTGTTTAAACGATTATAAAGGTTGGAAACGACGATGACTTTAAGTTGATTATCGCCTTCTTCAAGTTCATCCGTAATGTCCACTTCTTTCAGGACCTGATCTGGAAAAGCAGTCTTTTTCCCGTTAATGAACACCTGGAAGGTATCGGAAGCTTCACCTAAACACAGAATGTATCTTCTGTCTGCTGCTTTATGCTCAATATGAATAGTTCCATTATAAGTACCTCGCCCTGCGAATTTATCCAATCCAGGAGCCAACTCTCTCCAAGGTCGAAGAACCTGAACAGGCAATACTATAGTCTCTACAGAGAAATTGCTTCGCAGGAATGATCTTTCCTGTGGTGTATTTGGTATAAACTCCTGCAGTTCCAACCGATTAACTCCAACCTTAATCTGCCCTGCAATTTCCTTCTTTGCATTTCCTAGATTGATCTCATTCACTCCATGGAACAACGCTAGTACAACCAGCTCGTCCTCTTCAATCGAAAGTTCCCCTTCGGATCGCCCGTTGTATTCCTCAAAATCGATGGCCGTCAATTTTCCATTCCACGGATTACACTGATAGACTTGTCCAGTTCCTTTCACGCTAACCGGTACAGTCTTTCTGCTCCGATCGCCCGGGCGCTGATAAGAGCCCTTCGTTGTGCCTTTCTGATAAATAGCACTTACGGCAAGCTCATCCGGATTTAGATCGTCCGGGGTATGACGAACCGCATTATAACCAATAAACAGCATAATACGTAATCCGTTTTCCCTCATCTTCTCTTACCGCTGTAGTCAAATTCATCGTTCCATCAAGCTCGATATCCGGGTGAATCTGATATTCTTTTAATGCATTTAGTACCTGATTAGTGCCGGAAACTTGAATCAGTCTCTGATCTTCCCAGATTTGCTTCATTAAAAGAATCCATTCTTCCCGCTCAGATTAATTCTTCCAATCCGCAAAGTGCAGGGCATGTTGTGGTTTCTCTCCAATCCAAAAAATGGAAAACAGTGTTCGAGCATTTCTTTCACTTTTAATAAAAAAGGATAGGATACCGCCTGTTGCTCCGGTATAATCTGACATTTATACCCTACCCCATCACGGTCAAGGCGCCCGTCTTCAATTTTGGCAGTAGGAGGTTCCAGAAGAAACGGCGACACCGTCTCATAGGAATAACCCTGATTACTTAGCAGGCCTTGATCCTCATACAAGCAAAATTCACTGGCTTCTCCATGATTGAGGTAACTTGCCCTGTAAATTGCACAGTCAACCTTTGCTTTTTTTGAAAAACAGTATTTAGGCGTGCGATTGTATCCAGGCATCTTCTATCATCTTCTACAGAAAGCGTTCGGTTCCAATAGTTCGATACGAACCTTAGAAAAGCCTCATAGCCAGACCACTCGACGCTTTCCATGAAACCTTCCTCTGAATATTTCCCGTGATAAGCCCCGGAATAAGACGCCCCATGCAGCACTTGTGCATTCATTCCAGACATTAGACTCCACTTCACCCACCAGAACAAATCTTCGTAGTCTTGCCCGTAGCTTCCGCTGAATTCTGCTGCATATTCAAAGGAATAGCGTTTCTTTCTGCCTTAATGTGCAGTTGTGGCCATTGTTTTCTGAAAATCCATAGCGGGTCTTCCGAGCGCTTCGTTTTCTGGTACTCCCACGTACAAGGCGCTTCGCTAATTCTTCTGGCTTAGCATCTTCACCAAAAAGGGCCTTAAATGAATCCTTATGGGCAAATTCCCCTGATGTGATTACCGGATAGGATAGAATATAATTACCAAATTTGGACGATTACTGTTTTTTTGTATAATCACCTTCAGGAATCAATTCTTCTGCATCAAAATGAACAGCTAAACTACCACAAAGATGCCCTCCTGCAGAGAAACCGCAAATTGCTATTTTATCCGGATGAATACGAAAACTTTCCGCTTTTCCCCTTACCAATACAACCGCTCGGGATAAACCCTTAAAGGCTGTAACTTCAAGGCCTATCCATCAACAAATTTGTTGTATAAGTAACAACGAAAGTATTGTAGCCTTTATCATTAAACTCTTTGGCTACCGGCTATCCTTCCGAATTTGAAACCAAACAATAGCCGCCGCCTGGAACGACTATCATTGCAGGTCGAACTCGGTCATCTTCGTCATGAATGTATGTCACAATATTAGGAACAAACTCACCCCGGACGGGATAATTATATTTATCTGCTGACCGTAAACGATACTATTCGGTGATCATGCTTAATACCTCCTTTTTAAGTAACAACTCTATTCGCTGATAAGGCTCAGCTCTGCTGAGATTACTTCATATTGTTGCTCTGATATTACGCTGCCCATCGGATTAAATGCAGCGGCAGCTAACGGAAAGTTACGGAGTAATCCCAGATTTTCCGTTAGCCCTGGTGCGTGCTGGTCCAGAATCTGCCGAGCACTCTCCCACTGGACAAGCTCACTGAAGTGCATATCCGGTGTCCAAATGCGATACGTTGCAGCACTTCTCGGGAATGTGAAAACATATTTCCCAGATCCCGCCTCTAAGAACACAGCGTCTTTTTTCTGCTCAATCCGTAGGATTCCGCCTCCTTCACTTAACAGATCTTCATTCACACGGACCGCTGTTAATTTTACGTCCGGCAGCCTGATATCAGCTGTTGTGTTAGGAGGCACCACTACATTCACTTCCACTTGTTCCCCGCGAAATGCCCAACCTGCTTCGATTACTCCGTAAATTGAACGAAAATGTGCTTTGGCATAGCTCAGGCGGCCGCCTTCAAACTTTGGCGCAATCTGGATTCGTTTGTAGCCGGGTGATCCAGACTCTGGAGACAACCCTGTAATTCGCCGGTACATCCATTCGCCAATAGCTCCATATGCGTAATGGTTGTAAGAATTCATGTCATCGCTCCAGAAGGATCCGTCCGGCTTAATACCATCCCAATGCTCCCAAATCGTCGTTGCCCCTTTGCTGACGGAATACAGCCAGCCGGGATAAGTTTGCTGAAGCAACAACTTCACTGCCGTTTCGTGGTAGCCATTGTCTGATAGTGCGAAGCAGAGATACGGTGTGCCAACAAAACCAGTTGTCAAGTGATAGTCATTGTCTACTATCATCTCGTTCAATTCTTTAGAGATTCTCGGTCGGTCTTTCGGGTCTGCAAGATCAAAGGTCAGTGCGAGAATTTGCGCAGTTTGTGTCTGGGCAGCTACCCGGCCGTTCGGCGTAATGAATTCGTTACGGTAAGCTTGGACAATGCGGTTGGCCAATTTACCATAATAAGCTGCGTCTTCAATATAGCCGAGCACTTCCGCGGTATCCCGGACAATGCGGGTCGACAAAGCGAAATAGGCTGCCGTCACCATAAGGCTTGGGGTCGCTCCTATATAGCTGCCTTCTTTTGCATCGAGTGCCAGCCAGTCACCGAAATGGAATCCGGTATCCCAGACATGCTCCTTGTCACCTTGCGAACGAATATAATCCACCCATGCCTTCATACTGCTGTATTGTTCAGACAGCAGACGCTTATCCCCGTAAGCGGAATACACTGCCCATGGTACAATTGTCGCCGCGTCCCCCCAGGCTGCCGATGAATAGCCTGAAAGCACATTTGGCACGACAAATGGTACGCCACCGTCCGGCAACTGATCAGCTGCCAAATCACGGAGCCACTTCGAAAAGAACGGCGAGGCATTATAGTTGAATAAAGCAGCCCCTGCGAAAACCTGTGTATCACCGGTCCAGCCGAGCCTCTCATCGCGCTGCGGGCAATCGGTCGGAACGTCTAGAAAATTCCCCCGCTGTCCCCACACAATGTTGCGCTGTAACTGATTGACCATCTCATCCGAACATTCAAAGTGACCTGTTCGATCCATTTCGGAATGAATTACTTCTCCTGTAAATGCTTCAAGAGGCAAGCCGTTCTCTTGACCCGGATAGCCCTCAATCTTTACATATCGAAAGCCCTGGAAGGTGAAGTGAGGTGCATAACTCTCCTTTCCCGCTCCTGCTGCCGTGTACTTCACGGTCTGCTTGGCTGTACGGATGTTACCAATGTAAAAATTTCCATCTTTATCCAGAACCTCGGCATGTGTAAGT
The DNA here is from genome assembly GCF_014639155.1 of Paenibacillus segetis. Taxonomy (NCBI): domain Bacteria; kingdom Bacillati; phylum Bacillota; class Bacilli; order Caryophanales; family Paenibacillaceae; genus Paenibacillus; species Paenibacillus segetis. Next base: position 315,573 of record NZ_BMFT01000003.1, read on the forward strand.
GTGATGATCTGGTCCCGCGGCGCTTCCACCTGCATCCGGATTCGCCCCACCATGTTCTGACCCATGTCAAGCACTGTCTCCCCAGAAGGTGTCAGGATAACGGACACCGGCTTGAGGATTTCCGTTATACGTGTAGGCACGTTCTCTTGAGCCCGAAGCCCACTAAATGGATGGTTAAGAGTTACTGTCGGTTGCCAATCCTCGTCGGCAAAGGTAGCCTCACTCCATCCAGGATGATCCAAACGTGCGTCATATGTTTCACCATCGTATATTTCAGAGAACCGTACAGGGCCTGTTAATCCTCGCCAATTGGCGTCCGAAACAATAACTTCTTCTGAACCGTCTTCATAGCTGATATGAAGCTGAACGAGGGCGGCTCTTCGTTCGCCGTAATGGTTAGATTGATTCTCCCATCCCAGACGTCCCTTGTACCATCCGTTTGCAAGCATTATGCCAACCGCATTGTCCCCCGCTCTTACCTGCTTCGTTACATCGTAGGTCTGGTATTGAAGACGTTTATTATAGCTCGTCCAACCTGGTGCAAGCAGATCTTCACCGACCTTCGCTCCATTTAAATACAATTCGTATACTCCTAATGCAGTTGCATAGATCCGTGCTGAAGCGATTTCACCGCCTTCAAGATGAACTGTCCTCCGAAGCATAAAAGCCGGATCTACTTGAGGATTAATGTGCTGCGGATCTGGCGTAATCCAGGCTGCCTTCCATTCTCGAACATCTAGTAGAGCAGTTTCCCACCATCCCGCTTCGCTCCATTCCGACTCTCTACCGAAATTATCCCAGACTTTGACTCGATAATAGTATCGGGTCGAGGATCGAAGTTCAGGTCCCTCATATTGCACAAGAACTGAAGAATCCGATTCTACCTTTTCCGTATCCCAAAGCGGTGCAATGAAATCTTCACCGGAAACATTGACCTGTACCCGGTATGCCGTCTGATATGTGCCGTTCTTATCCGACTCCAACTGCCAGCTCATTCTTGGTCGGGTGACTCCAGTTCCCAGCAATTGACTGCGGTACTCCGCTGTAAGATTAAATACATTGAGTTCTGTCATTTTTGATTCCCCCTCTGATGTGCCAACAGCAAATAGACGCACGTGAAGATTAGCCTATAACAGAACTATAACTCTATCCAGTTATCTGGCTCTAACAGAATTCAGACTTCTTATTGGTAAGATTCCGTCTAATTCTATGAAAATAGCCCAAGGGATAAAAAATGCCTTAGGGGAGCGTGTTGCTGTTTTTTTAACGCATGAATCTATATATTCATTGTAATAATCGTTTACAAATCAATAATACTGAATTGTACATATAATCACATATTTTTAAATTTTAATTTTTTTATTTGACACATTGATGTCTTATCTGATTATCAACAACCAATTAAATTCTGCAAGGCAGAGCTAGTGCTCCATCAGAGATCATAGTTGGGAAAACGGGTTTATTATATGTAAATCCAACTCTCGAGGGCGGCATGACTATTTTGTTCGTGACTTAACTCAGGAAGAAGGCAACCACCTCCTACGGATTGCCTGTAAGAGAGCCGATCCGGTTCAGGTCCGTCGAGCTTTGCTCATTCTGGCTCTGCTCAAAAAATGAAATCCCCTGAAATCAGCGGGCTTTATCATTTCTCAGGTGAACATAACCTGCATACGATTCATCGATTTAATCAAGACGGGTTACCTTCATTAAAGCCGAAATACGGCGGAGGACGTCCGCCCACCTTCACTTCGAAAAACGTAGGGGAGATCATTGAACTTGCTCAAATTCCTCCTAAAGTGGCTGGTTATCCGTTTACCCATTGATCGCTCTCTAAATCGAAACAAGCCATGGAGGAACGTAAGATTGTTCTTACATCTCCATCGAAACCCTACGGGTGATCGTGGGTGAAGCCAAATTCACGTAACAACAAAACGTGGAAGGAATCAAGCGATCCGGAATTAGAGTCTAAAAAACGAATCGAATACTTCTAGCACACCCCTCCAGCAGACGGGCGTATAATTTATATGGTTGAGTTTGGTACACTCTCGCTTCAACCTTACCGCGGGAAAGGTTGGTTTCAAATACGTTGACCGATTTGGCTGCGGGCGACCTACAACCGACCGCATGGTGTGAAACATCTGCTTGCTGCTCTGAATTCTAAAACAGATCAGTTGTATGACCATGCTTCAAAAACGAAGAAGCATCAGGATATTCTTCGCTTCTTCCATGTGCTTCGGTGCCGGTATCACCGGTCGGTATGTTTGTTCATCATTCTGGACAATTTTTCTACGCATTTGCACCTCAAAGTAAAGAACTGGGCCGCAGCTAACAATGTAGAATTAGTCTACACTCCAACGTACGCATCGTGGCTTAACCGAATCGAACTGCAATTCCCAATGTGTTCTCAAGTACGCTTGTAGATTCGCTACCGTTACATTGTCCACACCGGGTGTTTCTACAGTTCTGTATCACTCGTTTATACGCGAGCCGAGGTTGTCTCCTTCGAGCATTCGCTCCAGCAGATTGCTCTCTGCTTAGCGAGAGGAAAGGACGACTTGTGCCGACGAAGAACTCGGCGCTCCGGCATACCCTGGCGGCTTCCCCCTTCTCTTTGCAGCAATCTCACTAGCGAGATATTCTGCTGTCGTTGCTCTTCATACGAACGCATCGGTTTTCACTCTCCTTTCGGTTCAGCCCTACCGTAAGCTGTTGACACAGTTAACATACTATGACCTGACTCCTACCGGTTCGGCGCAGCCTCCCGGCTGCGGTTACAAGTTTTTTTCTTGCACATCCGGCAGGCCTCCCCAGGTAAGAACGTCATCTTTCAGCCCGTACCTGTCCAAGTTTAAGGCTGCAGTCCTTGGCAGCTTTGGATTTTGTTATGTAGTGGTGACTCATTCGGCTGCCACCGTCTCACATTGGATTCGTGTACCTCAGGTCGTGCTTTTGCCTCCGGCTTCCTTCAGATTTCACCTCACAGTGGACACCCTTGCCATGGTAAACGGTAGGCGCTTGCCAGCCTCCGCTCAGGATTTTCACAGTAGAGATGACGCCCATGCTGGACGCACCCAAAAAAGCATCTCGTCCTCAGACAATTTGCTTTCTAAATGCTATAGATAGCGTTAGATCAATTGCTTTTCATACACATTAATACCTTCATTTTCCACAATATTGATTACCGCATAAGTGTAAGCCATTAAAGCAACTCCAACTTAAGTTTCACAGACCCCTACCGAAGATATATTGGAACTATTTTTAGTGTAAACAATTTCTTATTAATTTGTTCAATCTATCCTTTTACGAAATAAGCGCGACAATGTACTTCTAATGTGAACCATCACTCCAATAGTCATGCTCAACGTGACCTTAGAAATTAAGTTCCAAGTTCTCTAAAGAAAAGCTCATATATAATACCTGTCCGAATCAACATATAGTCCACAAGTGTTTACATAATCAAAATAAACACGGATGAATGTATTACAATTCAACCAATCATTGAGACCACAGATCAAACCACCAACCTGCGCTTGTTTAGTTTTTTTCAATCAGGTCAGTTGATTAAGCAAAAAGGTAGCAAAAAGAGCACTCATTCGAAAAAGTGTTTGTCCCCTATAAACCATTCGAAACGAGGCGACCTCATGAAGAAGTGTTAATTTTAGCTCGAAATTAACAATCGCCGACTTCGACCGACTATTTACCTTACAAGATGTTACCTCCAGAGTGGAGGATTTATTTAGCCAATGCTACGCTCCTCTTCACCAAAATTAAGACAATCAACAGAACTGCTTTTCAATCAGTTTTTTTCGAAGCCTTATACTCAAGTCCCCTTACAGTAAGAATTGATAGCCATTTAAGACGATTATGTAGACGATTAATATGAACGTTAACTGTATTTTCTGCACTCCCTACGTTCATTCCCATATTTCGTCCATTTATTGAACACGAGTAAATATTTTTCTGACAAGAAAGCAGTCTATAAATCAGGTAAAATTCCTCCGGGCAGAATATCTGAACCTACTCTTTGTGGATCACAGTCAGAGCATCGGAACTTAATTTTACATCTCTTTAACTAGATATGGTTTTAAATAGTGTGTGCACGTCTGAGAAGAGCTTTTATTCGCAAAAGTATCTCCACCTCATCCATTGGTTTTACCATAGTCAGCAGATATGCAACAGAATTAAAGTAGAGGCTTAAAAATTTCACTGTAGTTGTTACAAAGTGAGTTTTTAAGAAGTTATAAATGGTACTCTTAGTTCTGATAAAACTTGAATCAGTTCTTCAAGACTTATCCTATTAGGATCTTTACACCAGTGAAACAAATATTGAGCAAGTCCACCTGAATAGAAAGCCAAAATATAATCCATATGCGAAACAATACCTTCTGTGTCTGATATTTGAGCAAGATTAGTTATGGATAACATAAGCTCTTCAATCATAATATATTCAAGGTTACTTTTTACTATAATATCCATAAATGATTTTTTACTATAAAATGTTTCAAAAAAGATGCTTAGGGATGTTTTAGCATCCATATGTTCTTCTGAACTTCTTTTTTTCATTATCTCTTCAAAAATATCTTTAATACATAACCTTAATAATTCATCTTTCGTGTTAAAAATATTATAAAAAGTTTGTCGAGAAACATCAGCGGTTCTACATATGTCTTTTATAGTAATATTCTCATATTTTTTGCTATCCAATTCTTCCATTAATGCGTTTGATAATAATTGAATCGATAACAGAGCTTTCGGATTCTCACCTGTGTACATTTACATTTATCCCTTTCGTGTATAAATTAACTCTACTGAATTGACTGCTATACTATTTTAATAATATAATTCAAAATGTTTACACGTGTCAACATTATAAAAGGAGTGGATAATATTATGATTTTTGGTACACCTATATGATTTTTGGTACACCTATTAGTTGGTTTATCAATGAGATTATCGGTAGCATATTATTGTTTTTCTGTATTGCACATGCAATAAAACAAGAAAAGCCGATGAATCGGATTCTGGAGCTATCATGCTATATGCTTACCGCAGGAATTTTTGAAAACATTGGAGTATTTGCCGGCACATATTACTATAGCCTCGATCGTGTCATGATGTTTGGAAAAGTGCCCCTCAGCATTCTTTTTATAGAAGGTGCAATCTTCTATGTATCTATGATTCTAGTCGAACATCTTAAATTGCCTAAATGGGCAATCCCGTTAGGTGTAGGTGTTCTTGCTTCAATTCAAGATTTGACACTTGACCCAACTTCAGTTTTTGATCTCCATATTATTAATGGTGTCTCCGAGGGTCAATGGAATTGGACAAAATATTATGAAGGCGGTTATGTAAACATCCCTTTCTCTAATTTCTCGGGATGGTTAACAATGATGGTATTCTTCGCAGCAGCAGTGGCAATAGGTAGAAATTGGTACAATAGAAGTCATAAGAATTGGGTTGCTGTGGCTTATCCATTAATTTCTATTGTTGTGACAGTATTGTTGCTCATTACACCTATAAATCAATTTTTATTATTTGGCGTACCGTTCGCAAGCATGAACTCAAAAATTGCAGAACTCGTAATGCTCTGTTTCAATTATTCAATTAGTTTGTTCATATTAATAAGATTCGCTAAACATAATAAAGCTATAGAAAGAAAAGATGCTTTAATGATAACGATCCCCGTTTTTCTTGACCTATATGCGCTTGTAAATGCTATTATTATGGGAATAACAGAAGCAATTCTACCAATAGTAATTGTTTCTATAATCCATTGCACTTATTTGATCTGGATTTATAAAAAAGGCCAAAATACATTGAGTAAACAGGTTAATCCTAACTAAAAGGTATTTTGTAGTGTAAATAGAAACTGACACATATAAGCTGCGATCATTCCCTGGTATTCGCCAGTGAACGGTCGCATATTTTCTTTTTGGCTTATTTTAATAAAGTAAATAAGGCGACCTTCGAGGGGATCACAGGCTATCTAGGTCTGCTATCTGAATACCGATATGCTCTGAAAATAGGAGTACATTTACCCAGAATTCATTAAGAAACTGCTTATACAATTTTCGTACTTATTGTAAACATTTTTCTTGCAATCGATAATGTACGAAAGGAAGTTGATTGTTGTGCTTTTGGGCATATTTAACCTTTTTATCGTTTTTCCTCTTCCTCATAAAAAATGGTATCTCATTAGCCAGCATGGGCTAAGGGGACACCTATTTTAGTCTTACAAATATTTCTGAATATAACAATCTCACAACTGGAAATGCTCAAATGTAGACCATTATAAGTATACTCCTTGTTAAGCCATCCATCTTCATCAGTCAGTTTGGAAAGAGTTCAATATAAATAGTAGATCTGAAGCGGTTTAATGATATTTTCATTAGTTTGAACAATATCAAATGGTGATACACCACCCTTGACGTTAGGATTCACAGGATAAATGGATTCCACATACAACTCTGTTTTTGGATCAATAATGAATAAACGGCTAAGTCCATTAAAACCGACAGTCGCTAAAAATGAATTGTTTGGATGCCGCTGAAAACCTACTTCTTATATAAGTCTTCTCCTCTGGTGTGAAATTTTAAGGTTTGATCTTTCAGTTCCATTAACAACACCCAATAAGACAAAATTATCTTCTTCAATGGAGATTTGTCCCTCACAACGCCCGTTGTTTTCTATAGAATCAATAGGGATTTTTTCTCCGTTCCATGAATTGGACTGATAGACTTTTCTAGTACCCTTTAGACTGACCTGATCAATTTTCCGGCTCTTCTCACCTGGCCAACGATACGTTCCTTTGCTTGTTCCTTTTCGGTAAAGTGTACTTACTGCTAGCTCATCTGGGTTTAAATCATCCGGAGAATTCTTCACCACATTGTACCCTTAAACCATGCAATACGTAATTCCGTTCTCCTCATCTTCTCTTGCCGCAATTGCGAGATTCATGGTCCCTTCCAGCTTAACATTTGGACGAATCCTGCGCTTCTGCAGAGCTTCAATTACTTGATCTTTCGAAGATAAGCGAATCAATCTCTGGTCTTCCCAAACTTGATTCATCAACAACTTCCATTTCGCATGCTCTGGCTTCTCACCAATCCAAATCACTGGAATATGGTTTTCAAGCATGTCCTTTACTTTTAGCAGAAAGCTGTAAGATACCGACCTTTGCTCCGGCACAATCAGGCAGTTGTACCCTACTTTATTTTAGTCAAGTGGACAATCTTCAATTGTAGCGACCGGTAGTTAAAGAAGAGCAGGAGAGACCATTTCATCTAGGAGACCTTGAGCATCATAGAAATCAAAAATCCATATGAGATACCATACAATATCCGCCAACTGGTACTACAAGGATTGCCAGCCTGATATTATTATCTTCATCATGAATGTATGAAACAATATTCGGAATAAACTTTCCTATAACCGGGAAATCATATTCTTCCTTTTCCCATAACTTGTACCTTTCAATAATCTTTAAAGCTCCTACTTCTTGTTATTATTGAAATATCAATTATTTATACCGTAGAGTTCCTGTAATACCTGCATTGCCATCCTCTTTCCTCCTACAGGACCTGGATGAAGATGGTCACCACTATCATAAACAAAGTTCATCTGTTCAGTATTTCTAGGGTCACGAAGGATATAATCAAAATCGATAATTTTATCAAACATATCAGTTGATCTGACCCAATCATTAAACTTTTGCCTTTCTCTTTCCTGTTCCGGTCGATATCCCAAAGATCCACCTCTAGGAAGTAGTGTTGTTCCTACTGATTTGATATTTTTATTCTTTGCTCTCTTCAAAATATTAACATAACCTTCAATTAATTGTTCAGCTGACGTCCAATCCTTTTGACCTGGTTTACCACCCATACCAAAATCATTAATACCAATTGCCAGGATTACGGTCTTAACTCCTGCTTCTCCCAGTACATCCCGTTCAAAGCGCTCAATTCCAGCTTTACCAAGTAACTTTAATAATCCACCAGGCGACCCCTTCAGTAATCGATTTCCACCAATACCTTTATTTACAACCGATACTTCTCCCGGTTTATTCCTATATAGTTCATCGCAAAAAGGTTTTGTCCAAAAACTCTGCTGTGTAATTGAATCCCCAAAACAGATAATAGTTTCGGCCTGTTCTACAGTAAATACTTCTATCGATGATAGTGCCGGAATTGACTGTTGCATGTCATGATAACATGCCGATTTACTCCTGTGCACCGTTTTAAACTGAGAGTGTTCCACATAATTCCCCTTTTTGCTACACTGCACACATTCTTCAATGCTATTACCAGATATGACAGACCCTTGAAATGCCATGCTTACGGTCAAAAACTCACCAGATCTCACTGGCATTATAACCGGATCACTGTATTTTTCTTCTCCTGGGAGTAGTACCACCTCCTTTTTTCCTCTAAATAATATACATTGCTGCTGATTCTGTACATTGTCTACCATAGACTGAACAATATGTAATGGCTTTTTTCCTTCAATATTAGAAACACGAAGCCGTAGTTTCTCACCATTCAGATTATTTGCTATGGCTAAACGCATTGTACTGTCTTTATAATTCGGACTATAATATTTTATTTCCGTATGTGCCTGTCCCCATGTGCTAACCCATTGTTCCATACTTAATCCACCATCTCATTTTCATGTAATGTAAATTCTAATAAATCCAACACCCCGGTGCCTTCATAACAGAAGAAAATACCATGAATTCCTTTAAAAAATTGAATTTCCCCATAAAAATCTTTCCATTCTACACACGGTTCCAAAGGTATATATCCCACGCTCTCTCCGTGTGGTGAAGTACGAACTATCAATTTTCCACTGGCAGTTCCACGTATCTTGACGGACACATATGCTATCTCATCAACTTGAAAATATTTATATCCTGCCACCATTCCATTTTTTCCATTAGTAATATACTGTCGTGGAGGTACATCCGATTCTCCAGGCTCATAATCCTGTCCTTCTTGGGTCACATAGGGATATTCCATTCCCATAGCCATCGGATGAGAAAAAGTAGCTCCTTTATCTCCGTACAGGTTACATACAATTCCTGCTGGATAGGTTCCAATTCCAAGAAGTGGTTCCTGATTTAAGCCACATGAGGTAACCTCCACCTGCGGAATACTACCATCCTCAAGAATGCGAATTTTTTCTGCACAGCCTTGTCTAGAAAATACGGTTCTATTTGTCTGACGGTGGTAAAATATATACCACTCCCCATTGATACATTCGATACCACCGTGATTATTTCCAAAGCAGTATATAGGTTTATTTCTATTTGTACCTTCAAAAATATCGCAATGACTGATGATGACTCCACCATACTGAAAGCCTCCATCAGGCCGATCACTCACCGCATAACATAGTTCATGCAGATTAACTGAGGAATATACAAGATAATAGAGCCCATGTATTTTCCGGATGGAACTTGCCTCAAATAATTCATGCCCTTCAAACCCACTCCCTTCATCGCCCAGTACTGGAAGTAATTTTTGAGGTTCCCTTTTAACGGTTACCATATCGTCTTCCAATGTCATAATGACCGAAGCTTTAGGTTCCTTACCTATATCCTCTGGTACTCTTGGTCCATTACCGGAATACAGATATATTGTCCCATCGTCATCTACAAACACACCTGGATCAAACTGTATCGTATCACCCTCTCTTTCCCCAATGTACCTTCCTTCTTTATCTTTCACTACTCCCAGAAATTCATATTTTCCCGCTGGTGTATCACATACAGCGACGCCTATGGACAATATGCTGTCATCCGGACAATAGTAAAGATAGTAACGCCCATCTTTTCCCTGAACCACATCGGGAGCCCACAATTCATGCGTTCCATCTGACATGCGTGGGTCCTGTGTTTTTTTATAGATGACACCCTCATATTTCCATTCAGTCAAATCCATAATTGGTGCCGAATAACATATATAATCATTTAGACAAAACTTTTCTCCATCGAATCTGTCATGGCTTCCAAATATATAAATCCTATCTCCGAATACATGTGGTTCACCATCCGGGATATACTCGTAAGCCGGTAGGTACGGATTGAATACTTGTAATTTTTTCATATAAAATATCTCCTCTCATTATTCTCTGTCTTAACACTTCATTTAGAGTTTCATTCAACTTTATGTCGATTTCATTATGAGTCACTCTGCTCATTGTTTTATGATTAAATTCACACTTTGTAAATCTTCCATTTAAAACATATATACATGTCTGCCAGCGCCAACCACCTGATTTACACCATTTGGTAGTTGTATATCTGCTGAGGTATTAGCTGGTATAAATATTTCCAAAGAATACCCTGCATCTGTTTTCATCCACTTACTTGTTACTTTTCCATATAGACTCTTATATTCTGCCTCTGCATAAAAAAATGTACCTCCTGGTAATGGAGAAATTATAAAATGGTTTTCACCACTCACACGGATTCCTGCAACAGTATGAAACAACCATTCACACATTGCACCAGGAGAATAGTGATTCTGACTAAATTTCCCTTCCCAGTCCTCCCATACCGTTGTAGCACCAGCCTTCACTTCTGCAAGCCAGCTTGGCGACTTTTCATTCTCAAGCATCCGATACGCCACCTCATGTGCACCAGCCTGAGACAGTACTGGTAGTATAAACGGGGTCGATAAGAATCCTGTACCAATTCGGTAATCCCTGCTCTTGACTACCTGGATCAGGCGTTGTTCCAAATTCTTTTTCTTTTCACCACTTGCTATGCCAAATGCCAAAGGGCGCACTAATTTTGCCTGCCGATCTGTATCTATACTTCCTTGCTTTAGATACAAAAAATTATATGCTTTTTTAGCGCCATCTCCATATTCTCGAAATAATACTGCATCTTCTTTCTTTCCTAATACATCGGACACTTCTGCCATACATGTCATTGTATAATGCAAATAGGCTGTACATATCTCTGTATGAAGAACTCGCGGTCCAATCCTTTTATCCATAAATTCCTCTGGTTCCAGCCATTCGCCAAGATGCATTCCCTTTTCGTAGACATATTTATGGTAAGGATTCAATTTATCCTGTTTTTTATCACGATATCCTGAATTCTTTATCATATACATTGCATATTTGCGCATGACTTCATAAAATTCATCCAGCATTCTTTGATCACCATAGCATTTCCAGAACCGGTATGGAATCAATACAACTGCATCAGCCCATCCAACAGACCCCCCTGTACTATCATATAAAGCTCGTGCTCCCGCATATGGAATTACTGCGCTTGATTTTCCATTTTTTAATTGTCCATCTTTTACATCATAAAGCCATTTACGAAAAAATGCAGGAACGTCCATAAAATAGGTCGCTGTTTGGAAGAAAACCTGAGCATCGCCAGTCCACCCCAATCGTTCACGTGTTGGACAGTCCATGGGTAGATCAAGAAAATTCCCCTTCATACTCCATAAAGTATTTTTAACAAATTGATTAACTGCTTCGTTGGAACAATTAAAGCTACCTGTCTGTTCCATTGCAGAATATACCGCAATAGCCCGAAATGAAGAAGCTTCAAATTCAATATCTGACTCAACTATCACATAACGGAAACCAAAGACAGAAAAAGTCATCTTGTAATGATCTTCCTTGCCACTGCAGAAAAATTTAATTTCCTGCTTGGGAGTTGCCTGCATCTCATCTTTCAGTTTTTTTCCGCTAATAAATAATATTTCTTTTATCTTGCCAATTTCCTTTACTGGTTTTTTCACCTGCATATTTTCCTGTGTAAATTCCCCCTGCTCATCCAGGATTTCACCACATCGCAACGTGATTTCCTGCCCCTTTTTTCCCTTTATATTAAATGCAAGGAATCCTGCAATGTTCTGTCCAAAATCAAGAACCTGCTTACCTGAAGGAGTTGTGATAAGCTCAGCTTCAAAGATCTCATGTTCCTTCAAATCGACATTATTAGATGCAGTAGGTACTACTTCTTCAGTTGTGCGTTTAGCCATTCCTTGATAGGTAGGAACGTAAGCAGCGTCATAAATTTCTCCATCCTTAAGGTCTGCAAACCGGATTGGTCCATCGTTACTCCAACAAAATGATTCATCGCTGATAATCATCTCTGTGGTGCCATCCACATACCCGATTTCCAATTGAGATAATAATTTTGTCTGACGGCCATATACATTTGTAAATCCAAAGCATCCTGTGGATCCGCGGTACCAGCCGTCAGCTAATTGTAATTCAAGTATATTAACCCCATTATTTATCATACTGGTGAGATCATAGGTCTGGCATTGTAAGCGATACCTATAGTCCGTACATCCTGGTGCAAGGCAAAAATCACCAATCTTTTCAAAGTTGATTTTAGCCTCATATAATCCACAAGCTGTAATATAAAGTCGTGCCTTGGAAACCGCTTTATCAATTTTGAACTCTCTTTTAAAACAATCTACTGGATATCGCATATTTTTCTTTGGTTTATAATTTCCGCTGACCCACTTTGCCTTCCAATCGTCCTTTTTTATAAGTCCGATTTCAAACCAAGAGTTCGTCCATTCACCCTCGAGACCCTGCTCATCCCACAGCTTCACAGACCATTCCACTCTGTCCCTACTCTTAAGCTGTACACCTTCATACTGGATATGGGTCATATGTTCAGACCTAATTACCCCACTGTCCCATGTAAGTACTCCATCCCGCTTAGATATGATCCGATAAGCACTCTGACTTTCTCCTTCATCACAGTTCCAATAGAAGCGTGGCTTGGTCGTACTAATTCCAATAGGTTTTACAAGATATTCTGTTTTTAAATTAATTGCTTTCATTTTTTACATTCCTTTCATCCAAATACTACTTCTATATACCTTCAATTAATGGTTAGTGCACCTTACAAAATTCTAATCAAACTCGGATAGAAACCTATCTTTTTCATCTGTACTACCTTCCAATAAGAATCCGTTTTCAATTCCTTTATTGGACAAATATATCGTTATAAATTATTTTTAATTTAAATTTCACTTTTCTTTTATATTGAGTTCTATGCTATTCTTCTTTGGCAATACATGGTGCAACAGCCTTCACTTTTTCATATAAATCGCCATATTTCTTTAGCCTGATTTTTCCCAGTAGCTATTAAATCCCACCATGATAGCACAAACTTTGTGTATCTATACTCGCCTAATTCTACAAATGAATCTTTATATTACAGTAATATGGGTGGTGGTCGGTGACATACCGTTTCCTGTGACTGTTACAGAAATGGTGCCGATGTCATTGCTCCGAACCACTGCCTGAGCCTTTCCATAATATGTAGTGAAACTCCCCTCATCATAATTTTCTAAAGTTCTAGGGTTAGCACTGCCAAATGCCAACAATTCTCCACCTTCGACAAAAACATTTAATTTTACATCGGAATTACATTCTATTACACCGTTTTCACCTACCATCTCCACTTTAATGTAAACGATATCCCCTGCTATAATTGTACTTTCTTCAGGAGTAACTCTTATGGAGATTTTTCCAGTTGCAGGATAAAGCTCACTACGGCTCAACTCATAACCATGTTTATCAAAACTAACAGCTTCCAATTTATTTGGAGCATATTTGATTCTAAATTTTGCCATACATCCCTTTACCCGCTTTTTTCCGATACGTTTGGAATTTAGCAGCAACTCTACCTCATAGGCATTTGTATAAACTTCTACTACAGCCTTGTTCCCTTCGCAGCCTTTCCAAGCCCAACTAGGCATTGCATTGGTTCCACGCCACACAGCCTTTGCCGGTTTTACTCCTGGGTGATTTACTGGCTGTACTGCAATTACAGGCTTTTCAAGCAAGTTCCAAGCTGCCTGTGCCAAGAACATTTCACCATTTGGATTTCCTAACAGATCCAATGCCCCTACATCAGCTAATAACCATGGATACGGTTTACTAAAACCTCTTCCATCTTGTGTATATGACCATGCTCCAATTCCACTTTCACCCAGATAATCCCATGCAGTCCACATAAAATCCCCAATAAGATAAGGGAATTTTTTTACCATATTCCAATTTTTAACTATATCCTGCGGAAATGTTTCTGCACCTACAATAATTCGGTTGGGATGTGCTTTTCCTTCTAGTGGGTAGCGGCCAGAAGCATAGTTATAGCCAGCAATATCCAGTGCATCTAAGCATGGTGTGGTAATAGTGTCAGCTTTTTTTGAATTTGCTCCCTTATTCATGCCTGTTCCTACCACGGAAGCAAGCATATTGAACATTGTACTGTTCATATTAGTATTTTTTGTTTGATCCTCACTACTAAGACCACCATCTTCTTTATAAATACTTTTTCCCTGAGCTGAACGATAAATAATCATCAGATTTATACCTGCTGTCACCGGACGTGATTGATCCAATGAATGTATAAAGGATACCATTTCACGTGTCAAGTCTTGTCCTTTTTTAGTTGCCGGTTCACTTACCTCATTGCCAATTGAATACATTATTACACTTGGATGATTGTAATCTCTTTCTACCAAAGTTTTAATATCAGACTTATAATTTGCTTCAAAGTCGCTTGCATAATCAAATTTGTTTTTGTGGTTGTACCACATATCCCATGTTTCATCCATTACGTATATCCCATAACGATCACACGCTTCCAACATAGCAATACTTGCTGGGTTATGTGCACTTCGGATTGCATTAAATCCCGCTTCCTTTAACATTCGTACCCTACGTTCTTCAGATTTTCTATAACTGCTAGCACCTAAAATTCCATTATCATGGTGGATACATCCTCCACGCAGCAATGTTTCTTGTCCATTTACAAAAAGACCTTTATTGCTCCACTCAATCAGTCTTATACCGAATGTTTCAATTATCTCATCTACAATAACATCATTATCCAACAAGGCCACGCGGCATTGATATAAATTAGGTGACTTATCACTCCATAGTTTTGCTTTTGGAATAGACAGCTCTAATATATTCCCATTGCCTTTAGCAACTACGTCTCCATCATCAAGAACTTCTACAAATACGCGTTCTCCTCCAGTATGAACGGTAGTGATCCGAATTAATGCTGGATTATGTGATAACGTTGTAATCTGAACACCATTAAGCTCAATGTGGCTTTGCTCTGATACCAACATCCATACCGGGCGATATATTCCCGTTCCTGTATACCATCGACTATTAGGCATTTTAGTGTTATCAACAATTACACGAATGGTATTATTTTTGCCATAATGTAGTGCCCCATCAGCATTTACATAAAACTGAGAATATCCGTATGCACAGCCTCCCACTTCTCGATCATTAATATAAACCTTACTATTCTTATAGACTCCTTCAAATTGGAATGTCACGCTCATGCTTGCCCACTCAATTGGAATTTCAAAACTCTTTTCATATTCATAAATTCCACCTGGGAAAAATGCTCCCCCACTTTCACTCGGACAATCTGGTTTTCTTATTTCGTGTATCATTGCATCGTATGGAAGCGTAACATGTTTCACATTTCCGTTCTTATCTTTAAGTATCCAATTGTTATTAAAATCTTTTTTTTGCATATCATATTCTCCTTAATTTTTTTTTATAAATCTGCAGCATAAGATGTTTAAATGTTGAACATACATACTTTTCTGCGATTTACACAATTATTGTCTTTCATTTTTGCAATCGTTTTCAAAATTCTCCTATGACCATGCTCTCTATTGCGCCCTACAAACATAATCGATTTCACTTTACTCCTTAGGGCATGTTATTAGACTTCTAAACGTAATATATAATGTTGTTCATTTTTTTTTTATAACGATAATATCTTTTTTATAACATTAAAAACTTAATGTTGTAGTGAATATGGAAGCTGTGTGATAGTCTTAAAATGAAGTTTATAATTAAGGAGGTATTTATGGAAAAAATATTTTATTTTTTAGAACGAATTTATCGAATGACACATATTCCAGTTCTATATCTAGACGCAACTGGAAGTTTTACCTTATTTAGCCTCGGAAATGATACTTGTTGCAATCCTCTTCTTACAGATGAATCATTATGTAATTCAATAGTAAACCGATTGCATAATAATAAACTTCCTATATTGGAATTTGAGGAGAAGATATTGTACGGTTCACTCAAAGATTCCATGGAAAATATCATCATCTTTGGACCTGTTTGCACACTACCAATTTCTGATGATTTGTTAAGTCAATATATGCTTCAACACAAAATTAAATCTGAAACATTCCGAATTCTTACAAAATCGATTGACGAGTTATGTTCGGCCTTATCGACTCTTTTTTATGCAATTACCGAAATACCTGTCAAAGATCATGATA
Source organism: Paenibacillus segetis (assembly GCF_014639155.1). Taxonomy (NCBI): domain Bacteria; kingdom Bacillati; phylum Bacillota; class Bacilli; order Caryophanales; family Paenibacillaceae; genus Paenibacillus; species Paenibacillus segetis. Next base: position 331,895 of record NZ_BMFT01000003.1, read on the forward strand.
TAATTACTAACGCAAGCAACAATTTAGATAATTCCGAAGGATTCAATAATATTTATGAAAATTATGTTTTCGAAAATTCTGAATACGATTTACAACGATATAACTATACCGACGAAGTGAATTTCCAAAAGATGATTAAATGCGGTAATGTTCACGCTGTTAAAGATTTCGAAAACTTTGTTTTACTCTCATTTCAGGAGGATCGCGTTGGAAAATTAGCAAAAAAATCTTTCAAGCAAAATGAATATTTAGCATGCACAACTATAATTCTTGCTTCTCGTGCTGCAATCGAAGGTGGCTTGGATCCTCTGACCTCCTTTTTAATGAGTGATTTGTACTTGCAAATATTAGAAACATGTAAAGATATTCCTTCTATATATCAACTCATGCAAGAGGTCTCAATAAGTTATGCCGAAAGAGTGCAACAGTTAAACAATAGCAAGAGCCAGCATTCTTATGTAGAGCAATGTAAAAACTATATTGCAAAGAATTTAAACAAACAATTTACTATTGAAGATTTGGCAAAAGTAATTAAAATTCATAAAAACTATTTGAATCGACAATTTTCTAAAGAAGTTGGGATGGGGATACAACAATATACCCAGAAGAAAAGAATTGAAGCTAGTGCAAATATGTTGAAATTTTCTGATGCAAGTATATTAACTATCTCTAATTATCTTTGCTTTTCATCGCAGAGTCATTTTGGCAAGTTGTTCAAACAATATATGGGCGAAACGCCAAAAATGTATCGTGATAAAAATAAATTGCTGGATTTTAGCAACAGAGTTTAATTTCTTATTTACGATTGGATCTATTCCCCTTTCAGACAACCTTGGTCTTGTTTAGTTCACTTAAATTAATAGCGTTACGAATGCTCGAGAAGTACAACACCTTACCGCCAAATGGCAAATAGGTAATGTTCGTGATAAGCTTTTACAGAGGCGCTTCGGTGTGAAATTGGCGCTGGAGCAAATTTTCAGCTGGTTGTACAGGGTGCCCAGTGACCTTTCGTTTTTTCACCTTCACGCGGCACTGAAGCCCCTCACGTTGCATAATCCGTTGAACTCGTTTGTGATTTATGCGTTGTTCTCTTCTAAGCAGTGCTGTAATTTTTCGATACCCGTACCGGAATCTATGGCGGATACAAATTCCCCGAATGTTCTCTATCGTCTTGTCCACATCCTTTGTCTCCAGAGCCGCTTTCCAGCGGTAGTAGGTCGCCCTTGCCATTCAGCCATGAACAAGCCTCAGACACCGTCACTTCGCCTCGAATGGACTCGATCCAGACAACAGTACTGCTGATTCCACTTCCTCTCCAACTCCTTGTACTTTTTTAGAAGGTCTACTTACTGCTTCAAGAACCGGTTTTCTGCCTTTACTTTTTCGAGCTCTGAAGAGTGTTCTGGACCTTTCCCATAGCTGTATTGTTTCCCTACAGGCTACTCCAGACGATGCAACTCGTCTTTTCGGTACCATCTCATCCATGTCTTTACATGTCTTTAACTGTGTGTTATTTTGTATTCCCAGCTCCTCCAAAACCTCTCGTACCGGAACTCCTGCCATATCCTCATTTCGATGGCTTTCATCTTTAGTTCTACCGTGTAAATCACTCTCGTTGCCAATGCAATAACACCTCCAAGGTTGTTTCACTTTATGGGGTCAACCATAATGTATGCGGAGTTTCTTATGGAAACAAAGAACATTACAGCAGTAGAGAAATTAGCGATCCTTCTAGAAATTAAAGAGGGAATTATCGGATTAAATGCGAAGGCCCGAAAGTTTGGTATATCCAAGGCTTCAATACAGGTGTGGCGGCAGCGTTACAAAGTGTACAGTTTTGAAGGGTTGAAACCTAAAATGTGAGAAATACTATCTGCATACCTAACTGACCTTTGAAGACTCAAAAAAGGTGTCGAGTTTTACATTCACTTTTATAATAACGAACAGTTAAAGACAAAACTAAACGGCCTCAGTCCTGTGAAATTTAGGACCAACGCCGCTTAAAATTCTTTTATTATTTATACTGTCTACTTGACGGGGGACGACGGCGTAAAATAGTCTGTGTACCAGGATTTGGAGCCTAGTCAGACAGCAAAAAAGTAGGGTATTCTCGGGATTACGACACCACCAAGAAGGGACCCTACTTGATGACTATTGTACCCGAAAATCTAATGAATAATCTATTTGAAATCTTGTCACTCAGTTTATAAAAGATAACATGGAGTCCATCATGCGCGTGGAAATCCAGGCATTCATGTCGAGCGATGAGGCGGGTGCACGCAACAGCCCTAATTGAGCACCCTTCCTAACCAGTGATGTGCTAATTCTGGCCAACTAGCAATGCCTTTATCCGGCTTTGCTGGTTGAATTTTGTCGACAGCATTTTTAAAAACTTCTTTTATGCTCAAACCTTTAGGAATATGACCAAACATGTTAAAAGGCTCAGGTAATTCGATACCGTTATCAACCAAATTCTGCAACGTCTCAAATAACTGCTGCATCGTGTAATCCCCGCCATAACTGTAAGAAGCCCATTCCTCATTCGCAAGCGACAATCCATGTTGACCTTCTGAAAACACATGAATTTCATAAGGTACACCTTGTTCTTTGCATGCATCAGCAAAAAGTATACTATTTTCTACTGGCACGGCTTCATCTGTCGCCGTATGCCATAAAAATACAGGAGGAGTGGTGGAAGTAACATGTTTTTCTAAAGACATATACGCTAACTCTTGATCTGACGCGTCCTTACCCAAGAGAGCCATGAATGAATCTCGGTGAGCTTTTTCTCCAGTTGTAATCACTGGGTACGATAAGATTACAGCATCTGGGCGATTACTTATTCTATTAAAATCCTCTTTAATTTTCAACTCATTGTCACCATAATGAACTGCTAGACTGCCTGTCAGATGTCCACCAGCAGAAAAACCACATACTGCTATTTGGTCCGTATGAATATGAAATCGCTTTGCATTTTTTCTGACAAGCATGATTGCTTTAGATAAATCCCTCAATGGTTGCCATTTTAATGGTATGTTCATTAAGAGATTGGTCGTGTAAGTAACGACAAATGTATTATATCCTTTATTATAAAATTCCTTTGCAACAACTTCCCCTTCAGAATTAGAAACAGCACAATATCCTCCGCCTGGAACAACTAGTATTGCAGGCCGTACCTGTTGATCATCGTGAATATAAGTGACTATATTGGGTATAAACTCTCCTACAACCGGATACGCGAATTCTTCTTTTGTCCAAAGCGAGTAAGTTTCTTGAATCATTTAAATTCCTCCTCTAAACATGAATTATCTTTGCTTTTATGTTAGCCTCAAAAAACTATACAATTCCAAATATTTCTTATCTAGCAGATTTCCGACGATTATTTAGCAGAATTCCGTTTAAATCTCAATAAAGATATCCACCTCAAAGTGAAGACTGATGTCTTTTATGGACATTATTAACAGCTTATCTTCTTAACACTTTAGCTGCTTGAAGTTGTTTTCTTTCGATTAATATCCTTCGGCAGTACATCCAGTCGATTTGTCTCCTCAGCAATTCCTATACAGTTTTATGGAAATACATCGCTTCTCCTGACCATTCTGATATAACACAGCGACAGATGAAATATGAATACCACCGGAGAGCAGATGACTTAGGGCAGTTTGTATAATCATTAAAAAAACGATAATATTTATCAAGCCATTCTCATGGGAAAATTTGATTGCATTATCTAACAAATTGTCCCAAATTTGATTTGTCATATCCTCATTCCCATTATAAACCGTTTCATCCAAGTGGGTATTGACGGTAATATTCTTTTCAGACCACTCGAGCTCCATCAAAATGATTGTATTTCTGACCTGTTCATCAAGCCTAAATGAAGTTTTATCCATCATGAATTCAAGATTCTCATACTTTGCCAAAGTAAGTACACTGCCGATAAGCGAGGCTAATTGCTCGGATTCCTCAATGACAGCGTCAATATATTCCCGTTTTTCTTTTTCTGACAATGTATCTTTTTTTAGCATTTGGGCAAAACCGCATATGGAACCAATAGGTGTTTTAAATTCATGTGAAAAGTTATTAATTAAATCGTTTCGCAGTGTCTCAATACCTGACAGTGTTCTAATCATTTTATTTAAATTAATAGAAACTTCTTCCAACTCGTTGCTTCCTTTCAAATCCACCTCAACGCTAAAATCTCCACCTGCAACTCTATGGATGGATTCAATAACCTTACTTATGGGATTTAATACTCTATGGCTGAGAAAGGTAGTAATAGAAGTAGCTATCAATATATAAAATCCTGAGAGAAAAACAACCGTAAACAGAATGCCTCCATTTCTTTTACTTGGAGAAGATGTAAGTGAAATAATACCAATGTATCGAAGCAGAAGAGTAAAGCCTATTAGCAGCAAGAATGTCGCGATGAGTACACCAAGAACAAACAAGACCAATTTCATTGAAATGCTTATTCTCTTGTGAATGTATTTTTTCATTTTTTTGTAGCACCGCCCTTAAATCCATCTCACAAACTGCAATCATCGTATACTCGCACTTGACTCATTGATGTTATATCTGATTATCAGCAGCCAGCCATATAATTGTGCAAGGCAGCGCTAGCAACCAAATACTACTTCTTAGTGTCTTTAACGTACTCAGAAAAATGAATGGCCTCATCATCGTTGAAACACACAATTTGCCCTCCCGCTAGAATTGATGAATCAGTATCTACAATGGACTGCAGTAATAATTGTGTAAGAAGCGATTTCAAGTTAAGTACATCGCCTTCTCCACTTTTATAATACACATCACCACTACATAGTTTTGCTTTCTGTATTAGATCTACAAGCTTTACGTGATCTTTTAATTCCAAGGTAATTACCTTCTTTCTATTGGTCTAATTTCGGTTGCCTATTCTAATTATTAAGAAGAAGTGGGATTTGATTTTGAGGAATCTTTAACCGGTAGACTATTCCCTACTGAAAGTATTGCTCCGTATGGAATAGTCCTCAATTTCTTCATTAGTTGATGAGAATGACATTAATTATTGGCTTCAGCGGCTTAAATACCTTGAACTTATCGATTTGTATTATTTTTGTTATGAATGAAGAACAGGCAATACTGCGATTACTCCAACTTGCTTTTAATTACTCATAGTCTTCTATTTTCCACTCATCCTTCCAATCCAGAAAAGCCATTTTCCCGTCGAACCGGATTGGCAGCCAAACATAATCCGATGTAGATGAACCCATGTGATTCATAACAGCCATCTTTTCAAAATCTGGTTGGGAAGTGCCCAGGGTTAAATATCGATTCAATCATCGAAGCGTATTCACTTTATTTTAGATCCATCACATGTGGCAGCCATCTGTCAGCTATAATGATATACAGATCCTTTTTCCCATCCCCCTTAAACACTGACGAGACCTGCGAGTGAAAGGATGTGTTTGTTTCATCATCTGGATGCGGATTCCTCAGAATCTCGAATGGACCTTATTTTTTTATGCTGATTTTTCACTTCTTCGTTGATTTATTTCGTTAATTATTGCTTTATGTTTATCATCCGTCATATCCCATTTGATCAAAATAAGACCCAATAGGGTGATAACTGCTGGTATGATACTCATCAAAACTTTAATCCCCCACAATGCTGTCGCTGTCTGGGGAACATTTGGTACATAATGAACCGCAGACAATGTAATAGCTGTAAAACCTCCTGCAACAGCAGTGCTTAATGTCTGTGCGAAACCACTTAATGAACCAATAAAGCCTCCACTACTCATATTAAATTTATATTCGCCATAATCTGCTGCAAGTGGCGTCATTGTTCCTTGTACCGGTGATGCTATCCCAGTCACAGTCCCGCCGATAACATTAAGTATATAAAACATTATTTTTCCAGTCGCAGTTGGGGGTACAAAGAACATTAAAGTGCCTGTCACCATACTAAAAATTACCGAAACGAGCATTATCTTTTTGAGCCCTAATTTTTTTGTCATAATTGAGCTTAAGGCTACTCCAATAATCAAAGGAAGTAGCTGTATAAGCCCCATTGTGATCATCATATTTTCATCATTAAAGTAGTATTTATAATAATAAATACCAACTCCTGAGCGAATAGCAGAACTCAGATTTATTGTAAAAGAATATACCACTGCAATAACTGCATATTTATTTTTTAAAAATAATCCTAATGACGTTTTAATATCCATCTTACCTGTGTTTTCTTTAGTAACTACAAATCTTTCTTTTGAAACACGCATGACTACTAGCGTATAAATAATAGTAATTATCATTGCAATCATCATAAACGTTCTAAACCCTACTGCCTGGTTTCCACTTCCCAATGCATTAATTATTGGAAGCGTTCCCACATTTACAGTTATCGAAGCAATCAACAATATTGCAAAACTCCAAATTGAAATATTCATTCTGTCTTCCTGAACTTTTGTTGTTGCTGTTGTCAGACCGAGCCCTGGCCCCTGGTTCAAGGACATAAAGAGGCTAAAAATGGAATATGTCACTGTAACATATATGATATTGCCTACTTCTCCGAAATTAACCGGTATAAAGGTAAAAAATCCAAAAAAGGCCAACCCCATCAATATAAGTATAACCCATGGTTTATACTTACCCCATCGGGTATTTTGTCTATCAAGATATATACCAAAAACAGGTGTTACTACGGCATCCAAAATTCTGATTACAACAAACATTCCCCCTACGTATGCTGCATTTATCTTCATGATATCCGTATAATAAAATAATAACCAAGTGCCTATCATAGTAATATAAAATGTTGTTACTCCTGTTAATGATGCAAGAGAAAATTTTTCCCCAAAAGGTATCCTTTTATCAATCCCCACTATATTCCCTGTACCTGCTTCTTCCCTACATATTTTTTTATCAGCTTTCCCCATTTTGTAATCCTCCATATTCACTCAGAATTATGCATCTAACTTTTTCAAATATCATATTTACCTCATAATACAGTGTTATTCAGCTAAGTAATTGACTTTAAATCTAAATTACTTAAACAAGTTAACCCTTCCTATTTGCTTCACCTGATCCTGCGAATTGAATTTAATCATTTTGGAATGAGCTTGCATTTACTTCTGCTTATATATTATTTCATCATTTTCCCCTCCAACACGTATAAAATCAAAATTTAATTTCCCAAATATAAATCATTCTGCATATAAAGTTAACGCTTACATTGATAAATATATTTTTCCTCCTTATTTCAATCATTTCGTTTCTGAAATGGAGTATACAATTTTGTAAACTTCATATATATCACCACAATACTTTTTTTGTAACAAAAAAAATTATTATTCCATTCAAAATAATAAAGTAAATGCATAGTTGATATTGCTAAGGGACTAGGGATCAACAACTTTACTTATGTCTTATATAGATGTACTTGCTGAAAACTCCAGATCCAACTTTCCATCCGATACCGTTATATTGAATACCTCCTCTTTGAATACTCCGCTTGCTGCTGTAATATTCTGAAGCTTTGTTTACCCTTCGGCCTTTAATGCTTCCAGTTTAAGCTGAAGTGGCATCCCCAATCAGAACCTCCACCTCATATGTTCCATTTTCAACAATCTTTGAAAAGCCAAAGGGATTCTTACTAAATATGAACTCTCTCTTCAAAGCGTCGGAATTATTTCTATTCCTTTGATCTAAACTTGTACCTGCCAATCCATAATCATTGGTATCTTCAAACAATGTTGTTGGAGTCACCTGCTCATAACCTGTTTCTACAGGACCGTTACCCATATCATAGAAATACTGAGTAGGAGTAATTTATATAGCATTCACTCGCGCTGATGTATCGGTTCCTGTTGCAGCGAATTCAAGATCAAGTTGCCCATCCTCCACGGTAAATAGAAACACTTCTTTTTTAAACTCACCAGTCAAAGTAGTTAAACTTTGAACTTTCGTGTGCCCCTCTGCATTAACGGATATATTTCCACACTGAGCAGCAGTGGCGTCTCCTATTAGTACTCGCACCTCATACATTCCGTTATTCAATGTCTTGGAGAAAGTATAAGTACTTTTACTGAAGACAAAATCCGCCTTAAAAGACTCTGAAATGTTCCGGTTGCGCTGATCTAGTCCACTACCGGACAACCCATAACCAGTTGCGGAACTGAATTGGATGGAAGAGGTAACCTGTATATAGCCATCCGCAACAGGCCCACTTCCCATATCGTAATAGTAAGTTTGTCGCTAACGTTTTGCTGATAGCCTTTGACATTATCGAAATCGGAAGCCCCTGCTGCATTCTCGGTATTAAACTTCACCTTGGCAATGTTCGCTACAGATGTTGTAAGCGCCTCTTGATTCAATAGCTTTACCCCATTAACATTTAAAACAAAAGTTTACTTATCTGTATTAATTACGAGTAGAATCTTATACCAAGTCTTAGACGAATACGATTGTAATGCCGTCCCGCTTGAGTTTTGATATGAGATTTTCCCTGCAACATCAAAGGCCAGATTTACAGCAGCAGTGCCGTTGCTATCGTAAATTGATGGCGCACTAAACCATTTGTCCGTCGCATCTGTGCGAACCTTCATCTCTACCTTAATAATTTCGCTCAATGGAACGAATGATTTTTCTACGATTGTCCGGTTGAGGTCGATGAACGACTGATACGAAGACTCTTATCCAAAATAACCCGGCTTATTAGTAATAGTGATACTTGCCTCGCTCAATCCCGAAGTTGTCCAGCCAGATGGAGATGCTCCTGATGTTTGATTATTAAAGTCATCCTGGATAGCAAATGTCGTACTTAATGCCGGTATAATATTCGCCATCTCTATAAAGACTGTTTCGTATTCGTTCATTTGAATAATAATGTCATTCCCGTTGTAACTGAAATTTCTGACTCCCGTTGAGACTTAACTGTTGTTCTCATAAAAATAACCAGTTGTCATGGTAGCAGGGCCGTAGTTAACCAAATTTTCCACTGTAAAAGAGGATGCTGTCTTGCTAGCAATTACTAACGAGTTGTCGGATCTTTCTACTCGGAAACGATAGTTTGATTCGCTATATAGGAAAATCTACGAGTGATTATAAAATAGTGTTAATAATGAAGGATAATGGGTTTGGAATGGTAGAAAAAGATATTGTAAGCCTAAACAAAAAATAAATGACCCTTTTCAACAATCTATGGAAGCTATGGACTTAAGAATTTACACCAAAGACTAAAGTTGTTTTACGGTACTGAATATGGTCTCTATCTCGAAGGAAACGTTCAAGGTGGACTAAAAGTACAAATGACATTACAAAAAATGAGTGTTAGTGAATATGAGGAACAGAAACGTAGGGATTCTATGATGTCATAAATTAAGGCTTCAAGTTATTCAAGTTCATATTGCTATAAACTAGTCGGCAATAACCAAGATCGAAAACAACAACTGCAATATTTTTTATGTTGTTTACTGTATTATTCAAAAGAATTATAATGATCCATACAGGTTACGATTTTAAGTAACAATGTTATTATTTTCACATTTTGAGAAATAAGTTTTACCAATATACCCTAAAATTCCATATACACCCTTAAAACAAATAAAGGTCATCCCCCAAAAGCCGCAAACAGAATCTGTGGCTTTTTATTATCGACATTTTAATACAAAAAAAAATACTACAAATCTTTTATTTTACATTTTTTTGCGTTTAAAGTTGCCTTTTTCATCAGTCTTTCCTATTTATTTTGCTGAGAGGAGATGAAAGTATGCCTAATAGTAATGACGAAAATAATGCAATTCAGAAAGGATTCAGCAGTTACGCGAAGCTTTGTTTACAGCGAGCCAGTAGAGATTACTTCAGAAAGGTACAAATATTATTCTGCACGAATTGTACCGCTTGATGAGAAATCTCTTTATAGCGTCAGTGTTAATATAAACTTTTCATCTTCCATTCAAGTAGAAGAGCATTCATTCTTAACTCAAATTATTGACGAGCTAAACCTAAGCAATATCGAAAAAAAAGTTTTACGTATGAAGTATTGCAAAGACCTAACTGATAAAGAAATAGCTATTAGTTTAGGAGTAACAAGACAAGCGATCAGTAAAGTTAAGGCACACACATTATCTAAGATAAAAGATAAACTTTTATTGTATTTGTAAATAACAACACGCTTCTACCTAAATTTCTACTAGAGGGAATGACGACTCATGGATGAATTTATTGACTTAATTGAGCTAGCGCAAAATGGCAATCAAAATGCCGAAGCTGAGCTAGTCTTACAATATCAACCATTAATTAATAAGTACTCAATGAAAAATGGGCATTTAGATGAGGATTGTAAACAACACTTAACTCTTGAGTTCATTTTGGCGCTTCGACGTTTTGATCTTAGTCGATACCTAAAAAAAACATAAATTTGATTAGCAAAATTGTATTCTCATATTATTATTAATAGCGTTTCCTCATTACTTCCTGAATAATTTATATATTCTCTCATTTATCGAACGGATATAAGAAACTAATTTATTCAGTTGCTATTTCAGGTTCATTTTCCAATTTATATTGTAGTAGCCATCACACGATAACTAGGCTACTTGCTAAAACTTTTTGTTCATTGAAAATAACATATAATCCTATTCAAGCACGTTCCTTATGTCTCTGTTAAACAGAAGCGACAATGCGGATACGCCATGAAGGTTAAATCTTAACCTAAGCGATAAATTTCCGGCATAAATCATCCTGTGGTGGGATGATTCGCCATAGTTGACATTTGGGATAATGATACTTCTACCCGGCCAACGTCACTGTATTGGGGGTAGCCTGCTCGGAAGAGGGGGAGCTTAACAAGCTATGATGCCGCTTAACCATCGGCAGCTTGAATAGGGTATCTATAAGATGGCCATATATTCTTGCATATTCACACAAGCATTCAATACACCTGCATATTTGAATATTAATCAGGAGGAGCTTTGTATGCATACTGATTTACAGTTTGCTGAACTAAAATCAATTCTAAAATTTATGTATCAGGATTATCCTGATGTAGTTAATATTGATCAGCTATGTCTCATGCTCGGAGATATCAGTAAAAAAACTGCCTATAAACTTCTACAGGCTGGTCGTATAGGACACTTTAGAATAGGAAAAATATACAAGATACCTAAAATCCATATCATTGAATACCTCGCAATCAGTATAGGTAATAAAAAGACCTCAAACTTTAACGCTTTACTGCATTGAATCAAAACTCTCAACTATGTTATATTAAAGTAGTCAATGGTAGGAGTTTGGCTGCATATTCAGGAGGGAAAAGTTTTGATAGCAGGCCACCTACAAGAAAAGAAAGATCTTTTTTACATTGTTCTTAATTGCAAAAATGAGGAAGGCAAGCGCAAACCAAAGTGGATTCCTACTGGCTTACCGGTAAAGGGCAATAAAAAGCGCGCCGAAGCAATGTTAATCGAAATGCGTCGCACCTTCAAAACTACCGTTGAAAAAGAGAAAGAACATCGCTTTGTCCAAGAAACACAAAAAAAGAGGCACCTACAGAAAAATCTGATAAAGATCCTCTATTCGTTGACTTTATGTTGAAATGGCTTGCCATGATGAGGTATAAAGTTGAGTTCATTACCTTTGCTTCGTACCACAATGTTGTCGTAAATCACATTAATCCTTATTTCGAAAATTTGGGACTACATCTAAAGGAACTGTTGCCAAGTCACCTACAAGATTATTATCAGTATGAGCTAGATGAAAATGGCGTTACGACGAATACGGTGATCCACTATCATGCTAATATCCATACCGCCCTAAAGTATGCTTTAAAAAACAATTTAATCAACATAAACCCGGCGGATATAGTGGAAGGTCCGAAGAAAATCGAATTTGTTGGAAGTTTTTATAACAACGAAGAAATCAACTTACTTTTCAACAAAGTTAAAGGGCAGCTTATTGAACTGGCAGTAATTCTCGCTTCTTTTTATGGATTACGAAGAAGTGAAATCATTGGATTGAAGTGGACCGCGATTGATTTTATTAATAAGACAATAAGCATCAAGCACACTGTTACTCCGGTTTACTTTGAAGGGCATGAACACATTGTAGAGAAAGATCGGGCGAAAAATAAACCCAGCCGCCGTACATTACCTCTTGTGCCAACTTTTGAAGATTTGTTGAAACGTATTCTTGAGCAGCAAAAACTAAACAAAGTTATTTGCGGAGATTCCTATTGCACCCAATACGAGCAATACATCTACTTAGACAAAATGGGACAGCGAGTAAAGCCTGGATATGTCACGCAAAACTTTACCAGTACTCTGAAAAAACATAGTTTTCGTCATATTCGCTTTCAAGATTTAAGGCATAGTTGCGCAATCTTATTGCTCGCAAATGGTGTAAGCAAGAAGGAAGTACAGGAATGGTTGGGTCATAGCAATTATAATACAACAGCAAATACGTATTCTCATCTAGAGTACAAATCCAAGGTCTCTGCGGCAAAAACAATGGACGGAGTTCTAAATTTTTTAAATTAAAAAAAGCGCATCCTCCTCCATATCAGGAGAAATAGCGCTTTAACACGATTGTCTCTCTTTCAGAAAAAGGAGAGAACTACAGGAGAGAACTGGATAAAAAGTTCTCTCCCAAGTCACTTCAAAAAACAAGGTTTTTCGGAAAAAGACCTTATAAACCAAGGATGCCGAGGACGGGGGTCGAACCCGTACGGTACTCACGTACCGCAGGATTTTAAGTCATATCCTATATTTCTTTGGACAAAACTATCTATATAGAACGCAATTAAGAAAGAACCGAAGTCATTCTAATCGCCAAATCGGAGAATGAATAGCAATACCATCCAAGGCGGCGATGAAATGAATACCAACGAAATCGAACAATTGAATGTAGCGATGAAACAAGATTCAAATAAACGGCTCTATGAAAGATATCTGGCGGTCCGTCTACGTTTGGAAGGACATACTTTCGATGAGATCGGTGAACTCCTGAGCCGTGGACGTCATACCATCAGTCGGTATTGGTATTCGTACCAGTCGGAAGGCTTGAGCGGTCTACAGATGGAACACTCTCCTGGACAACCGACAAAACTCACGGAGGAACAGCGTAAACAGTTAGCGGCGATGCTGGAACAGCAACAACCAGTAGATATGGGTTTTGAAGCTCTGTATACCTGGACACTACCGCTAGTTGCAGAACAGACCCTACAATAATTTGACGTCAAAATGAGCGTGCGTGGGATTAGCGCTATGCTAAAACGAATGAATTTCAGCTTTACCAAAGCAACCTATACGCTGGCCAATGCGGACGAAGATGCTCAAGCGTATTTCAAAAAACACACCTTTGCAGCGCTCAAAAAACAGGTTGAAGCCGAAAAAATCAGTCATTTTCTCTTTGAAGACGAATCGATGATCCGGTCTTATCAAGCCTTGCAATACAGTTGGTTTCCGCATGGCAAGCAACGCAAAGTGTCAACGTACGGTAAACACGAAGGAGCCAAGTTATTTGGTGCCATTAATTATGAAACCGGGCAAGTCCATCATCGGGAAGAAGAAAAGGCGGATACTGCAGCTTTTATTCGATTTCTTCAAGATCTTCTCTCAGCGTATTCGAGTGGGGAAATCGCCTTGATTCTGGACAATAGCCGGATTCATCACGCCACGGAGTTACAGCCTTTTTTGAAGGATCATCCTCGTCTGCAGTTAGTCTTTCTGCCGCCGCATAGTCCTAACCTTAATCCGGTGGAAGGGTTATGGTTGTGGCTCAAAGCGGACGTGGTGAACAACATCTTTTTTGAGAAATTTTATAAGATTCGACTTCATGTAAGTCAATTTATGAAGCGTATCAATAAGCAACCGCTAGGAAGCGTCGATCGACTGCTTGCCAGGTTATAATCTTAATTGCGGTTTATATAGCTTCAAAAGCTGACAGAGTGCCTAACTATATTGTATTAACCATGTCTATTTTATAAATGCAAGATTCACTTCCATTTCCGCTTTCTCTTTAGCAAACCATCTGTTGTAATCATGAGAACATTTTTTTCGTTCATCACAATAATCCATATTAAAATTCTTTAAAGAGGGCTGTCGAATATCTGTTTTATTTCTTTATCGATATAGTACTTAATAAGAGATATGTACGTCTTGCGGCTTGGCATCAACGATAAGCAGCTTATTGACTGATTCATAACAATTCTCACATCACTTCAAAATTAGCAGAAAATATTGAGTTCTTAAAATCAATATCCCCTTACCTCCTATCACTTATAAAACCCGCCTTCACTTCAACACTTTACTGCATTGAATTTTTTTTTGCTATGCTATAGTTAAGGTGTCGATGGTAGAAGTGTGTGGGTTGCAAAACTAAGGAGGGACGAAGTTGATTGCAGGCCATCTACAAAAAAAGAAAGGTTTATTTTATATTGTATTAAATTGTAAAGATGAAAATGGCAAACGGAAACCCAAGTGGATTCCGACTGGGCTTTCGATTAAAGGAAACAAAAAACGAGCAGAAATTATGCTTTTAGAAGTACGAAAAAGTTTTTCCGAACCTAGCGATGAAGAAGAGATTAAACTGCTCTCAGAACCAGCAGGTAAAATTGACGAATTTACAACTAGTGTTATACCAGATACTAAAACACCAATAGACCCAGATGACATTTTATTCGCTGATTTTATGCTTGAATGGCTTGAAATTGTAAAGCCTAGTATCGAACTTATCACTTACATTTCTTATACCAATGCTGTCCAGGTTAGAATAGTTCCTTATTTTCGAGAAAAAGGAATCTCCCTTTTAAGTCTGAAGCCATATCATATACAGGATTTTTATAAATATGCTTTCACTGAATTGAACGTCAAAGCCAATACTGTAATTCATTATCATGCCAATATCCGTTCTGCCCTTCAATATGCTTTTATAACAGAACGAATCTCATCTAATCCAGCAGATAAAGTACTTCGACCAAAAAAAGAACCTTTCGTCGGCAGCTCTTATACTGCTGAAGAAGTAAATCAACTATTGGAAATTGTGAGAGGTACCCAGATTGAGCTTTCGATAATCCTGGCTGCTTTTTACGGAATGCGGAGAAGTGAAGCATTGGGAGTAAAATGGACAGCAATTGATATGGTTCACCGTACAATTACTGTTAAGCACACTGTAACTACTGCGTCTCTTAATGGAAAGCTGATTACTATCGCAAAGGACCGTACAAAAAACAAACCGAGTAGACGAACCCTTCCCCTTGTAGATGCATTCTATGACCTCCTAGTGCGTCTTAAACAGCAGCAAGAGATAAACCGGCGGGTATGCGGCGATTCTTACTGTACAGAGCATCTGGCCTATATTAGCGTTGATGAGATGGGCCACCTTACCAAGCCCAATTATATATCTCAGCACTTTGCTCTGGTTCTTAGAAAGAATGGTCTGCGACATATTCGGTATCATGATCTGCGACATAGTTGCGCTACATTATTGTTGGCCAACGGGGTTAGTATGAAAGAAGTACAAGAATGGTTAGGCCACAGCGACTACTCCACTACTGCAAACATTTACGCACACCTGGAGTACAGTTCAAAAATTTCTTCAGCTAATGTTATGAATCAAGTCCTAAAAATAAAAGACAGTCCATTAGAATAATTCCTAGTGAACTGTCTTAGTTAAAGTATACCGGCGAGAGGACTCGAACCTCCACGGTTTCCCAAACGATTTTGAGTCGTTCGCGTCTGCCATTCCGCCACGCCGGCAAATTATTATTTCTCCATAACTCCTCTAGATAAAGGAGAGAACTGAAGGAGAGAACTTTGAAAAAATCTTATAAAAAAAAACAATCATACCAAGACTTTAGCGGTTAATTCTTTGACTAACGTACTCGATTTTGAGTCGAGCGCGTCTGCCATTCCGCCACACCGGCAAATAAAGAAGTATTCTGTTGTTAATCAAAACGATGCGGAAGACCAGACTTGAACTGGTACGATAGTCACCTACCGCAGGATTTTAAGTCCTGTGCGTCTGCCGATTCCGCCACTCCCGCAAGTGTAAAATTATGGAGGCGCCACCCAGATTTGAACTGGGGATAAAGCTTTTGCAGAGCTGTGCCTTACCACTTGGCTATGGCGCCGTAATATATGGAGCGGACGACGGGAATCGAACCCGCGACCCTCGCCTTGGCAAGGCGATGCTCTACCGCTGAGCCACGTCCGCATATGAATGGCTGGGGATATAGGATTCGAACCTATGAGTGACGGAGTCAAAGTCCGTTGCCTTACCGCTTGGCTAATCCCCAACATCAATTAAGTAATATAAGTGGGGCGACCGATGGGACTTGAACCCACGAATGCCGGATCCACAAACCGGTGCGTTAACCCCTTCGCCACGATCGCCATACAAGAAAAAAAATAACCTTAAGATCAAAATCCAAAAGGCAATCGCCAATGTAACATTTTAAAGTAAATGGGGCGACCGATGGGACTTGAACCCACGAATGCCGGATCCACAAACCGGTGCGTTAACCCCTTCGCCACGATCGCCATATTTAAATGTTTAGGTAAATCATTGGCAGGGGCAGCAGGAATTGAACCCACACCAAAGGTTTTGGAGACCTTTGTTCTACCTTTAAACTATGCCCCTAAAGAAATGGTGGAGGCTGATGGATTCGAACCACCGAACTCGGAGAGAGCAGATTTACAGTCTGCCGTGTTTAGCCACTTCACTAAGCCTCCATAATGGTGCCGTCGAGAGGACTTGAACCCCCAACCTACTGATTACAAGTCAGTTGCTCTACCAGTTGAGCTACAACGGCATATTCATTTGTTTGTTTTACTTAAATGGTGGCTCGGGACGGAATCGAACCGCCGACACGAGGATTTTCAGTCCTCTGCTCTACCGACTGAGCTACCGAGCCATATAAGTTAGAAAATAATGGCGGAGCCGACGGGATTCGAACCCGCGGTCTCCTGCGTGACAGGCAGGCATGTTAGGCCTCTACACCACGGCTCCACACTAAGGTAAAACAATTGCGGGGGCAGGATTTGAACCTGCGGCCTTCGGGTTATGAGCCCGACGAGCTACCGGGCTGCTCCACCCCGCGTCAGTAAAAAGTATTCATTTTGTATTCATGGTGGAGGCTGAGGGGTTCGAACCCCCGACCCTCTGCTTGTAAGGCAGATGCTCTCCCAGCTGAGCTAAGCCTCCGGGAAAAGACAACTTTAATTGTAACAGATAGGACAATGTTAAATCAAGTTATAAATAATGGTGACCCGTAGGGGAATCGAACCCCTGTTACCTCCGTGAAAGGGAGGTGTCTTAACCGCTTGACCAACGGGCCGTAATAGATATAATACCATGCACTATAAGAATATAGTGGCGGAGAGAGAGGGATTCGAACCCTCGAGACGCTTGTGACGCCTACACGATTTCCAATCGTGCTCCTTCGGCCAAACTCGGACACCTCTCCATATGGCTCCCCGAACAGGACTCGAACCTGTGACAACTCGATTAACAGTCGAGTGCTCTACCAACTGAGCTATCAGGGAATATTTGTTCCAGGCTTGATCGCCTGAAAACTGGATACGAAATTCATTGTGTGTAGTGTGTAATCGCCTATGCTTACGATATAATCGTAAAGCTTTAGGATAAGCCCTCGACCGATTAGTATTGGTCAGCTCCATGCATTGCTGCACTTCCACCTCCAACCTATCTACCTCGTCGTCTTCAAGGGG